>JBQTGY010000062.1:0-44947 GCA_052390415.1 Pseudomarimonas sp. | reverse complement strand
TTGTCGCCGACGAGCTACTGGCAAGAGTCGCTACGCATGCCGAACTCGGACGCTTGCGCGCGCGGATTCGAGAGATCGACCGCATCCCGCTGGCTTAGAACCACGCCCTGCTCTCGCGCACTGCGGCTGCTGCCGCGGCCACCCAGCAGGCATCTGCGGGGTCCGTGCATCGGATGGCGAGAGTGTTGGCACGAGTCGTTTGCTGCTGCCAGCTCACCGCAGTCCGTAGCAGCGCCATCGGCCTTCAAACTCACGGACTGCATCGTGCAATAGCGCACGGCGAATCTTGCAGCTTGCCTTTTGGCGGCATCAAGCCGGTGTCGAATACGCGCGCCAAAACTGGCGCCACACCATTGATTTTGCTGCATATTCCAATGCTGAAGGGAGCTGGCACGGCAGTTGCTGAAGAACATTCACTAGCAAGCACGTTGGCTTTGCTGCGACGCCTGCTTCAGCCCTTTTCGATCACTCGTTCAGCACCTCACACAAGGAATCCTCGTGATGAAAACTACCGCGATCGTTTTCGGCATCCTGCTGCTGATTGTGGGCGCGCTCATTTCTCTGGGCGTGGTCAGCTACCCCGACAGCAAGACGCTTTTCAGCATTGGCGATTCGGCAGTCACCGTCGCCACCGACAAGACACCGTCGCGCTCACTTGGCTATGTGTTGCTGGTCATCGGTGGCGTCATCACCGCCGCCGCAGCTGCCACACGCAAATTTTGAGCGCAGCGCGCTGGCTCGCGATCCACGCACCGATTAACCGTTCAATTCATTCATCCCAACAGCAAGGAACATCGCCATGAACAGCGACCGCATCGAAGGCAAGTGGAAACAGATCAAGGGTCGATTGAAGACCGAATGGGCCAAATTGACCGATGACGATCTCGCCCAACTCGAGGGCCATCGCGACTACCTGATCGGCAAAGTTCAAGAGCGCTATGGCATCCAGAAAGACGCCGCCGAAGCGCAAGTCAAGAAGTTCGAGGAATCGTTGTAGAGCCATTCCTTCTCCATGCGAGAAGCACCCTGCCCGTCTGCCAACTCGCAACGGTCGGACTCATCCGCGGCACCACAGGAGTCAGCCATGAACCGCTCAATCCAATCCTCAAAGCGCTTGCTGCTGGCGATCGCCGCAGCGCTGACGCTGTCGGCCTGCAACACCATGCAGGGCGCTGGCAAAGACATCGAAAGGACCGGCGAAGTGATTCAAGAGAAAGCCGAAGACGCGAAGAACTGATTCGCCCCACACCCTCAGCACGGCCGCGTTGTGGCCGCGCCTTCCAGGAGAACACCATGTCAACCATTCTCAATCTTCGATTGCTGCCGTTGTCACTCGCACTGGCTGCCGCCTTGGGACTCAGCGCCTGCTCTGAATCCCGTACTGAAGCCGCCGCCGACGTAGCCAAGGAACAGACCGAGCACGCGAAGGATGTCGCCGATGCGCAGCTGGATGTGCGTACGACCGTCGCCGAATCTTCTGCCGAGGTCACCAAGGCAACCGCGGAGGCCGAGCACGAACTTACTCGTGCTGCCATTGACGCCAGCAACGATGGCAACCTGGATGAAGTGCGCGAGACCGCCGCCGAAGGCCGCGAAGACGTCGCTGAAGTCCGCAATGAGGCTAACGAAAACAACGCCAAAGCTGTCTACGACCTGGCCATCACCGATGCAAAGGGCAAGCTGAAAATCGCCGAGGAACTGTGCGATTCGCCGCAAGTCATGCCGCAACGCGATGAATGCCTGAAGCGCGCCAAAGTGGCTTATGACGTCGCCGTACTGGACGCCGAGTCAGCCTTGAAGCAGCAGGGCGGCTGATTCCAGCCTCACGCTGATTCAAGCATCACGCTGTATGGCGGTCGCGAGTGCACATGCGCTCGCGGCCGTCTGCCATTTTGCGGAGCAAAAGCGGATTGGCCGCACCCTGCACTCACCGATCAGTGGTGGGTCGTGACGGATTCGAACCGTCGACCTACGGATTAAAAGTCCGCTGCTCTACCGACTGAGCTAACGACCCACTGATTGACGCTGACGACAGTCCAAGCATGCAAGCGCAACTGTGCACGCAGCACGTTCGATCAAACTGACGACGCGAGCGAGCCGCGCAGTGTAGCTATCGCGGCGATCTTGGACAAGCCGCTCAATTTCAGGCGTAACGGGTCGGATCAGACACGCCTGCGTTGAGAAAGCCTTCCGCGCGCAGTCGGCAAGCATCACAGTGGCCACAGGCGCGGCCTTCTGAGTCGGCGCGGTAACAGGAAACGGTCGCGGCAAAATCGACGCCCAAGCGTATTCCTTCGCGCACAATGTCTGCCTTGCTCATCGCCATAAGCGGCGCATTGACGCGCATGAACTGTCCCTCAACGCCCGCCTTGGTGGCGAGGTTGGCCAGCCGCTCGAACGCTTCAATGAAGGCGGGTCGACAGTCTGGGTAGCCGGAATAATCCACCGCGTTGACGCCACAGAACAATTCCGCCGCTCCCAACACTTCGGCCCATCCCAGCGCCACCGACAACATGATGGTGTTGCGCGCTGGCACATAGGTGACGGGTATACCGGTGCCGCCGTGATCGGGCACATCGATATCCGCAGTCAATGCGGAGCCGCCGATGTGGCGCAGATCAACGTTGACGACCTTGTAGGACGCGGCGTGCATCGACGCCGCCAATCCCGCTGCCGCAGCGAGCTCGGACGTGTGGCGTTGGCCGTAAGCGACACTGAGGGCGTGGCAGCGCAAGCCGCGTTCCGACGCCATCGCCAGGACAACGGCGGAATCCATGCCACCGGAAAGCAGCACCACCGCGCTGGCGTGAGAGTTGGGTTGCATGTTTTCGATCTCTAGCGGCCTGGCGTGTCGCCCCACAACTGCTTGTGCAGTTGGGTCTGAAAGCGCACTGGAATGCGTTCGGCGACGATCCAGTCGGCGAGTTCGGTCGCACTCAACTGAGCGTGGCTGTGCGAGAACAGCACGTCGCAGCGATCATTGAGGGCGTGCTGACGAATCTGCTCACAAGCCCAATCAAAGTCCGCGCGATCACACAGCACAAATTTGAGTTGATCGTCTGCTCGCAATTGCTGCAGATTTTCCCAGCGATTGCGGCTGACTTCGCCTGAGCCGGGCGTCTTGATGTCGATCACGCGGTGTACTCGAGCATCGACCTCACTCACGTCGAGGGCGCCGGATGTTTCCAGCGAGACCTGATAGCCGGCATCGCAAAGGCGTTGCAACAGCGCCAGGCAGCGCTTCTGCGCCAGCGGCTCACCGCCGGTGACACAGACGTGGCGAGCGCCAAACTTGGCTACCTCTGCCAGGACGTCGTCGATGCTCCACCAGTCGCCGCCGTGAAAGGCGTAGGCGGTATCGCAATAGCCACAACGAAGTGGGCAGCCAGTGAGGCGAATGAACACCGTCGGCCAACCGACGTGCCGCGCCTCGCCTTGCAGCGAAAGGAATACCTCGGTCAACTTCAGGCGCTCGGTGGCGCTGGGTGGGGCGAGGTCGGCGACAGACATACTTGAACTCGCTTGCAGCAGATGGGTGGGCATGAGCGCCCACCCATGCTCGTCTCTAATTGCGGCCTTCCAGCCGCAGAGCGCGCAGACGGCCTTGGGCCAACCGCGAAACGGTGCTATCGGGGTAACGCTCGATGACCTGGTTCAAGGTCGCTTCGGCCTCATCCCACTGGCGCAGTTCGTATTGGCAATAGCCCACCTTGAGCAGGGCGTCTGGCGATTTGGCGCTATCCGGGAACGAGGTCAACAGTTCGCGAAAAGACTCCAGCGCGATCGGGTAGTTCTGGGTGACGTAGTAACTCTCGCCAAGCCAGTACCAAGCGTTCGGCGCGTAGCTGCCGTTTGGATAGCTGCCCAGAAACGTCTGAAATCGCTTAGCCGATTCTGCATAACGACCTTCTTTCAAAGCGTCGAAGGCGGAGTCGTACAGCGGCCGCTCACCGGCAGGATCCGCACCCTCCTGCTCAATCACGGCCGGATCGACATCACCCAAGGAGGTGGTTTCGCCACCGCCATCGACGGAGGGCCTGACCTCGGGAGCTTCCATCACCACACCCGGCGATTCCAGCACGGCAGGCGGTTGGCCTATCGCTGGATCAGCCGGCAACGGCTCGAAACCGTCATCGGTTTGGGTGGGAGCGGCCGACTCGCCGGGCGCAACAGCCGCACCGCCGCCTTCGACCCGCGCAATGCGCGAATCCAGGTCGACGTACTGATCGCGACCGCGCTTTTTCAGCGACTCCAGCTCAAAGCCTTGTTGCTCGATCAACCCGCGCAACGACTGAAGCTCAGCTTGCAGGTCGTTGATCTGGTTAAGCAACTGCAAATTCTGGTCGGGAGCGTCAGGCTGGGCCTGCGCGCTCTCGAGGCGTTCCACGCGCTCAGCCAGACTTAAACGGCCTTGCGCGTGAACCGGAAACACCGCGGCGGCCACGAGGGCCGCCGCAGTGGTTTGTATCAGAAACAGACGCACAGACAATGCCGATGCGCGCATCAGCGAGCCGTGTAGACGATCTCGACGCGACGGTTCTTGCCCCAGCAATCGTCAGCCGAATCGTTGCAGGTCGGACGCTCTTCGCCGTAGCTGACGACGGAAAGCTGGCTGGCCGAGCCGCCGTTGGCAGTCAGCGCACCGTTGACCGCATTGCCACGACGCTCGCCGAGGCCGATGTTGTACTCGCGGCTGCCGCGCTCATCGGCGTGACCTTCCAGGGTGATGCGGGCCGACGGGCGGTCACGCAGGTACTTGGCGTGGCAGGACATCTGCGCGGCGAACTCGGCGCGGATATCGGCTTGGTCGTAATCGAAATAGACAACGCGCTGACGCAGGCAGCTGTCGGTGTCGAGGTCATTTTCGGTGAACTTGCCGTCGCTGACCGGCGCGGTGGCGACCGGCGGGTTCGACTCGGCAGGAGGCGGCGTCACAACGTCTTTCTTCTTGGTGCAAGCAGCCATCGAAGCGCAGATGGCGGCGGCGAGCAGGAGGCGGGTCGTATTGTTCATCACTTTTACCTATCTAACGGGGAAGTTTTCGGGGGTGGGACGTGCAGCTATTTTTGTTGCTCTTCTTTGCAGAACTTCATGCAGCATCTTCGAACTAAGTAACCCACTCAGCGCTGCCGGAATGGCGACCACGCGGGCTCTCTGACGTCTCCGTCGGCGAGAACCAACCGCTGCCGCACGCGTCCATCGGCGGAAACGGCATAAAGCACACCACGCTTACCTTCGCGGGAGGCGTAGAGCACCATGCTGCCGTTAGGGGCAAAGCTTGGCGATTCGTCCAGATTACCCGGTGACAACACTGAAACCTGGCCCGGTTCGCCAAAAGTTCTATCAAAAACCGCTATACGATAAACGTTTCCGCCACCTTGCGCCACCGCGATCTTCTTGCCTTCACAGCAAACGGTCACTCGCGCGTTATATTCGCCGGTGGAAGTCACGCGCTGGGCTTCGCCACCTGCCGCAGAAACACGGTAAATCTGCGGCTTGCCGGAACGGTCTGATGTGAACAGAATCTCGCGGCCATCGGGCGTCCAGGTCGGCTCGGTGTCGATGCCCCAATGGCGGGTGATCTGGGTCAACTCGCGGCTACCCAGGTCCATGATGTGGATTTCCGGATTGCCGCTGCGCGAAAGGGTCAGCGCCAGGCGGCTGCCATCGGGCGAAAACGAAGGCGCGCCATTGATGCCGCGGAAACTGGCGACCGCCTCGCGGGCGCCGGTGGTGATTTCCTGAATATAGATGGACGAATTGCCGCGCTCGAAGCTCACATACGCCAGCCGCTGGCCGTCCGGGCTCCACGCCGGCGACAACAGCGGCTCACGCGAGCGCACCACGGTCTGCGGATTGTGGCCATCGGAATCGGCCACCATCAGCGCGTACTGGATGTTTTGACCAAGGCCCGTGGCGGTGACGTAGGCAATCCGAGTCCAGAACGCGCCACGCACTGTCGTTATTTTCTCGTAAATCTTGTCTGCGACTTGATGCGCCACATCGCGCAAGTTGCCGGCACGGCCCGATAGGGCGAGGCGCAGCATTGGCTCCTGCTTGGCGACGTCGAGCAACTCGAACTCCACCCGATAGCCGCCCTCGGTGGCGTCGAGCATGCGGCCAACGACCAGGAAGTCTTGCCGCAGGAGGCGCCACGTCGCGAAGTTGACGTCGGCGAAACGCTGCGGGCGCTCGATCACGTCGGCTTCTGAAAGCGCGTTGAACGCGCCGGACCGATTGAGGTCGCCGCGAATCACCGCGGCCACATCCGTCTCGGGCAATGCGCCGACGCCGACATATTCCATCGGCACCACCGCGATCGGCGTGGCCGCGGCATTGCCTTTGTTGATCTCGATTTCCAATCCCTGAGCGCTCGCGGTCGCGCAAAACGCCAAAGCAAGAAATGTCGCTGAAAAGCAGGCAAGCAGTCGCTTCATCGGATTATTCGCCGTCGTATTTGAAATTGAACCGAATTTCACGCTGGAACACGGATTCGTAGCCGGTATAGGGCAACGGTTGCGCTTTCAACACCGCCGCCTCAATTGAGCGCCGCGTGGGGTCGTCAGCATTACAGGGTGTGCTGACAGAGACCTGAATGACCTCACCGCCCGGTATTTGCAGGATGCGCAACACGCAGCGGACGCCCGGCCGCGTTGCATCCGGCCGCAGCCAATTTTGGGTCACCGCGGCTTGAATCGCCAGGCTGTAGCGGCCCAACAAGCTGTCGTCACGACCCTGATTGCCGAGTTGTGTCGCCGGCGGGGTTTCGCTGGGCGTGTTGGTTGGCGCCGCGGGTTTGGCGCGATCTTCCAGTTGCTTGAGCTTTTCTTCTTCCAATTTTCGCGCGCGCTCCGCCGCCTCGCGTTGCTGGCGAATATCGGCCAACTCTTTCTCGCGCTCGTCCTGTTCCTTGCGCAGACGCTCTCGGGTTTCCGCTTCCTGTTTCTGCTTTTCCGCATCCAGCTCGATCTGCTGTTGCCGCTTGCGCTCGACTTCTTCCTGCTTTGCCTTCTCGGCAGCTTGATCCAACGCCAGCTGTGCGGCACGTTCGGTTTCGCGGGTATCGGGTTTGGGTAGCGGCGCTTGTGGGGTCGGTTGTGGCGGTGTTTCCGCCTCTTGCGGACGCGGTGTGGGCTTGGGTTGCGGCGGGGGTGCGGCGGGTGTCACTGGCTTGGGAGGGGCTGAGGGAGCGGTTGGCTTGAAGTTGGCCGGCGCGCTCATCAAGGTCGCTTCCATCGGGCTGCCGGCCACCGACAACGGCGGCGTAGCGCTGGAAAACAGCACGCCAGCGAAGATCACCGCCAGAATCAGCAGATGCACGCCTAGTGAGAGCGCCAGCGCTCGTGCGGTGTCGTTGGATCGTTCCATCGGTGTGCGATTAGCGACCTTTGACGGCGTCAGCGGGCGCGCTCATCAGCCCGACCTTGGTCACTCCCGCGCCCTGCAGGATCACCATGCCCTGATAGATGGTGCCGTAATCGACGCGGTGGTCGCCTGCGATCAGCACCGCCACTTCGGGATTGGCACGCGCGAAGGCGCCCACCTTCAGCTGCAAGGTTTGTGCGTCGATTTCTTCGGCCGCTGCGCCCTGCAAGGTGAGGTAATAACGGCCGTCCTGGGTGACTTCGACGATTACCGGATCTTTCTGTTGTTCAACTGGCTTCGCATTGGATTGCGGCAGCTCGATGTCGACGCCCAGATTGAGCAGCGGTGCGGTGACCATGAAGATGATCAGCAGCACCAACATCACGTCGATGTAAGGCACGACGTTGATCTCGGCCTTGAGCTTGCGGTGCCGGCGCTTGCGGCCGGAAAAGCTGGCAGACATGCATCAATTCCTCAAACGAGATTTGCGCGGCGCGACGAAGGAACCAGTTCCAGCTCCAGTTCCAGTTCTCGCAGAGCCGATGCCCTTACGCTTTTCTGGAACTGCTTCACTCAATGCTCATCCGCATGCGACTGCCGCTGCAGAATCGAGCTGAACTCCTCGGCAAACGCCTCGTAGCGCACGTTCAAACGTTCAACCCGGGTCGAATAACGGTTGTAGGCGACCACGGCCGGAATCGCGGCAAACAGGCCCATGGCGGTCGCGATCAAGGCCTCGGAGATGCCGGGCGCGACCGTCGCAATGGTCGCTTCCTTCACGTTGGACAAGCTGTGGAAGCTGATCATGATTCCCCACACGGTGCCGAGCAGGCCGATGTAAGGACTGATCGAGCCAACCGTCGCCAAAAACTCGAGGTTGTGTTCCAGCGTGTCGACTTCACGCGACAACTGCGCGCGCATGGCGCGCTGCGCGCCTTCCAACTGAGTGCGCGCGTCCATGCCCTTCTTTTGCCGCAGCCTGGCAAATTCGCGAAATCCGGCCTCGAACACAGCCTCCAGGCCTTCGATGTTGCGATCTTTCTGGGTGGCGTCGCGAAACAAACTCGATAGATCTGCGCCCGACCAGAAGCGCTCCTCGAAGCTGTTGGCTTCTTTCGCGGCGGCATCCAGCCCTTGTTTCTTGCGAAAGATGATCATCCAGGAAGCGACCGAAGCCAGCACCAGGATCAGCATCACCGCTTGCACCGGAATGCTCGCGTGCAGGATCAGGTGCAGGATGTCGAGACCATCGTTGCTGACGATAATTCCTGCGGTCGCCGCGTCTTCCGGCGCATCCGTCGGCAATGCAGGAATTGCATCTTGCGCCATTGCTACCAACGGCAAGAAAGCGAGTGCGAGGATCGCCATGGCACGCCGCAGTGGAAAGAACTCGGACATCAGTGTCACTCCGCAAAAGGACTGGAACGCTGCTTCAAGCAAAACGGGGTCATCAAGGCCACCAACGCTTCCGGAATCGGCGCAGGCCGAAATGTGCTGGCCGCAAGCGATACCGCGCGCACCTTCGCACGCAGCAGCAGCGCACCATCGGCCGGTCGCCGCAGTTGCTGCGCGAACACCATGCTGGCGCCACGCAACTCCACCAGTTCAACCGACACGTCGAGCGCATCATCCAGTCTGGCTGGCTTCAGAAAATCCAGCTGCACCGAACTGACCGCAAACAATCGATCTGCGCGCGCCTGCCAATCACTCTGCGTTACGCCGAGCGAACGCAGCCATTCGGTGCGCGCACGCTCGATGAAGCGCACATAGCTGGCGTGGTAGACCACCCCACCAGCGTCGGTATCTTCCCAATACACCCGTAGCGGCCAGCTGAACGAATACGCTTCACTCATGTGTGCAGGCTCATCCGTCGATGTTCTCGTCGAACAAGTCTGCCGCGCGCGTGCTGGGCGGGGTGAGACCCATATGCCGATACGCCTTGACCGAGGCCATGCGACCGCGGGCAGTGCGAATCAGAAAACCCTGCTGGATCAAGTAGGGCTCGATGACATCCTCGAGCGTGCCGCGTTCCTCCGACAAACCGGCGGCAAGCGACTCGACCCCCACCGGCCCACCGTCAAAATTCTCGATGATGCTGCGCAACAGGCGGCGATCCAACTCATCGAAGCCTTCCGCATCGATCTTCAGCATGCGCATGGCGGCTTCCGCAGCGATATGAGTGATGCACCCATCGCCTCGCACTTGTGCGTAATCACGGACACGGCGCAACAACCGATTGGCGATACGCGGTGTGCCACGCGATCGCTTGGCGATTTCCGCCGCACCATCGGGCTCGCAGGCAATGCCGAATATCTGCGCCGAACGCTGCACGATGCGCGTCAACTCGGCGGGTGAATAAAATTGCAGGCGTTGCACGATGCCAAAACGATCACGCAAAGGACCGGTCAACAACCCCGCGCGCGTGGTCGCACCGATCAGGGTGAACGGCGGCAGGTCCAGTTTGATGGATCGTGCGGCCGGACCCTCGCCGATCATGATGTCGATCTGAAAATCTTCCATCGCCGGGTACAGCACTTCCTCGACCACCGGCGACAGGCGATGAATTTCGTCGACGAACAGCACGTCGTGCGGTTGCAGGTTGGTCAGCAGCGCGGCCAGATCGCCGGCGCGCTCGATCACCGGACCGGAAGTCTGCCGCATCTGCACGCCAAGTTCGTTGGCGATCACGTGCGAGAGCGTGGTCTTGCCCAAGCCCGGCGGCCCAAAAATCAATACATGATCCAGCGCCTCGCCGCGTCGCTTGGCCGCTTCGATGAAGATCTTCATCTGTTCGCGGACCGCTTCCTGACCCAGGTATTCGTCCAGCCGTTTCGGCCGGATGCTGGCCTCCAGGGCCTCGTCTTCGCGTGCGGCCTTGCCGGCGATGATGCGCTCGGGCCTGCTGTGATCGGACACGCCGCGCTCGCTCATTGTTTCAACGCCGATCTGAGCGCCTTGCGAATGATTGTTTCGGCGCTGTCTCCGGCTTCCGTCGACTGCGCGACCATGCGTGACACTTCGACGGGTTTGTAGCCAAGCGCGGCCAAGGCCACGCTGGCTTCGGAGACCGGATCGGTCGGCACGGCACCCGCATTGCGACCGACACTGCTGCTGCCGCCGGCCACGCGATCGCGCAACTCGACCACGATGCGTTCGGCGGTTTTCTTGCCAATGCCGGGCACGCGCGTCAAAGCGGCCACGTCGGCGGCCTGCACCAGGCGCGCGAACGCATCGACGCTGACGCCCGACAATACCGCCAGCGCAATCTTGGCACCGATGCCAGTGACCTTTTGCAGATCGCGAAACAAGCGGCGCTCGGCTTCGTGCAGAAACCCGTACAGGGCGACGCTGTCTTCCTTGACCGCGTGATGGGTGAACAAGGTCACCTCACGGCCAATCTCGGGCAAGTCGTAGATGGTGCTCATCGGCGCTTCCAGCTCATAACCGACCCCACCAACATCAATCATCAGACCAGGCGGTTGTTTGTAGACAAGGATGCCGCGCAGTCGACCGATCATCGCCCGTACCCTCGCCCACCGCGCCGCCGCAGCAATACGGATGCGGCGACGCCGGTGCGCTCGGCCAACGTGCGGGAATGCGCGTGCGTGATCGCCACGGCCAATGCATCGGCGGCGTCCGCCTGCAACTTTCCGGAAAGCTTCAACAACACCCCGACCATGTGCTGTACCTGCGCCTTGTCGGCCACACCACGACCAACCACAGCATTCTTGATCTGCATCGGCGAATACTCGTGCACAGGCAAATCGCGCTGCACTACCGCGCAGATAGCTGCTCCACGTGCCTGCCCGAGCTTGAGTGCGGAGTCGGGATTTTTCGCCATGAACACGCGCTCCACTGCCACCTCGTCTGGCTTGAAACGTTCGATCAAGCCGCCCACACCGTCCAGAATTGCCTTCAATCGACGCGGAAAATCCTCCGCATTGGCCACCATCAAGGCCTCGTGATGCACGTGCCGACAGGCACCGCTGGCATCGGCATCGACGATGCCCACACCGGTGCGTTGGCTGCCCGGATCAATGCCTAGGATGCGTGGCACAAGTGGATCTGCGATGGGCTGATGAGGATGGCCTGAATTGGATTGGCGGGCCAAAAAACTGCCGAAGGTTAGCACGTAGGTAACGACGTCCTGCCACTCGTCGTCATTCCCGCGCAGGCGGGAATCCAGAAGCCCGACGACCCGGTTGACGCTTGCTCGCCAATGGATCACCGCCTACGCGGGGCTGACGTGGGTGTGGCACTTGCCTGCACGTGGCAGACGCCGCCTGCTCAGACCTTCGGCACCGCCCGCACGTGCACTTCCGCCAGCTGCGCATCGGGAATAACTGAGGGCGCGCCGGTCATCAGGCACTGCGCAGTCGTGGTTTTCGGGAACGCGATCACGTCGCGGATGGAGTCGGTACCTGCCATCAACGCAGCGATGCGATCAATGCCGAAGGCGATGCCTCCGTGCGGCGGCGCGCCGTGGCGAAGTGCATCGAGCAGGAAGCCGAACTTCGCTTCTGCTTCTTCCGCGCCGATACCCAGCAAATCGAACACCGCGCTTTGCATGTCGGACCGATGGATGCGGATTGAACCACCGCCGATCTCGTTGCCGTTCAACACCATGTCATACGCGCGCGAAACCGCCGTCAATGCGTCGGTTTTGAGATCGGCGATGTCGTCGATTGCGGGAGCCGTGAACGGATGATGCAGGGCGACAAAACGCTGCGCCTCGTCGTCAAATTCGAACATCGGGAAGTCAGTCACCCACAACGGCCGCCAGCCGTTCTCGACCAGGCCCAGATCACGCCCCACTTTCAAGCGCACCGCGCCCATGAAGTCGCAGACCGTTTTATAGACGCCGGCACCGAACACCAGCAGATCGCCGGATTGCGCACCCGTCGCACCGAGCACGGCGGTCAACGTGGAATCATCCAGGAACTTGGCAATCGGCGAATTGACGCCTTCGCGGCCGCGACTGACGTCTTCGACCTTGATCCACGCCAACCCCTTGGCTCCAAACTTGGCCGCGTGCGCGCCCAGGTCATCGATCTGCTTGCGCGACCACGTGCTGGCGCCGGGGCAACGCAGCACCGCGATGCGGCCCTGCGGGTTGCAAGCCCAATCGGAAAACACCTTGAACTCGCTGCCAACCAGCAACTCAGCGACGTCAACCAGCTCCAGCGCGATGCGCAGGTCAGGCTTGTCGGAACCGTAGCGGCGCATTGCATCGGCATAGGTCAAACGCGGAAAAGGATCATCCAGCGCGACGTCGAGCACCTCGCGGAACACATCGCGAATCAATCCCTCAACGCAATCCTGCACGGCGCGCTCGTCCACCCACGCAAACTCCATATCAAGCTGGGTGAACTCGAGTTGGCGATCGGCACGCAGGGCTTCGTCGCGGAAACAACGCGCGATCTGGTAGTAACGATCAAACCCAGCGACCATCAGGATCTGCTTGAACAACTGCGGCGACTGCGGCAACGCGTAAAACTCACCCGGATGCATTCGCGCTGGCACCAAAAAGTCGCGCGCGCCCTCGGGTGTGGCCTTGGTCAGGATCGGGGTTTCGATGTCCTGAAAGTCACGCGCGTCCAGCCAACGGCGCAGCGCCTGCACCAGACGAATTCGAATGCGCATGGCGCGCTGCATTTCTGGCCGACGCAAGTCGAGATAGCGGTACTTGAGGCGGACTTCTTCGCCCGGCGTCTCGTGGAAGTGGTACGGCAGATTCTTGGCCGCATTGACGATCTCGATCTGCTGCGCCAACACTTCGACCGCACCACTCTTCAGCTTGGCGTTGGCGTTGTGGCGTGCGCGCACCACGCCGGTGATCCGCAGGCAGTCTTCGTAGCCCACTTGCGCCGCATTGGCGTAGGCAGGATTGTCGGGCTCGGCAACCACTTGCACGATGCCTTCGTGATCGCGCAGGTCGACAAAACAAACACCGCCCAAGTTTCGGGCAACGTCGGCCCAACCACACAAGGTGACGGTCTGGCCGATCAAGCGCTCGTCGATCAGGCCGCAAAAATGAGTACGCATGCAAACTCCACAGGCCACGGTTGGCACAGAAGGTTGGGCGAGAAGACGCCCGGAAAAGCCGCCTAGTGTAGGCCGGCAGAGCAAAGTGACGTAGCGCTTTCGCTGAACTGATGCGAGTACGAGGCTAATTCAGCGCAGCGCTTGCAATCCGAAGGGTCGCGCGGCGTAATGCTCGGCACCTCCACTGCCGACGGACCATCATCGTGATCAGGCTGATTTTTGTGCTGTTGTCGCTGTTGGTGTTGGGCGGTGGTTTGCTCGTCGAAAACGCCAATGCGCAGGTTGGGACGAAGGCGTACGCGCCGGAAGATTTGGGACGTTTGTCGATTCCTGACCGGATTCGTGTGCTCGAGCGTGAATACTCCGAACAATCGCGCGGCCGTGTATTGCCCGATGACCAGCTGGATTTTTACCTCGACCAGATCGAATCGGGTTGGAGCTTCAGCCGCATCAAGCAGGACATCGCGGAATCCCTGGGCGGCGGCAACACGTGGGCACCACCCAGCTCAGGCTGGCAAGCGTCGGAGGTGATCTGCTCCAGCATCAACAACCGCTTGGGCGAATGCCGCACCCCATTCTCAGGCCCAGCGGTGTTGAGCCAACAGATCTCACGCTCCGCCTGCATCGAAGGCCAGACCTGGGGTCAGCGGCGTGGCCTGATCTGGGTGGATCGCGGCTGCCGCGGGCGTTTCCGCGAGGATGATCGTTGGGGCGGTGGTGGTTATACCGGCGGTTCGCATGCATCGGCGGTGATCTGTGAGAGCCGCGAAGGCCGCGTGCGTCGCTGCCCAACTCCGTTTCGCGGCGCCGCCGAAATCGCCGAACAATTCTCCAATGCGCCGTGCATCCAGGGCCAATCCTGGGATTCGCAACCGGGCGAAGTCTGGGTCACCCGTGGCTGCCGCGCGAGCTTTGTGGAAGGCCGAGGTGGTCACTACCAAGGCGGCAACAGCGGTGGTGGTTATTCCAACAGTTACCAGAGCGACTATTCAGTGACCTGCAGCAGCCAGGATGGTCGCCAACAAACCTGCGCGTGGACGGGTCGCGGCCAGCCGTATTTGATCGAACAACTATCGCGTACCCAATGCATCGAAGGCCGCAACTGGGGCTTTGATCGCGGCGCGATCTGGGTCAATCAAGGCTGCCGTGGGCGGTTCGGGACGCGCTGAATTGGAACCGCGTATTCGCTGCGATTACGTAGCCTGGATGTAGCGCAGCGGAATCCGGGGTGGTTTCGCCGAAGGCCCCCGGATTCCGGCGCGATGCGCCTGCATCCGGGCCACCGCCCGCTGCGCGCTACGGCTTGGGCAATTCCGCACCCCACGGATCCGGCGGCGTTGGCACGGTTTTGGTCAAATCGAACTCGACCCGGAATTCGCGCCCTGGACGCTTGAGTTCGTAAACCAACTTCTGGTGCGGGTCGATTTCGATCGCCCACACGTTGGTGGTGGACACCTTGCGATCTTCGCGCTCGAACAAGGCAATCGATTCGACATCCACAGGAAACTCCTGCCGCGACGCACTGCCCTTGGCTGACGAATCGCCGCCGTACATGGTCAATACATCCGAACTGCCGTCTTCATGGCGGTGATCGTGCTTGAGTCGAATGCCCGCTTCAGTTCGCGTCAACACCCACGTGCGTGAGTGGTCATCGCCGACATGCAAAGGAATGCGAATCTCGCGCTCGCTGCATTCGCGGACGTGGATGACAAGCGGCTTGCCGGTGAATGGGTCCTTGGGGTCAGCAGGCGTATTGACGACGACCTTGCCCGCAAACGAACGCCAGCAATGGCGAGCGATGGCACCCATGAACTGGTCGGCAACGGGTTGCTGTTGCTGATCTGCGGTCTGCGCCGACTGGGATGCTGGAGCCTGGGTGGTGAGCGCCGGCGCGGGGCTTTTGTCTTCGGCAGTGGCGACTGAAAATGCTCCGCAGCCGAGCAAACAGGCGACGGCGAGTGAGATCGGTTTGAGTCGTTGGGTTTTCATGCTGTGGACATTAACAAACTGGCTGCCGCAAGCCGAGCCTTGGGTAGCTCAGGTTGTTGACTATGGTGTCGAAGACGACGGACTGCTGCTCGGCGTTGGCGTCGGCGCGGCGGCGGGTTTGCTCTCGGTCGCTGTAGCTGGCTTTGCCTCGGGCTTGGCATCCGCCTTTGCGTCAGGCTTCGACTCGCTCTTGCTGTCGCCGGCCGAATCCGATTTCCCACCCTCGCCCGAATCGCTGAGATTGCGCTTCTTGTCGCTGTCCTTCTTGAAATCAGTCTCGTACCAACCGCTGCCAGACAATCGGAACGCGGGCGCGGTGAGCTGTCGTTTCAACGACTCACTGGCGCAGACGGGGCAATGCGTGGGGTCGGCTTCGGACAACTTCTGCAAGCGGTCGTAGGTGTGGCCGCAGGCGGCGCATTGATAACCGTAAATCGGCATGACAAGAAGTCGACGCTTGAGCCCATCGGGCGGGAGCAAGGCACATGGTGGCGGAGACCGCACTATACAAGTGCAAGTCATGCCTCGTCCCGTCGTTCAAGCGAGCACGTGTCCGGAGGTTGAAAGTCCCTCGACCCTGTAGGGCGGGTCTTGACCCGCCGTGCCGGAACCTCGTCTCCGCAGCTGTTTGATCGAGTCGAAATGTGGCTGGCGGGTCGAGACCCGCCCTACGACGGGCTTGCGGCGGCCGAGCTTTCCAACGCCTCGCTGGTCTGCAACCACTGCCACTCCAGCGACTCCTGCTCGCGTTTGAGTCCGGCTAGACGCTGTATCAACACGGCGGCGTCGTTGCCGGCTTTTACGTAGACCTCGGCATCGCCCATTTGCGCTTCGATCTGCTTGAGATCACGGGCAATGTTGGCGAGTTGCTGCTCCAGATTTTTCAGCTTGTTGCGCAAGGGTCGCTCACGTTCCCGCTGTTCCGCCGCCTGTTTGCGGCGATCACTCTTGTTGCCGACTTCAACTCGTGGCGCGGCAGCGGCTTCTGGTTTGCCTTCGCCATTGCTGCGATCACGCCGTCGCAACCACGTCGCGTAATCATCCAGATCGCCGTCAAACGCTTGCACCTCACCTTCGGCGACCCTCCAGAAGCGATCGCAGCACATGCCGATCAGATGGCGATCATGGCTGACCAGCACCAAGGCACCGTTGAAGTCCGCCAGCGCCTCGGCCAAGGCCTCACGCATTTCCATGTCCAGATGGTTGGTCGGTTCGTCCAGCAACAGCAGATTCGGCTGCGTGTAAGCAATCAAAGCCAACGCCAAACGCGCGCGCTCGCCGCCGGAGAAATCATCGACCACTTCATAGGCGCGATCACCGGCGAAGTTCCAGCGACCGAGGAAACCGCGCAGCACTTGTTCGCCGACACCGGGCGCGATCATCGCCAAATGCTGGATGGGTGTATGGCCGGCGTGCAGCGCTTCGACCGTGTGTTGCGCAAAGTAGCCAACCTTCACGCCCGGATGCAGTTGGCAGTCGCCGGCCAGCGCCTTGAGCTCACCGACAATGGTCTTGACCAAGGTCGATTTGCCGGCACCGTTGGGTCCGAGCAAAGCCACGCGATCACCGGGCTCAAGGCCAAACTTCACGCCGGACAAAATCTTGCTGCGCGTCTTGTTTGCCGGTGACGCCGGATAACCGCAATCCACCGCGTCCATGCGCAACAGCGGGCTGGGCAAGTGTTCCGGCGTCGGAAACGCAAACCGAAACGGTGACTCGGCGCGCACCGCCTCGGTGCCAGCCAACTTCTCCAAGCGCTTGACCCGCGACTGGGCTTGTTTGGCCTTGCTGGCCTTGGCCTTGAAGCGATCAATGAAACTTTGCAGATGCGCACGCACCGCTTGTTCACGCTCGTGGCTGATCTGTTGTTGCCGAAGCTGTTCGGCGCGCTGACGTTCGAACGAGGTGTAGTCGCCGCTGTAGAGCTTGACCCGGCCGTCGTGCAGATGAGCGACGTGCGTGCACACGCCATCCAGGAACTCGCGGTCGTGGGAAATCATCAACAACGTGCCGGTGTAGCGCAGCAGCCACTGCTCCAGCCACAACACGGCATCGAGATCGAGATGGTTGGTCGGCTCGTCCAGCAGCAACATGTCGCTGGGCATCATCAGCGCCCGTGCCAGATTCAGGCGCACGCGCCAACCGCCGGAGAAACTGCCAACCGGGCGGTCGTGGGTTTCCGGCGCAAATCCCAAGCCGTGCATCAAGCGTCCCGCACGAGCGCGAGCGTCGTAACCGCGTAGCGCTTCGATCTTCAGATGTGCGGCGGCGACGGCTTCGTGATCGTCCGCCGCCGCCGCCGCTGCTTCTTCGCGCAGCGCGGCCGAGACTTCGACATCGCCGCTCAATACGTGTTCGATGGCGGGATCCGGAATGGCCGGCGTTTCCTGCGCCACGCTGGCGATACGCAGCTTTGAGGGCAGTTCAATCTGCCCCGCATCAACGTCCAGCTCACCCATCAAGGCAGCGAACAACGTGGTTTTGCCGCAGCCATTGCGACCGACCACGCCGACCCGCCAGCCGTCATGCATGGCGAGGTCAACTTCCGACAACAGCAGTCTCTCGCCCCGACGAAGGGCGACGTTTTTCAAAGCGATCATGGGCGGAGTGTAAGAGGCGAATGCCGCTACCGACAAACGGCCTGCTATCGTGGGGAGATTGATTATCGAGGTCGCCACCCATGTCCAACGACACCAGCCTGCCCGCATTGAGTCGCGTCGAAGCCCGAATCTTGGGCAGCCTGATCGAGAAAGAGGCCACGACTCCCGAACAGTATCCGTTGACCCAGAACGCTGTGCAGCTGGCTTGCAACCAGAAGACCAGTCGCGACCCGTTGATGTCACTGGAGCCCGGCGAAGTCGGACATGCCTTGCGGCAAATGGAAGAACGCAAGCTGGTGCGCAGCGTGCATGCCTCGCGCGCGCAGCGCTACGAGCATTGCACTGCAAAGGCGTATGGCATCACCGGCCAGCAGCAAGCCGTCATCGCCGTGCTGCTGTTACGCGGTCCGCAAACCGTAGCGGAAATTCTCACTCGTACGGATCGCTTGGCCAAGTTTGCTGACGCCGATGACGTCGTCCATTGCCTGGATCGGCTTGCTTCGCGAGAACCCGCGCTCACCGTGCGCCTGCCGCGTGCACCCGGACAGCGCGAAGAGCGCTACATGCATCTGCTGGGCGGGCCTGTCGACGTGGAAGCGCTTGCCGCCGCAGCACGTGCTTCAGCATCGGCCAACGCACCGACAGGAGGCACCAACGAGCGTTTAATCCAACTGGAAGAACGGGTTGCTGCGCTTGAGTTGGCATTGAAACAGCTACAAAAGGCGGCCGAACCGCTATAGTTTCGCCCCTTTAGTCGACGACAAGGCGTTATGCGATCACTGTTCTGTGCCAGCTTGGCGCTGGTCGCGCTGGCGTTTGCCGCCGAGTCGAACGCAATGGAAAGCACGTTGGGCTTCGGCATCGCCGATGCACACGACCACGAGTCGGCCAACGTGGTCGACCTCAGCCTGCGTTGGCCGACCTCCGGTCGATTCAAATTGATTGACGAGCACGAAGTGTTGGTGGGCTGGGTCGAATCGCGACCGCTACCCCACCTCGACGATGACACCTTGTTTGCCGGCTACGGATTTCGCAGCAATTTCGGCCGCTGGTTCACCGGCGGCGGCATCATGGTAGTGGATCACACCACTGAAGCGCTGAGCAGCTGGTATCAGTTTGTCTCCACCGGCGGCGTCCACATCGGCCGCGCCAGTCTTACCTTGCGGCACATCTCGAACTCGGGCTTCAAGGGCCGCAACCGCGGTGAAACCTACCTGAGCCTTGGATTTGACTGGTAGTTGATGCTGCTGCCGAGATCGTGGGGCGCGGGCGATTTGCAGTCAACTGCAAGCAGCCGGAAAGAGATTTCATCCCAATCTTGACTCAAGCCACGGTTCGCCGGATCATACGCGGCTCGCAATACCCCGCCCGAATAGCTCAGCCGGTTAGAGCACTTGACTGTTAATCAGGGGGTCGTTGGTTCGAGTCCAACTTCGGGCGCCACCTTCAGATTTCGCCCGCCATTGCGCGGGCGTTTTCGTTTCTGGGCTCCGGGCGACAAGGGGTTTACGTGCTCGTGCACGAATTGGCGCATTTGTTGGAACCTACACACGGTGATCGCTTCGTCGCGTTGATGGATAACGCTCTGCCGAATTGGCGCGCACTGCGTGACGGATTGAACGCACTTCCGCTACCGAATACCGCACGGCCATAAGCACTGTTGACAATTTTTTGGTCGACTGCTCTAGACCCGCGCCGTATGGTCGATCTCGTCACCCGACATCCGCCGTAGGCAACGGCGTTCATTTGCGGTTCCTGTAGCGCCGTTTAGCGTCGCCGAACTTTTTGGCCTGATGTTGGGCTGATGCAATGAATCTGGTTGCAAGAGCCTTGCAGATGGCTGGCTCGTTTCACCGGTGAGTAAATGGGTTCGATGGGGCGTGCAGGACGCCGCCTGATCGAACTGTTGCAGCAATCCTTGCTGCCTGCGGCTGGTGCCGCGCTGCCGAAACCACGGCTGTGCACCAGGCGTACCCGACAACGCCATGTCGTTTGATGCTTCGGTCAATTTCGCGTTCTGCACAGCCGCTGGGTTGGGTAGCCGCGATGGGGACAAACGCCTGCGGGCGGGAGGCAACAAGCGCCGCAACGAAGAAGGAGTACTGCGATGAAACTATCGTTGTTGTTGTGGTTGAGCAGCCTGCTGCCGCCACCGGTTGCCGATGATCTGTGTCTGGCAACCACCGTATATCTTGAAGCCCGCAATCAATCGTCGCTGGGCCAGCAGGCCGTCGCGGAAGTGGCGTTGCGGCGATTGGAGAGTGGCCGCTGGGGTGACAACATGTGTGCGGTGGTAATGGCACCCAAACAATTTGCGCCGACGTTGATGCCCGCCGATTACGAGGTGGACAACGTGAAGGCCTGGCATCGTGCGATGCAGATCGCGATGCATACGCAACGCGAGTGGCAGCGTCCGCATGATCGTCGGCAGTTGTTGGTGCCGGGCGCGGATTCCTTTGTCGTGTTGGCGCGCGCGAATCCGGTATGGGCACGCGGAACGCCGGTCGCCCAGATCGGCGACCACACGTTTTACAACGTCACGCGGTTGTAGGCATTTTAGGGCGCAATAACCGCAGGGTTTTGCGGCGTTCGGCGTATCGGCAACGAAGGCAGAGCACGCCCAAACATGGTCGACTTCGATTGATTCTCCGCGTCGACGCACTGGCCTTGGTGCAATGCCCTGCGGCGATTGCGCCCTGCTGTGGGCGATCAGCCGCGCTGCACGATCGGAACGAACTCGCGATCCTGAGGCCCGATGTAGTTGGCGCTGGGACGGATGATCTTGCCGTCGGCGCGTTGTTCGATCACGTGCGCGGTCCAGCCCGATGTCCGCGAGATCACGAACAGCGGGGTGAACATCGCGGTGGGCACACCGAGCATGTGATAGCTGGATGCGCTGAACCAGTCCAGGTTCGGGAACATGTTCTTCAGCTCGGCCATCAATGACTCGATGCGCTCGCTGACTTCGAACAGATTGCGATTGCCACCGGTCTCGCACAGCTCACGCGAGATGGCCTTGATGATGGCGTTGCGCGGGTCGCTGATCGTGTACACCGGATGGCCAAAGCCGATGATGATTTCCTTGGCGGCGACACGCGCGCGGATATCGGCTTCGGCGGCATCGGCGCTGCTGTAGCGCGATATGATCTCCATCGCGACTTCGTTGGCACCACCATGTTTGGGGCCGCGCAAGGCGCCGATCGCACCGGCGACGCAGGAGTGCATGTCGGAACCCGTTCCGGCGATTACCCGCGCGGTGAACGTGCTCGCGTTGAACTCGTGCTCGGCGTAAAGAATCAGCGATTGATCCAATGCACGAACATGCGCCGCGCTGGCCGGCATGCCGTGCAACAGATGCAGAAAATGCCCAGCGATGGTGTCGTCATCGGTCTCCACTTCGATGCGGCGACCATTGCGGGTGAAATGCCACCAGTACAGCAGCATGGAGCCAAAGCTCGCCATCAGCCGGTCGGCGATGTCGCGCGCTTCGTGCTGCGGAAAACCATCGCGCTCTGGCAACACCGCGCCCAGCATCGAGCAACCCGTGCGCATCACATCCATCGGATGCGCGTTGGCCGGGATCAACTCCAGCGCGTCCTGCACCAGCGCGGGCAAGCCGCGCAGGCGCTTCAACTTGCGCTGATAGGCAACCAATTGGTCGTGCGTTGGCAGGGATTGATGTACCAGCAAGTGCGCGACTTCCTCGAAGCTCGCGCCCTGCGCCAGGTCCTTGATGTCGTAACCGCGGTAAGCCAAGTCATTGCCGGTACGCCCGACGGTACATAGCGCGGTATTGCCAGCGACGGTGCCTGACAGGGCGACAGATTTTTTGGCCTTTGGCAGGCTGGCGGCGGCTTCGCTCATGGGGAACATCCAGTTCGATTGAGCCGCGAATGATAAGGCAGAGCGTTGCAGGTGGCCCGGCTTGGCTTGTGCCGGCTTTTGAGGGACCCGCCGCTTCCATCAAACATCCAGAGCGAAGCCTCAACGCGGAGGCGCGGAGAAGCGCAGAGGAACGCGGAGGAACGCTTTTCTCCGAGAACCTCGGCGCCCTCTGCGCATCCGCGTTGACGATGTTGCTCTCCAGGATTTCGCAAACAGCCACGTTCGCTCTGCAACAGCGGAACGGCAACGGCGTGCAGGAGGCTCCTGCAAAAGCAACCCTCGGCCCTCTTTTCTTTACAGAACGTTCTGTATAGACTTGCGCCCCATGACTCGACCGCCGCGCGCCAAACTCCGCATTCTGCAAGCCGCTCGTGACATCGTCGCGACCCGCGGTGCGGGTGCGCTCACGTTTGATGAACTGTCCAATGTCAGCGGTGTCACCCGCGGCGGAATCACCTATCACTTCCCGACCAAGGACGCACTGCTGCGGGGCTTGCTAGATCAGGATGTGGCGCAGTGGAAGTCGAGCGAGGCGGAGTTGATGCCGGCCGACGAGCCATGTCCGCAGACCTGCGAATTGCTCGGCTTCATTCGCTCGCACACCATCCAGGACGTGGATCGACAGCGCTTCGTGGCTGGAATGTTGAGCGCGGCCGTGCATCAGCCCGAACTGTTGGAAAGTTGCCGCGAAGAAATTCGCCAGCGTTTTGCCCACGAGACTTGGGACGAGCCTTCGGTGCGCGCGTATCTACTGCGAATGGCCGCGCTGGGCATGTTCTGGGACGACGTTTTCCAGTTCAACCACCTGCCCGCAGAGGCGCGCACCAAACTGGTAACGCTGCTGGAAAAGCTGGCGCGTGAATGGGTTCAAACGCCCAGCTGAGCCCAGAGCGCAGTGTTTGCCGCCGGCGTCACCCATCACCCTTTTTTTGAAATCTTGACCGCTTGCAAGGCCACCATGAGCATTTACCCGTTCGGTCGTAACACCCTTCGCACTGTCCAATGGGCTGTGCTTTTGGCCACCGCAGGCATGCTGATCGCATGCAGCGACGGGGGCGGAGGTGGCGACCAGCAGTTCCCGCCATCCGAGGTCAGTGTGGCGACACCGGTACAAAAGTCCGTCACCGAGTGGGATGAATACAGTGGCCGCATCGAGGCCATCGATTCGGTCGAGATTCGGCCGCGCGTCGGCGGCTACTTGCAGAGTGTCGACTTTGCCGAAGGCACCACGGTCGCCAAGGGCGATCTGCTGTTCACCATCGATGACCGTGAGTTTCGCGCTGCGGTGGCGAGTGCTCGCGCTGATGTTGCCCGCGCCGCATCGAGGATGCAGCTGGCCAAGGACGAACTCGCCCGCAGCGACAAGTTGATTGCTGCCAAAGCCGTCTCGCAAGGTGAGCTGGAGGGCCGGCGGGGCGAACTGAAGCAAGCCGAGGCCGATCATCTGGCGGCGCGCGCCCGACTCGAACAGGCTGAGCTGAGCCTGAGCTATACCCGTATCACCGCGCCGATCGCGGGCCGCATCGGCGCCGAACTGATCAGTGCGGGAAATCTGGTGGCACCGGACACCACACTGCTGACCACCCTTGTATCGCTGGATCCTGTCTACGTCGGCTTTGACGGTGACGAGAACGCCTATCTGCGCTATCAGGGCATGATTCGGCGCGGCGAATGGGAGAGTCCACGCGAACACAGCACCGCGGTGGAGGTGGGATTGTCCAGCGATGAAGGCTATCCATACAAGGGCGAAATCGTCTTCATCGACAACGCGCTGAATCCGGCCACCGGCACCATCCGCGCCCGCGCACTGTTGGCCAATCCCAAGGGTGTATTCACGCCAGGGCTGTTTGCCCGCGTGCGATTGCTCGGCGCCACCCGGGAAGATGCGTTGTTGATTCACGAACAGGCGCTGGTCACCGATCAGGACCGGCGCTATGTCTACGTCATCGGTGAAGGCAATGCGGCGCAGCGTCGGGATATCAAGCTGGGGCCGTTGGTGGACGGTCTGCGCGTGGTTGAGTCGGGTCTGGATGTCAACGATCAGGTGATCGTCAATGGCACCCGCAAGATCTTCTTTCCCGGTCAGCCGGTAGTTCCGGTGATGGTGCCGATGGATCAGCCCAACTTCGCTCCGCCCGCTGCCACGCCCGCAGCTTCTGCGCCGTCGCAGGGCTGATTGCGCATGGCCAGCACGGACATCTCTCGCGTCTTCATCGACCGGCCCATCCTCGCATCGGTACTGTCGATACTGATCGTGGTCGCCGGCCTGATCGCGATTCCCAGTTTGCCGATCAGCGAATATCCGAACGTGGTGCCGCCGACCGTGCAAGTGACCGCACTGTATCCCGGCGCCAATCCGACCACGATTGCCGAGACGGT
Organism: Pseudomarimonas sp.; assembly: GCA_052390415.1. Classification (GTDB taxonomy): domain Bacteria; phylum Pseudomonadota; class Gammaproteobacteria; order Xanthomonadales; family Xanthomonadaceae; genus JANNWF01. The sequence goes on along the minus strand of JBQTGY010000062.1, from coordinate 20,684 downwards.
TGCCGCGCCCATCGAGGAAGCGATCAACGGCGTCGAAGGCATGATCTACATGAAGTCAACCTCGGGCTCGGATGGTTCGATGAGCCTGGCGGTCACCTTCAAGGGTGGCACCAACATCGACCTCGCGGCGGTGCAGGTGCAGAACCGTGTCGCGCAAGCCTTGCCGCGTTTGCCCGAGGCGGTGCGCGCGCTCGGCGTGACCACGGTCAAGTCCTCACCCAATCTGACCATGGTGGTGCATCTGGCCTCGCCCGATGGCAGCTACGACGGTCTGTATCTGGCCAATTACGCCAACCTGCGCGTCCGCGACGAATTGGCGCGCCTCGACGGTGTCGGGCAAGCGATTGCCTTTGGTGCCGGCAATTACGCGATGCGTGTGTGGATTGATCCGGAGCAGGCGGCAGCGCGTGGCCTGACCGCGAACGACATCGTCAACGCCATCCGCGAGCAGAACATTCAAGTCTCGGCAGGCAGCATCGGTGGGCCGCCGAGTGTCGACGGCACGGTGTTGCAGCTCGCGGTCAATGCACAAGGTCGCCTGGACACGCCGGAGGCATTCGGCGACATCGTGCTGAAAACTGAAAACGGCGCGTTGACTCGCCTCAAGGACGTCGCTCGTATCGAGTTGGGATCGTCGTCGTATGCGTTGCGTTCCTTGCTCAACAACGAAGACGCCGCCGCCATCGTGATCTTCGAGGCTCCCGGCGCCAATTCCATCGCATTGTCGCAAGCGGTGCGCGCCAAGATGGCCGAACTGGCACCGACCTTTCCGCAAGGCGTGGAGTGGTCGGTGATGTATGACCCGACGGTCTTCGTGCAGGAATCCATCCAGTCCGTGATCACCACGCTGCTGGAAGCGATCGCCCTGGTGGTGCTGGTGGTGGTGGTGTTCTTGCAGACCTGGCGTGCGTCATTGATTCCGCTGTTGGCGGTGCCCGTGTCGATCATCGGCACCTTTGCGGTGCTGTGGCTGTTGGGCTATTCGGTCAATGTGCTGACCCTGTTCGGACTGGTGCTGGCCATCGGCATCGTGGTGGATGACGCCATCGTCGTGGTGGAAAACGTGGAGCGCCATATCGAAGCAGGTTTGACGCCGCTGGCGGCGGCGCACAAGGCGATGCAGGAGGTCTCGGGACCGATTGTCGCCATTTCTCTGGTGTTGGCGTCGGTGTTTGTACCGATGGCCTTCATTCCCGGCGTCACCGGCGAGTTCTACAAACAATTCGCGGTCACGATTGCGGTGTCGGTGCTGATTTCCGCATTCAACTCGCTGACCCTGTCGCCGGCGCTGGCTGCGGTGCTGTTGCAACCGCATGGCGCCAAAAAGGACGCGCTCGGCCGGGGCATCGAGCGCATCTTCGGCGGCTTTTTTACGCGCTTCAATCGCGTGTTCAAACGCGGCGCCAACAACTACACCAGTCGGATCGGACGCACGGTGGCGCGCACGCCACGCATGTTGGTCATTTACGGTCTGTTGCTCTTCGTTACCGTACTCGGCTTCCGCGCAGTCCCGGGCAGTTACATCCCCACACAGGACAAACAATACCTGTTCGCGATCCTGCAATTGCCCGACGGCGCGACCATTGATCGCACTGACGTGGTGATGCGCAAGATGGGCGAGATCGCAATGGCAACGCCGGGTGTGGCGAGTGCGGTGCAGTTTCCGGGTCTGAACGCGATCCACTTTGTCGCCACGCCGAACGTCGGCGTGATGTTCGTCGGCATAACGCCGCAGTCCGAGCGCGACATTCCGGCTTCCGAAATCGCGATGAACCTCAACATCGGTTTCAGCCAGATCAAGGAGGGACTGGCGTTTGCGTTGTTGCCACCGCCGGTGCTGGGCTTGGGCAATGCCACCGGCATCGAGATGTATGTGCAGGATCGCGGCGATATTGGGTTTGCCGAGTTGAACAACCAGACCCAGGCCATGATCGGCGCCATTCGCAACGCTCCGGGATTCGATCCTACCGGCACTTTCAGCTCGTTCCAGCCCAATGTGCCGCAGCTGGACGCCGTCGTCGACCGCACCAAGGCGAAACAACAGGGACTTTCGCTGGCCGACATCTACGGCACCCTGCAGGTGTACTTGGGCTCGGCCTACGTCAACGACTTCAACATGTTTGGCCGCACCTACAATGTGTATGCGCAGGCCGATGCCAAGTTCCGCTCGGACGTTTCCGACATCGGCAACTTGCGGGTCCGCAATGAGGCCGGCGAGATGGTCTTGCTGGGCAGCGTGGTCGATGTCAAACCGAGTTTTGGACCCGACCCGGTGATCCGCTACAACAACTACCCCGCTGCTGATCTGGCGGCGGCAATCAATCCGGCATTGTTGTCATCGAATGAAGCGCTGGAGCAGGTCAAGGCGATGGCGGCGCAGGTGTTGCCACGCGGAATGGCACTGGAGTGGACGGGGCTGACCTATCAACAGGTCAATCAGGGCAACACCGCGCTGCTGGTGTTCCCGCTGTGCGTGCTGTTGGTGTATCTGGTTCTGGCGGCACTATACGAGAGTTGGACCCTGCCTTTGTCGGTCATTCTGATCGTGCCGCTGTGCCTGTTGTCGGCCATTGGCGGCATCTGGACCATCAACTTCCTGCACGGATTGTCTTTGATGTTCTTCCCGCCCACCGGGCCGCCGACGTTTCTGGATATCAACATATTTACCCAGATTGGATTTGTCGTGCTGATGGGTCTGGCCTGCAAGAACGCCATCCTGATCGTTGAGTTCGCGCGCGATCTGGAGCATCAAGGAATGAGCATCATCGACGCGGCGCTGGAGGCATGTCGACTGCGCCTGCGACCGATTTTGATGACCAGTTTCGCGTTCTGTGCCGGTGTGATTCCGCTGGTGTTCGCCAGTGGTGCCGGCTTCGAAGTGCGCCACGTCATGGGCATCACGGTGTTCTTCGGCATGCTTGGCGTGACCATTTTTGGACTGTTCTTTACGCCGGTCTTTTATGTCGCCCTGCGCAGCTGGGTGGAACGTCGCGAGCAACGCGCTCGCGATGCGCAGGTCGCGGAGGTGGGTCATGAGTAAGCCCCGAGGCGTCATTGGCCCGCCGCCAAGCCGCCGTCAATCCACAAAGTCATTCCCGCCCTCCGAGAAGCTCAGGGCAGGCCCGCCTGCGGCGGTGCGGGAATCCAGCGACTGGAATGCCGCACTGCGCTGGGTCGCCGCCCTCGCGGGGGCTTTGATGCTTGCAGTCAAGGACTGGTCACTGCGCTTGGTCAGCGGAATCTTCAATCGACGTTTCCGCGGACATAAGTGCGTCTATGCGGGGATGACAGGCCTCGTAGGTTTGGTGCTCGCAGGCTGCACCGTTGGACCCGATTACGTCCGCCCCGAATCGGCATTGCCGACGAGTTTTGAGCAAGCGACCGTGGGCAGCGAGCCATCCACCCACGCCGAGAACACTCCGCGTCTGCTCTGGAGCAGCTTCGACAGTGATGAACTCGATGCTCTGTTGGATCGGGCCATCGAAGCCAACACGACGGTGGCGCAAGCGGCGGCGCGATTGGCAGAGACGCGCGCCTTGGCGGGCCTGAGCCCGTACTCATTGTTCCCGACCGTGACCTCCAATGCCGATGGCGAGCGCAGTCAAGCAAGCGGTTCGGATCCATTCGGGCCGGAAGAAGCGGGCCGTATCGACACTTACCGCGCCGGTTTCGATGCCAGCTGGGAAATCGACCTGTTCGGCAGTCTGCGCAACCAGTCGAAGGAGATATATCAGCAAGTCGATGCACAAGCCGCCGATCTGGCCGATGTCCGCCTGTCAGTGCTCGCCGAAGTCGCGCAAGCTTGGTTTGCCCTGCTAGGCGCACGCGAACAGCTGGCGCTGGGTCAACAGCAACTGGGCAATCTGCGCGCCAATGCGGACATGCTGAACACCCTGATGAACGCAGGCCGCGGCACTGCCTTCGATGTGGCGCGCGCAGAAGTGCTGGCACATTCGCTGGCGGCAAGCGTGGCACAGACGCAAGCGGCGGTAGTGCGGCAAGAGCAGCGCCTCGCCGTGCTCACTGCATGGCCGATGGCCGAGCTTCGCAATCATCTCGATGCCGAAACTCAGCTCCCTACCCTGCCCGCCTTGCAGACGATAGGTACCCCGGCGGAATGGCTGCTGCGGCGACCGGACATCCGCCGCGCCGAGCGCCAGCTCGCCGCCGCTTACTCCGACATCGGCTATGAGAAGGCGCAGTACTTTCCGATTCTTACCTTGCTGGGTGACTACGGCTGGACTGCGCAACAGTTCGGCAAGCTCGGTAGCGGCGCGGCTGAGCGCTGGAGTTTTGGTCCCTCGATTTCGTGGCGCTTCCTCGATTTTGGTCGCATCGGCCAATTCGTCGATGCCGCCGAAGCACGCGCCGATGCGGCGCGAGCGCTGTATCAGGAGACTGTTCTGCGCGCCTTGGAAGACACCGAGAACGCGTTGGCAGCGTTGCGCGCGGCCAATCAGGGCGCGGTTGAATTGGGCAGCGCCCGAGACGCTTCAGATGAAGCCGCTCGGCTCGCGCAACTGCGCTTCGATGCCGGCGCCTCCAACTATCTGGACGTACTCGATGCGCAGCGCAGCCAGCTCGATCTGCAATCGCAAGCCCTGCAAGCACGGGTGGATCAAGCGACGGCGTTGGTGGCGGTCTACAAGGCGCTGGCGGGGGATTTTGCCAAGGCACCGTAGTGTTTCCGGGCAAATTGGACGTCAGTCGGGGTGTAGACTTTGGGCAGTCATCGCTTGGTGAGGAAACCCCGCATGAGCGCGGTCCTGAAGTACCCCAATCGTTACGCGGTCAGCACTGAAGAGTACCTGCGCATGGCTAACGCCGGAGTATTTGCGGCTGAGGCGCGGCTGGAGCTGATCGAAGGAGAAATCACTGCCATGGCACCGATAGGCAGCGCTCACGCGGGGGCGGTCAAGACCCTGCTTCGGCTTTTTGTGCAACGCGCCGGCGCATCCGCTGTCGTCTCGGTACAGGATCCACTCCTGCTCGGCACCTACTCGGTGCCACAGCCCGATCTCTCCCTGCTGGCGCCACGCGCCGACGACTACGCCAGTGCTCACCCCGGAGTCGCCGATGTCTTGCTGGTGGTCGAGGTGGCCGACAGTACGCGCGAATTCGATCTCACCACCAAAGCCATGTTGTTCGCCCGCCATGGTGTCATCGAGTTGTGGGTGGTCGACGTGCAGGAGCGCGCGGTGCGGGTATTTCGTGAGCCCAGCGCCAGCGGTTATCGCAGCAGCTTTACCGCAGTTGGCGAGCAGCGGGTTGGCTGCCTCGCACTACCAGCGGTTGAGCTGTCGGTGGCCGAAATATTTCCGTCAGCGAAAACGGCACCGAAGTAGGCTAATTTTTGGCGGAGAACAAGCCGTCTAACCGCCGCTCAAAAGCGTGGTAGCCAATCCGCTCGTACAACTCTTCGCGGGTGTGCATGTCAGCCAGCACCGATTGCTGATGGCCGTCGCGACGGATCGCCGTGTACACGTTTTCGGCGGCTTTGTTCATGGCCCGGAATGCGCTCAGCGGATATAGCTGGATCGCGACACCCACCGATGCCAGTTCGTCGCGGGTAAACAGCGGCGTCTGGCCAAACTCGGTAATGTTGGCCAGTACGGGCACCTTCACCGCGTCGACAAAACGCTGGTAGGTCGGCAAGTCGTAGGCGGCTTCGGCGAAGATTCCGTCCGCGCCGGCTTCCACGCACGCCAATGAGCGCTCAATCGCGGCATCCACGCCATCGACCGCGATGGCGTCGGTACGCGCGATCAAGAAAAAATCAGGATCGGTTTTGGCATCGACGGCTGCTTTCACGCGATCAACCATCTCGGCCGCGCTGACAATTTCCTTGCCCGGCCGATGGCCGCAGCGTTTGGCACCGACCTGGTCTTCGATGTGGCACGCCGCCGCGCCCGCCTTGATCAACGACTTCACCGTGCGCTCGATATTGAAGGCACTCGGACCGAAGCCGGTGTCGATATCGACGAGCAAGGGCAAATCGCACACGTCGGTGATTCGGCGCACGTCGATCAACACGTCTTCGAGCGTGTTGATGCCTAGATCTGGAAGGCCCAGCGAACCCGCTGCGACGCCACCACCAGAAAGATAGATCGCACGAAAGCCCGCGCGTTTGGCCAACAGGGCGTGATTGGCGTTGATGGCGCCGATCACCTGCAGGGGTTTTTCAGCGGCGAGCGCGGCTCGGAAGATGGCGCCGGGAGAGCTATGCATGATCACGGGAGACCGTCGATTAAGCCCCTCTCCTTCCGGGAGAGGGATTGGGGTGAGGGTACGCTCTTGCGCAAGTCCGGACCCTCATCCGGCGCTGCGCGCCACCTTCTCCCAAAAGGAGAAGGAGATCGCCTGATTCAACTGAGCAAATGCGCCACACCGGCGCGCTCTTCTTCCAGCTCAGCCAGCGTCTTGTCCATCATCGAACGCGAATATTCGTCGATGGGCAGGCCTTCGATGCGCGTGTAGCTGCCGTTCTCGCAGGTCACCGGCACGCCATACATCACGCCGGCCGGAATGCCGTAGCTGCCGTCGGAAGGCACGCCCATGGTCACCCATTTGCCGTTGCTGCCGAGCACCCAGTCACGAATGTGATCGATGGCCGCATTGGCCGCAGACGCCGCCGAACTCAGTCCGCGTGCCTCGATGATCGCCGCGCCACGCTTGCCGACTTTTGGAATGAAGGTCTCGCGATTCCATGCTTCATCGCTGACCTTGTCCTTCAGCGAGACCCCGCCAGCACTGGCGAAGCGGTAATCCGGGTACATGGTCGGGGAATGATTGCCCCATACGATCAGCTTTTCGATATCGCCGACGGCCACTGCGGCTTTGCTTGCAAGCTGCGACAGCGCGCGGTTGTGATCGAGGCGCAGCATCGCGGTGAAATTGGCGGGGTTGAGATCCGGCGCTGACTTCATCGCAATGTAGGCATTGGTATTGGCCGGGTTGCCGACCACCAACACCTTTACGTCACGTGAAGCCACCGCATTCAAGGCGCGGCCTTGCACGGTGAAGATTTCCGCGTTCTTGAGCAGCAGGTCCTTGCGCTCCATGCCCGGGCCGCGCGGCATCGCGCCGACCAGCAGGGCCACGTCGATGTCCTTGAAGGCCACCATCGGGTCGTCGGTTCCCACCATTCCCGCCAGCAATGGGAACGCGCAATCCTCAAGTTCCATCATCACGCCGCGCAACGCGGCCTGCGCTTTCTCCATCGGCAGCTCGAGCAGCTGCAGGATGACCGGCTGGTCCTTGCCCAGCATTTCACCGGAAGCAATCCGAAACAGAAGCGAATAACCGATCTGGCCGGCAGCGCCGGTAACGGCAACGCGTACGGGAGTTTTCATGGGCGGCTCCTTTTGGGGTGAAGCGGGACTGGGGACTGGGGACTGGGGCGCAGTGGCCGACTGTTTCGCGAGTCAAGGCGCCAAGACGCGGGCCTCGGAAGTGCGCGCAATGCGCTCTTCCCCAGCCCCCAGCCCCCAGCCCCCAGTCCCGCTCTCCATCAAACCAATTCAGCAAAAAACTCAACGATTCGCGCCAAACCCGGCGCCAGCTGCGGCGTCGGGCAGGTGTAGGAAATCCTCAGCGCGCGCGGTTCACCAAAGGCCGAGCCGGGCACGCAAGCGACGCCTTTGACGTCCAACAAGGCATTGCAGAGATCGACATCGTTACCGATCCGCACGCCGTTGTGGGACTTGCCGAAGGCGCAGGCGATATCCGGAAAAACGTAAAAGGCACCTTGCGGACGTGGGCAAATCACGCCAGGAATGGACGCCAGGGCCGCCATCACCAGATCGCGCTTGGCTTGGAACTCGGCGCACTTCTGCGTCGGCACATCCTGCGGGCCATTGAACGCAGCCACGGCGGCAGCGCTTACCATTTCCGGAACATTGGTGATGTGGTTCGAGTTCAAGGTCACCATGGCGGTGGCGACGACTTCCGGACCGGCCATCAAACCCACGCGCCAGCCAGGCATGCCATAGGTTTTGGACAGCGAATCAACAAAGATCACGCGATCACGCAGCGACGGCTGCGCCTGCACAAAATTGCGGTAGGTCAGTCCGTCAAACACCATCCGGTGATAGATGTCGTCGGTGATGACCCAGGTATCCGGGTACCGCACCAGCACCTCCGCCAGCGCGGCCACTTCGTCGGCGTTGTAGACCATGCCGGTGGGATTGCTGGGATTGTTGAACAGGAACACGCGCGGCCGGTGTGACAGCGCTTCGTCGAGTTGGGTCGGCGTGAGTTTGTAGTCCTGATCGGCACCGCAGGGCAGCAGGCGAATCTTGGCACCGACGATTTCGGCGATGTCGAGATAACTGGTCCAGTACGGGGTTGGGAAGGCGATTTCATCGCCCTCATCCAGCAACGCCTCGAACAGGTTGTAAAGCATGTGCTTGGCGCCGATCGCGACCGCGCAATTGGCGCGTGTGTATCCCTGCAATCCGGCGCGGTCGATGTGAGCCAAAAACGCGTCCAGCAAAACATCCGAGCCGCGGTTGCTGCCGTACTGTCCGGAATCCCTGCTCAAGGCCTCGCGTACGGCGGCGTAAACGTGTTCGCCAGGCAAGAAGTTCGGCACGCCGATCGAGAACGAAATGATGTCGCGGCCTTCAGCCTTGAGGCGCTTGGCTTTCTCCGCCACCACCATGATTGCGCTGGGTTTGGCGCGGCCAACGCGTCGGGCAAGCTGAAGCATCGAAACTCCGGAAGTGACAACGAAAAAAGGTCGCCAAGATTACCATAGCGACCCCGCCCGTTCTGGCTCACACATGGCACGCCGCCTGCGCCTAGCGATGCTCTGTTTCACCCTCGTGGGCTGCGTTGCCGCGCCGCCGCGACCGCCACCGCCCATGATCAACGATCCTGCTCTGGCCTTGGCGTTGAACGACTTGTTGTGCCGCGTCGAACCCGAATGCGCAATGCTGAAAATGCAGGTGGTTGATCGGCCATTTGAGCAGGCAGAAATCTTCCCCGACGGCCGTTTGCTGGTGAATATCGGTCTGCTGTTGGCGACCCGCAACGAAGCTGAAATTGCGTTCGTGCTCGCCCATGAATCCGCTCATCGGCGACTCAGGCATCGCGTCGCGATCTCGGTCGAGGCGCGCACAGGCCTCGAATTGCAGGCCGACGCGGATGCGGTACGTGCACTACGCGAGTCCGATTTGCCGGCCAACGCAGGGCTGCATCTGCTGGAACGCTTGCTGAAGCAAGCTCGCGAGACTCACATGCGACGTGAGAGCAGCCCTCAGCCCGCACTCGCAAAAGAGCGCCGTCGCGTAGCACAGCGAGAGGAAGCTCTCTCGCAAATCGTGGCGCGAGTGGACGCGTTGCGTGCGCTCGTCACCCGTTCAAACTCCGCAAGGTTGCCGGTCACGGATAACTGGCAACGCTTGCTGTCTCCGTACCGACTTAAGGTCGACGCGCCTGCTTCGCTGCCGTCGCAAAGCCCGCCAAACGATCCTTGAACCGCTCAAGCAGGGCACTGGCATCACCCTTGATCACCAGTGAATCCAATTTATCGCCCTGCTTGATGGCGTCCACCACGTCTTGATCGGTCTCGCCGACCACCGCGCCGAAGACGGTGTGTTTGCCATCCAGCCACGGCGTAGCGATATGGGTGATGAAGAACTGACTGCCGTTGGTGCCAGGGCCGGCATTGGCCATTGAAAGCACACCTGGACGGTCATGCCGCAGGGTCGGTTTGCACTCGTCCTCGAATCGATAGCCTGGACCACCGCGGCCGCTGCCTTCGGGACAGCCACCCTGAATCATGAAGTCAGGAATCACCCGATGAAAATTGAGGCCGTTGTAGTAGCCCATCTGCGCCAGCTGTACGAAGCTCGCCACCGTCAACGGCGCGCCATCGGGATACAGGGTGACGCGAATGGTTCCGCGCGAAGTTACGAACTCAGCCGAAAGGTCGTGCATGGAGATTCATCCAGTTTGGGCCGTCCAGTGTAAACCGGGCGCGACTCGGCTCGGTTGCGCCGCAGCCTCTGCCTTCCATCCACCTGCTTGTCTGAATGCCGGTTAAGGCACACATCGCGGTTGCCGAGTTAAACTTAGGGGCTTTTTTGTGGCCAGCCAACGCTCGGCCACCACCCCCTTCCCGCCGAGAGAGTCCGCGCCAAACGCGCGGCGAGCCCCCAATGTCCATCGATAAGCTGCGTAACATCGCCATCGTCGCCCACGTCGACCATGGCAAGACCACCCTCGTTGATTGCTTGCTGAAGCAGTCCGGCACGTTCAACGAACGCACGGTGACCACCGAGCGGATGATGGACAGCAACGATCAGGAGAAGGAACGCGGCATTACCATCCTGTCCAAGAACACCGCGATCAACTGGCAGGGCAACCGCATCAATATCGTCGACACACCGGGCCATGCCGACTTCGGTGGCGAGGTCGAGCGCGTACTCTCGATGGTCGACTCCGTGCTGATTCTGGTCGATGCGATGGACGGTCAGATGCCGCAGACCCGCTTCGTCACCCAGAAAGCCTTTGCCATGGGCTTCAAGCCCATCGTCGTGGTCAACAAGATTGATCGACCGGGCGCCCGTCCCGACTGGGTGATCGACCAGGTGTTTGACCTGTTCGACAATCTGGGTGCGACCAACGAACAGCTCGACTTTCCCATCGTCTACGCCTCGGCGCTGCATGGTTATGCCAGTCTTGAGGACAGCGCGCGCGAAGGCGACATGACCCCTCTGTACGAAGCGATCATGAAGCACGTTGCGCCGCCGGCGGTGGATCGCGATGGCCCGTTCCAGATGCGCATCAGCCAGCTGGACTACAGCAGCTTCGTCGGCCTGATCGGCGTTGGTCGTATCCAGCGTGGCAAGGTGCGCACCAACATGCCGGTCAGCGTGGTGGATCGCCATGGCAAGAAGCGCCAGGGCAAGGTGCTGCAGGTGCTGGGCTTCCTGGGTCTGGAACGGATTCAGGTCGATGAAGCCCAAGCCGGCGACATCGTGGCGATCTCCGGTGTGTCCGAGCTAAGCATTTCCGATACGGTCTGCGCGCTGGACACGCCCGAGGCGCTGCCGGCCCTGACCGTCGACGAACCCACGATCAGCATGACCTTCCAGGTCAACAACTCGCCTTTCTCCGGCAGCAAGGAGTTCAGCGGCGGAAAATTCATCACCAGCCGGCAGATTCGTGAGCGTCTGGAGCGCGAGGTACTGCACAACGTCGCGCTGAAAGTCGAGGAAGGCTCGGACCCGGACAAGTTCCTTGTCTCCGGCCGCGGCGAATTGCATCTATCGGTACTCATAGAGACCATGCGCCGGGAAGGCTTCGAGCTGGCCGTTTCGCGCCCGGAAGTCATCATCAAGGAAATCGATGGCGAGCTGATGGAGCCGATCGAGCAGCTGGTGGTCGACGTCGAGGACGTGCACCAAGGCGGCGTGATGGAAAAGCTCGGCACCCGCAAGGCGCAGTTGAAGAACATGGAGTCCGACGGCAAGGGACGCGTGCGACTGGACTACATGATTCCTGCTCGCGGGCTGATTGGTTTCCAGAACGAGTTTCGTACGCTGACTCAGGGCTCGGGACTGCTATTCCACGTCTTCGATCACTACGGCCCGAAGCAGACCGGCGCGATCGCCAAGCGCATCAATGGCGTGATGATCGCCAACGCGGCGGGCGTCACCCCGGCCTACTCATTGGGGCCGCTGGAGGAGCGCGGCAAGCTGTTCGCCGCCGAGGGCGACAACGTGTATGAGGGTCAGCTGGTCGGCATCCATTCCAAGGACAATGACCTGACCGTCAACGTGATCAAGCCCAAGCCGCTGACCAATGTGCGCGCCGCCGGCAAGGACGACGCGATCAAGCTCACCCCAGCGATCAAATACACGCTGGAGCAGGCGCTGGACTTCATCGAGGACGACGAGCTGGTTGAAGTCACCCCCAAGGAAATCCGCCTGCGCAAGAAACACCTCACCGAGTCTGATCGCAAGCGTTCGTCGCGCGCCGCGTAAAGGGTGACACGCGGGGCTAGCTTTGTGAGCTGGGAGCGCCGACGTCCTCGTCGGCTGCAGTAAAAGATTTGCCGGTGGGGATGCCGGCGCTCCCAGGATAACAACCTTACTGGCGTGGAGAACCCAAAGCCTTCACTTCTTCGATTGTCAAGGCGCGCCAAGCGCCTTTGGCCAAATCGCCAAGTACCAGCTCACCAATGGCCACCCGCAACAACCGCAACACCTCGATATCAAATGCCGCCAACAGGCGGCGAATTTGCCGATTGCGGCCTTCGTCGAGTACGACTTCAAGCCACGCGCTGCGTTCGGCGTTGCGCAGAATTCGCGCCGATTTAGCGCGCAAGACATCTCCCTGATCAGCTATGCCATGCTCGAGTGCCATCAAGGTGGTCGCATCGGGCACACAATTGATCTTGACGTGATAGGTCTTGTCCGGACCTGACACCGGATCGCTGATCGCCGCCGCCCACGCCGGATCGTTGCTGAATAACAGCAACCCCTCACTGGCTTTGTCCAGGCGCCCAACAGGCGCAATCCAAGGCAAATCAGCGCCCTCAAAACAGCGGTACACCGTGTCGCGGCCGCGCTCATCGACCGTGCTGGTCACCAGACCTCGCGGCTTGTTCAACATGAGGTAGGCACGCGCGGCCTCACCCAAACGCACGCCATCCAGCTCGATGCGACTGGCAGCAGTGGTAGGGAACTCGGGATCATGGACGCGACGGCCGTCCACACGAACACGACCCAGCCGCACGTATTCTGCGGCTTGAGTCCGCGAACAGACGCCGGCACGCGATATTGCGCGCGCCACCCCATGACGCACCACGCCCGATTTCTTCGCAGCTTGATTGGGGAAAATACCGCTGGCGCCTACCTTCATCAGTGCATCCGCTCTACACCTTCGACCGTAAGCATGACGGCGGCCATCAAGATTGGCTACGCTTGCAAGCTTTGCGCTTGACGTCATGGCAAGGTGAATCACCCTGCCCTCACCGTGCGCTTTCAATAGTTGGTCCCATGTCTACTCCCACTTCACCCGCTTACTCGCCGCTCCGACGCGCCTGGATCGCTTTCCTGCGCTGGTTTGACACTGCCGCCGAGGACGCCAACGAAGCACCTTCCGAATCCATCGATTGGCTGCGCGTGCTGCCATTCATCGGTATGCATATCGCCTGCATCGGCGTGTTCTGGGTGGGGGTCTCCTGGTTTGCGCTCGCGGTGGCGTTGGCGTTGTACCTGCTACGGATGTTCGCCATCACCGGTTTTTATCACCGTTACTTTTCGCACAAGGCGTTCAAGACCTCACGCATGCTGCAGTTTGTGTTCGCCCTGATTGGCGCATCCAGCGTCCAGCGCGGCCCGCTGTGGTGGGCCTCACATCACCGCAACCACCACCGTCATTCCGATACTGAACTCGACTTCCATTCGCCTGTGCAACACGGCTTTCTGTGGAGTCATATGGGTTGGTTCCTGACTCCGCGCGGTTTCCGCACCGACTGGGCAGCGATCAAGGATTTGCAGCGATTTCCTGAATTGCGCTGGCTGGATCGTTTCGACTTGCTGCTGCCCGTGCTGCTTGCGGTCAGCTTGTTCTTTCTTGGTGGTTGGTTGGAAACCGCTGCACCGCAGCTGGGAACATCGGCCGGGCAGTTGCTGTTCTGGGGCTTTTTCGTGTCAACCGTGGTGCTGTTCCACGTCACCGTCACCATCAACTCCATCGCTCACCAATTCGGCACACGCCGCTACGAAACCAACGATCACAGCCGCAACAACTGGCTGCTTGCGCTGCTGACCTTGGGCGAGGGCTGGCACAACAACCATCACCACTTCCCTGGTTCGGCGCGTCAAGGATTTCGTTGGTGGGAAGTGGATGTGACTTACTACGCGCTGCGACTGATGGCCGCAGTGGGCCTGGTATGGGACCTCAAGCCGGTACCGGCTGGATTCAAGCGCGCAGTACGCGCTAGCGCATGAGAATTGCGGTGATTGGGTCCGGCATCAGCGGACTGAGCTCGGCATGGTTGCTGTCACAGCAGCACGAGGTCGTGCTGTTCGAAGCTCAGGATCGCGTGGGCGGACATACGCACACGCACCGCGTGGAAATGGCCGGCCAGACGTATGCGGTCGATTCGGGCTTCATCGTCTTCAATCCCCACTGCTATCCGTTGTTGTGCCGCCTGTTTGAGACGTTGGGCGTCGCCTCCCAGCCGACCACGATGAGTTTTTCGGTACAACACGCGCGCACTGGGCTGGAATACAACGCCGGCAATTTGGATGGTCTGTTTTGCCAGCGCCGCAATCTGCTGTCGCCGCGCTTTCTTGGAATGGTCGGCGGAATTCTGCGGTTCTATCGGGAAGCCGCCGCACTGTTGGACGGACCGGGACCGGGTCCCAGTCTGGGTGAGTATCTTGAAACGCACGGCTATGGCCGAGGCTTCATCGACGACCATATCGTGCCGATGGCATCGGCGTTGTGGTCATCGCCGTCGGCGCAAGTACTGGCGTTTCCGGCGCGCTATCTGGTCCAGTTCATGGCCAATCATCAGATGCTGCAGGTCAGCAACCGACCGAAGTGGCGAGTCGTTCGCGGGGGCTCTTCGACGTATGTCGACGCTCTGCTGGCGCGTTGGCAAGTGCAGTTGCGTTCGCGCACGCCAGTGCTCGGCGTTCGCCGAGACGCCGATGGCGTCGAAATCGAAACCGCTGCTGGCAGAGAGCGCTTTGATCGCATCGTGCTGGCTTGCCACAGCGACGAAGCATTGGCCCTGCTTCGTGATCCCAGCGACGCCGAGCGCGAAGTGCTGGGGGCAATCACCTATCAGGCCAATGAGACCGTTTTGCACACTGACCGCCGAATCCTGCCCAACCGTCGCAAGGCATGGGCGGCATGGAATGCGTACATACCGAACTCGCCGGATGGCCAGTGCACGGTGAGTTATTGCATGAACCTGCTGCAAGGCATCGAGTCGCCCGACCCTTTCGTCGTCAGTCTGAATCGTACCGCTGACATCGATCCAGGCAAGATCATTGCGCGGATGGAGTATGCGCATCCGATCTACAGTCACAGCAGCGTGGCGGCGCAAGCGCGTCGTGCAGAAATCAGTGGCCAACGTCACACGCACTACGCCGGCGCTTGGTGGGGCTGGGGGTTTCATGAAGACGGGATGCGCTCGGCAGTAGCGGCCGCTGGCGAATTGGGCGTCGCCTGGCCATGAACACGCCCCGGCCATGACCACCTCGACAACCACCTCGCCTGCGATGCACAGCGCGATCTATAGCGGCTGGGTGCGACATCGACGCTACTCACCGCACGCACATGCGTTCCGCTACCGGATGTTCATGATGTTCGTGGATTTGTCGGAACTGCCGCGGATTTTTCGCGGGCGCTGGCTATGGTCGCTGGAACGCCGCAATCTGGGGCAATTCAGGCGCAGCGACTATCACGGTGATCCGGCTGTTCCCTTGGATCAAGCCGTGCGGGACACGGTCGAAAAGCTGGGCGGCGAGCGTCCGCTCGGACCGATTCGGCTGCTGACCCACCTGCGCTATTTCGGCTACTGCTTCAATCCGGTGAGCTTCTATTATTGTTATGCCGAAGGCGGCAGCCAGCTGCAATGCATACTCGCGGAGATCACCAACACGCCTTGGCACGAGCGCCACTGTTATTTGTTGCCAATCGATGGTGCAGAGTCGCATGGCAGCGTGCTCGTTTGGCGTTTCGACAAGACCTTTCACGTGTCGCCATTCGTGCCGATGCAGCGCGTTTACGACTGGCGCTTTCAACCGCCCGATGAGAATTTGCGCGTGCACATGGATGTACTGAACGCGGATCTGCCCGAACTCGACACTACCCTCGTATTGACGCGCCACGCACTGAATGGCTGGTCGCTGGCCCGCTGTTTGCTCGTCTACCCGTTGCTCACATTTCGGATCGTCGTGGCCATTCATTGGCAGGCGTTCTTGATCTGGTGCAGACGCAATCCAGTCTACGATCACCCTGCTGGTTCTCATGGCGATTGATCCTCCGGTGACATCTGACAGTGTCGACGCCATGAGATTCAGCAGAGGCATCGTGCTTCCCAACCCCTCTACAGCCCTCCCCGAACATCGGGGAGGGAGTCAAGCACCAAGCCGCAAGACTTGCCCTAACGCCAATGGATGACACCGTGAACGAAGCCACTCAGTCCGCGCTGGAACACGAACCTGAGCGCGACCTGGACACCAGCGCCTTTGGTCCGCTGGACCGCGTGTTGCGACGTCGTCTGCTGGACCAGTTGGGCGCTCTGCGCGATTGTGAGCTACGGGTCGAAGATGGCATGGGCCGGATCAGCCTCGGCACACCGTGCACAAACCCGCTGCACACCCTGCGCGCCAGCCTGCGCATCCACAATGTCGGCTTCTACCGTGCCGCCGCTGCCAATGGCTCGGTCGGCGCAGCGGAGGCGTTCATGGACGGACACTGGTCCTGCGACGACCTGGTTGCCTTGGTTCGTATCCTGGTGCGTAACCGTGGCCTGCTGGACAGCATGGAGACCGGCAGTGCGCGCTTCGGCGGCTGGCTGATGCGCGGGCTGGAAGCGTTGCGCCGCAACACTCGCCGTGGCAGCGCCCGCAACATCGCCGCCCATTACGATCTCGGCAACGAGCTGTTCGAGTTGTTTCTCGATCCGAGCATGATGTATTCGTCGGCGATTTTTGCCGATGCCAATGAATCACTCGAAGTGGCGTCTGTGCGCAAGCTGGACCGCATCTGTCAGAAGCTGGCACTCAACGCCGACAGCGAGGTAGTTGAGATCGGCACCGGCTGGGGCGGCTTCGCGACCCACGCCGCCCGCCACTACGGCAGCAAGATCACTACCACCACCATCTCCCGTGAACAGCACGACCTGGCTGCGCAACGCGTACAAAAGGCCGGCTTGGGTGAGCGCATCACCTTGTTGCTCAAAGACTACCGCGACCTCGATGGAACCTTTGATCGGCTGGTTTCGATCGAGATGATCGAGGCCATCGGTCATCAGTACCTGGACACCTACTTCAACAAGGTCGGTGGTTTGCTGAAGGAAGATGGTTTGGCACTGATCCAGGCCATCACCATCGAAGATCATCGCTACCAACAAGCACTGAATTCGGTTGACTTCATCAAACGGCACATTTTTCCCGGCAGCTTCATTCCTTCGGTCAGTGCCATGCTGAATGCCTCCGCGCGCAGCAGCGACATGCGACTCATCGACCTTGAGGACATCGGCCCGAGCTACGCCCTCACCTTGAATCACTGGCGGCGGCGCTTCCTGGCCCAACGCGAGCAGGTGGCTGCGCTGGGCTATCCCAAGCGATTCGAGCGCATGTGGGAGTTCTATCTGGCTTATTGCGAAGGCGGCTTCATCGAGCGTTCGATCGGCAATGTGCAAATGCTGCTGACACGTCCGGGCGCTCGACGAGATTCTTGGTTGCCTGACCTGCTAGAGCCCAGGACACGTCAGCAACGAGCAATGCCATGAATGCCTCAAGGTGGGCATGGCTGCCGAACGTGGTGGGCTTCCAGATCGTCTGGATCGCCGCAGTGGCCGGTGCCGCACGCGGATGGTGGTGGGCGGGCCCGCTGGCCTTGGTGATATTCGCCAGCATTCAATTGACCATCAGCCGCTGGCGCGCCGCTGACTTCAAGGTGATGTTGGTTGCCGCCGTGTTGGGATTCGCGATTGACTCGCTGTGGGTGCAACTTGGGTGGATCCAATTCCAAAGCCCGCAGCCCTGGACGACCTTTGCTCCGATCTGGATCGTGGCGATGTGGATGGGTTTCGCACTCACTCTCAACCATTCCCTGTCAGCGCTGAAGGCGCACCCCGTCGTCGCCGTCGTTTTTGGATTGATCGGAGGACCACTGGCTTACTGGATTGCAGCAAGCGTCTGGCACGCCGCCACGATTGAAGCGTCCTGGCTGCCTTACGTTGGCTTGGCGCTTTCGTGGGCATTGGTCACGCCGCTGTTATTGCGGTTGGCGCAGCGACTCATGCCATCGCCAGCTGTCGGCGCAGCCTAAGTGATGTTTCCGTGTGAACCATTGCTGGCTGTTTTCGCCGTGTCTGTAGTAGCGATGGCCGCCACCTGGGAGCTGCAGCGTCGCACCCAGAATGCCGGCTACGTTGATGTCGTGTGGGCAGCGCTGATGGGCGGCGCTGCCATTTTCTACAGCGCCGTTGGTGCCGGCAGCAACGCACCACGGCTGCTGGTTGCAATGCTTGGCGGAATCTGGGGCTTCCGTCTGAGTTTGCATCTGTTATCGCGGGTGCTGCATGAAGCCGAAGACGGCCGCTATCGCTTTCTGCGTGAGCATTGGGGCGACAGCCAGACCAAGTTTTTCGGTTTTTTCATGCTGCAAGCGGTGATGACCGTGGTGTTCTCGCTGCCGTTTTTGGTCGCAGCCTCCAACCCGATGTCCAATCTGGGTGTGTGCGCATTGGCGGCCGTCGCCATCTGGATACTCAGCTTGGCGGGTGAAAGTCTGGCCGACAGTCAACTGGCGCGCTTTCGCGCCAACCCAAACAACAAGGGCAAGACCTGTCGTGAAGGCCTGTGGCGTTATTCGCGCCATCCCAACTATTTTTTCGAGTGGCTGCACTGGTTCAGTTATGTGCTGCTCAGCATCGGTTCGCCCTGGTGGTGGCTGAGTCTTGCCGGCCCCATCCTGATGGGCGCCTCGCTGTGCTGGGTGTCCGGCATCCCGTTTACCGAAGCGCAATCACTGCGTTCGCGCGGCGAAGACTACCGCCGCTATCAACGCGAGACTTCGGTGTTTTTTCCGTGGTTTCCCAAGAAGCCGGGATTGGGAATTCGTGATTCGTGATTCGCACGAGCGCGTTTTCCGAAGCACGCCAAATCCCGCCCCTCATGAAGCCCGAATCCTTCCTCCCGGCCTTCGCGCATAGCGATCAGGCGTTCAGCGGCGAACAAACTGCGATTTGTGGACGCGCCGCTTCACCCCGAATCCCGAGTCTCCATCTCCAATGTCCCTAATCGATTACGCCGAACGCGGCCTCATCCCTGACTCTCTCTTGCGTTACGGCATCCGCCGCTTGTGTGGGCAACGACTACGCGAAGAACACGCCAACGATGCAGTAGCGGCTTGGGAGCGCTTCCGTGCGCTCCGAGACGAACTACGCCGCAGCCCTTTGGCCATCGAAACCGACGCGGCCAACCGCCAGCACTACGAAGTGCCAGCACGCTTTTTCGAGTTGTGTCTTGGCAAGCGCTTGAAGTATTCGAGCTGCTTCTACGCGACCGGCAGCGAAACTCTGGATCAAGCCGAAGAAGCGATGCTGGCGATCTATGGCCAACGGGCCGAACTGACCGATGGCCAGCGCATTCTCGAACTTGGCTGTGGTTGGGGCTCGCTGACGTTATGGATGGCAGAGCACTTCCCCAAGTCCAAGATCACCGGCGTATCGAACTCGAAGGGACAGCGCGAACATATCCTGCGGCAAGCCGAAAAGCGTGGCTTGGGCAATGTGGAAATCATCACCTGCGACGTCAACACGCTGGAACTACCGCACCGCTACGACCGCATCGTGTCGATCGAGATGTTCGAGCACATGCGCAACTACGCCGGGCTGCTATCCAAAGTCTCACGCTGGCTGAAGGACGACGGTCGCCTGTTCGTGCATATTTTTTGCCATCGGGAACTGATGTATCCGTTCGAAACCGAGGGCGATGACAATTGGATGGGACGCCATTTCTTCACCGGCGGGCTGATGCCTGCAGCGGACACGTTGCTGCACTTCCAGGACGACTTGGTGTTGGACGACCAATGGCGGCTGTCAGGCACCCACTACGAACGCACTTCCAACCATTGGCTGGCCAATCAGGACGCCAATCAGGCCGAAGTCATGGACGTGCTCACGGCGGTGTACGGCGCAACAGAGGCGAAGCGCTGGGCGCAACGCTGGCGGATGTTCTGGATGGCGTGTGCCGAACTGTTCGGCTACGCCGACGGTAACGAGTGGTTGGTCGCTCACTACCGCTTTCGCCGGCGCGATTGAATTCGAACCTGAGCCTACTTACTCGGCCACCTTCTCGCTGACTGCGGCAGCAGGATCGACTGCGCGACCCTTTGCCACTCGCACGCCGCGGCTTTTCATCCACGCATCGAATTCTTCGGCGCTGAAACGCTGACCTGGCTTGCCTTCGAACCGCCAGGGCGTGTTGTCGAATTCGGTCTTTTTCTGGTACCCGGCGTAACTATCGCCGGATGCCCCTGCCTGCGCCAAGCAGGCGTCCTTGCGCAAGCGCAACAGCACCGCGTCGACCGCCAGCGCTTCGTCACGACGTCCGGCCAGCAAGCCACTGGAGGCGCCTTGAGTCAGCGGCGCACCCTGCAACTCCGGGGTGTACGGGGCCACCAGCGTCGTGCGGACCGGCAACGGTGAATTGATCGCCGATTGATCGCAGGTGAACGCCGCGACCGGTGTCGATGCCATCAGCACAAGAACTGCAGCAAGCCGCATGGCAAGTGTCCGCATAAGAGATAGAGCGCGAGTGTAGGCGTCGGCCGGCAGGCAGGCAAACGGTCTAGCCCGGACATTTCATGAGGTCGCGAGAAAACGCCCGAACTTCGTTGGTGCGCCTCGTCAAAAGTGATGAATCTCAAAATGACAAAGTGTTCGCTGCGTTTTCCCGCTGGCACGATGCTCACTT
>JBQTGY010000061.1:0-42908 GCA_052390415.1 Pseudomarimonas sp. | reverse complement strand
GTGAGCATCGTGCCAGCGGGAAAACGCAGCGAACACTTTGTCATTTTGAGATTCATCACTTTTGACGAGGCGCACCAACGAAGTTCGGGCGTTTTCTCGCGACCTCATGAAATGTCCGGGCTAGGCCAATGTTGAAACAGCGCGAATGATCAAGCAGGAAACATGAGGCGAAGAGCGTTCAACGCGCAGACGCGGAAGATGCAGAGGTTGCAGAGGAACGGATGGAAACTCGGTCAGGCAATGCACCAACAACCGATCACGCCCGCCGCAAGAATCAATCGCTGCGCGCTCTTTGACATCTGCGCCTCCGCGTTGCGGGGCTTTTTCTTTTGCTCTTGAAGTGGCTTGTCGGCATCAGCACTGCCCCGTGCCGCCGGATCAATGGTCGGGCTCACCGGCAGCTGAACTCGGCGGGCGCGCCTTGCCCAGTCAGTCGAGAGCGTTTTCGCATCCGCGGAGCTCAAGAATTTCGTCGCCGGATGCGCAGTCGCCATTCCGACCCAATGAGCCAGCGCCGAAACTTCACAGGGCGGTCAACAGCGCTTTGACCCGTGCAGAAATATCGTCGCGTACCACGCGATAGTCGTCGTCGCTCATGTGTTTCGGATCTGCCAAGCCCCAATCCTCGCGAACCTTGGCCCGCACCCATGGGCAATGGTCGCCGCAACCCATGCTGATCACCGCATCGAATTCGCCGTCGATGTCGGCCAGCGCCTTCGACGCGTGCGTGGTCAGGTCGTAACCAAGCTCGGCCATCAAACGGATGGCTTTGGGGTTGATCCGGCCCGACGGGGCGGAACCGGCGCTCAAAGCCTCGACCTGGTCGCCGCCATGCATATCCGCAAAGGCCTCGGCCATCTGGCTACGGTTGGCATTCTCCACACACACGAAAAGCAAACGTTTCATGTCTCGATGACGACCTGTGGATGGCCCGCCAAACGCCTCACGGAATCAGGCTTCAACACGGTCGGCGCTGGCGGGAACAACTCGGCGTGGAAACACACGGCCAACAAAGTCGACGACATTGTGATGCACATGCGAGTGACCTCACTGTGACTCGGTCGCGATCAGCACCCGATTGCGTCCGCCTTTCTTGGAGTCGTAGAGCGCGCGATCAGTCTGCTGTTGCAGGTGGCCAATGGATTTGCTTGAACTGGCCACGCCAAAACTCGCGGTCACCACCCCGAGGCTCGCCGATCCAGCGTGTGGAAGCTGCAAGGCTTGAATTCGCTGGCGAATCTGCTCCGCCAGCATTGCCATGGTGATCGCAGTGGCTTGTGGCCACAGGACTGCAAACTCTTCACCACCAATGCGCGAAGTGCGACCACCCACCTCACGGGCGACGGTGTCCACTTCATGGGCGATCTTGCGCAAGCACTCATCGCCGGCCGGGTGGCCATAGGTGTCGTTGTAAGACTTGAAGAAATCCACGTCGCAGAACATCAATGCCAATGGAGAACCGCCCGCGTTCGCCAGTTTCCAGGCTTTGGCCAGCGCGTGGTCAAAGCCGCGTCGATTGGCGACACCGGTGAGACTGTCGGTTTGCGAGAGTCGATCCAGCGTGTCGGCCAGCTCGGTGGCACGGTCACGTTGTTCGGCCAACGAATGCACCAGGCTGATGTTCTCGAATTGGTAATCCAGCGAGCGCACCGCAAAATCGCGAAAGCGCTTCGCCGAGCGATACATGAACAGCATCCAGATGATGACCAACACGCCGAGAAAGCTGGCGTCCGACTGGCCACGAGCCAACAGAAAGACACCCACCGGCAGCATTGCTGGCACTGAGAACGCAACGAAGGCCGAGATGATCACCGAATAGGCAATTGCTGCTCCGGACAGCAGCGCGCCAACGGTGAGCACGACCACGGCGAGCTGAATTTCATTGGCCAGACTCGCCAAATAGACGGCGTATGCGCCCCACAGCATTCCGGATAGCAGCACCGCCGCGAGAAAACCGTTCAGCCATTTCTGACTGGCCTCTTCTGGCTTGGCGTGCTGAAAGCGCTGCCCCAGCCGATAGCGATACAGGATCATGCAAAGATAGGCGAGGGCCCAGCCGATGATGATTCGACGATCGGCGATGTCCCAGAACATGGTGCCCAACAGCGCGCCACCACCCATGCTTGCCACATTGGCGTTCAATGACTGCGAATAAATCAGCTGCAGGCACTTGGCGGTGAGCTCGGGGCGCTGGGCGGGCGGCATGAGATGTGAAGGGCAGGCGAAGATTGCAGCTTAGCAAGCTGGATTGAGCGCGGCAGTGGATATGCATTGCCACCTGCAAAAGTCGATATCGACGCAACCCTGAGTTTCGTTGTGCCTGTCGCTCCACCGGCTGCTAATTGAGGCGGCGCGAATCTGCATCCTCTTTGACATTTGTACCTCCCGGTTGTGAGGCTTTCTTGCTCTTGAAGTTGCTTGTCGATTGCCGCCGGATCAATGGCTGGCACCTTCAATGCGGATCAGCCACGCCGCCACCGTGGCTGCCACGGTCATCGCCAATAGCCCAATACCCACGCGCAAGCCGTATGCACGTCCACCACTTAGCCAAGCGATCACGCTCTTCGACAGACTGCTCGCTGCCAGCACGCCAAGAAATCCCAATATCGCCGTTTCGCGCGATAACTGGCCACCAGCATCCAACTGACCCAGTGATAACGCCGACGCGTGCGCTTCCACCAGCGCCGCCAGCGTCGTGCCCACCAACACCGCGCGTGGACCCAGCCACTGATTGAGCGCCGCCGACAACATCAGCATGGCGCTGACGGCGAGTGCGAAGCCCAGCGCCTGTCGAAAGCGAAACATGCGGCTGCTGGCGGTAGGTTGTTCGACGCCGTCCACATCGCGGCGCAGACCCAGCACGCCGCCAATCAAAGTCACCAGCATGGCGGCGGCCAACGGCACGACGATGCTGCGCAGGAAGTGTGGTGCGACGGCTGACAACAGCGGCACGAACAGGCTCAACGACGCCAGGCTGGCGAACATGGCCGCTGCCACGGCCGCATGCAATCGACCAGGCTCATCACGCACGCGCTGACCGAAGCCGGCGGTGGCCGCGGTGGAGGAGACGAAGCCAGCGAAAAAGCCGGCGAGTGCCAATCCGAATCGACCGCCGACCACGCGCAGGGCAATGTGGCCGAGCGCAGCGATTGCCATCGACAGCACCACCAACAACCAGACCCGCCAAGGATTGAGCACGCCAAACGGACCCACCGGGCGATCCGGCAGCAGTGGCAACACCACCAGCGCCGCGGCTGCCAGCAGCAAGCCATCGCGCTGTTCGCTGGCGCTGATCAGCTCGCGGCTGAAGCGATGCATGGGTGCCTTGGCCGCCAACAACACGGCCGCGACGACGCCCATGCTGGCCGCCAGCAGCGGTTCGCGCATGGCCAGCGCGCCAAGGAGAAATACCAACAACGTTGCCAGCTCGGTGGTGATGCCGGGATCGCTCGGTGCGGTGCGCAGGTAGCTGGCAGTGACCAACGCGCCGACGGCTGCCAACATCAGCCCCATCACCCATGGTTCAAACAACGTCGACGTCGCGCCCAACACGCATAACAAGGTGAAGCTACGCACGCCTGCAAGCGCCGGGCTCGCCTTTTCGGCGATGCTGCGCTCGCGCTCGATGCCAATCAGCAAGCCGATACCCAGTGCAACGGCCACGCCCTGAATCATCTCTGGTGCCACTTCATTTCTCCTCACCTGCGCGGCCACGCTACCACTGTGAGCACGTGCTTCAGAACGAGAGTGTGCATGTGCCCCTACAATCCGGGTTTGTGATTCAGCACTCAGGCTCCCGATGCGTTTGCTCCTCGCTCTTCCCTTGCTGGTTCTGACAACCATGCCGTTGGCCCCAGCCGCGTTGGCGGCCAACGCACAGTCCGCTGCCTGGCCGGCAGTCAGTTATGACACCCGCTACTTCAGCGCGGCCAAGCTGGAGTCGCTGAAGGCAGAAGTGAATGCCGGCTTTTGGCTGGAGACCGGTGACGCCTTGCTGGTGGCCGCGCCCGCAGAAGTGCAATCGCGGATTGCACAATCCGCCAGCATCGTTGATCGTCACGGGCCGCTGGCGATCAACGATCTGGTCACGGTGCCCATTGGTTGCGACATGGATGCCGACGAGCGGCCAGATGCGTTGGCAGTGATGGGACGCCACGCCTTGGTCCGCGCGTCCGCGATCCCGCACTTGGGCCACCACGAAGCGAAGCAGGTACTCGCCAACAGCGTGCTGGCCCGCGAATTCAGGCCAGCGCCCGGACTCGCGCG
The DNA here is from genome assembly GCA_052390415.1 of Pseudomarimonas sp. Lineage (GTDB taxonomy): Bacteria > Pseudomonadota > Gammaproteobacteria > Xanthomonadales > Xanthomonadaceae > JANNWF01. The sequence goes on along the minus strand of JBQTGY010000061.1, from coordinate 38,642 downwards.
CGCAGCAGATCCCGCCATCGACGCCGTGGTCGCGCTGGTGGACACCGCGCGCTGGTTTTCGCGCGTCGAAACCCTGGCAGGCTTTGATCGCTCCAGTTACGGCGCGGCGACCAGTGGCAGCGAGATGAATCAGGCACGCGACTGGCTGGCCGCCACCTTTGAAGGCCTGGGGATGGCCACCACCACGCCTACCTTCAGCAGCGGGTCGGTGATCGCCGAAAACGTGATCGCTTTTCGACCTGGCACGCGGATCCCCGAGGAATGGATCGTGATTGGCGGCCACTACGACTCCCGCAATACCAACAACAGTTCCAGCGGCGTGCTCAATACACCGGGTGCCGAAGACAATGCCTCCGGTTGTGCGGGCGTGTTGGAAATGGCCAGCATTTTCGCCAACGTGGCGACCGAACGCAGCCTGGTGTTCGCTTGTTATGCCGGCGAGGAACAAGGCTTGCTGGGTTCGCTGGATCACGCCCAGGACCTGGCCGATTCCGGTGATCTGGTACGCGTAAAACTTGCAGTGATGATGGACATGATCGGTTATTCGGGCGACACCGACTTCGACATCCTGCTGGAAAGCGGCAATACGCCCACCCAGCTCAGCGTGCTCAACACGTTTGCCCAACTCGCGACGGATTACGCACCCGGCAGTCGCACCATCATCGATACCAGCCCATGCTGTTCCGATCACATGCCCTGGATCGATCGTGGAGTGCCGGCCTTGCTCACCATCGAGAACGATTGGTCGTCGTATGCGCACTACCACCGTAGTACCGACCTGCCGCAGAACATGACCAACGCACAGCCGATGGCGGAAAAAATTCTGCGCACCAATGTGGCGGCCATCGCCACGTGGGCGGGGATCGACAGCGTGGTGTTCACCAACGGCTTCGAATGATTGCTGCATGAATTGCAGCATGCAAGCCCAGATTTCCGGCTGCTGAATCCGGCCAATTCGCCATTCCCGACTTGGAAAGAAACGCATGAACAACGCTGATTTCTCAGGACAGATCGTGCTGGTCACCGGTGGTGCCAGTGGTATCGGAGCCGCTACCGCGATCGCATTCGCAAGCGCCGGAGCGCGGGTGGTAATCGCAGACATTGCGGACGCGGCGGGCGCCGCGATTGTTGAGGGAATCGTGGCGACTGGCGGTTTGGCCGAGTTCGTCCGCGTCGATGTCACCTCGGCCAGCGAAGTCGAGGCGCTGATCGCCGATGTGGTGGCGCGCCACGGTCGTCTCGATCACGCCTTCAACAACGCCGGCATCGAAGAGGAGAGTCGTCGCCTGGCCGATGGCGACGAGGCATTGTTTGATCGCATGCTCGCCATCAACGTCAAAGGCGTCTGGTTGTGCATGAAGTACGAACTGGCGCAGATGGCTCGGCAACGCCGTGGTTGCATCGTCAACACCGCGTCGGTGGCGGGACTGGTGGGGGCGCCGAAACATGCGATTTACGCCGCCAGCAAGCACGCGGTAATCGGCCTCACACGCAGCGCGGCCGCCGAGTACGGTCGCATCGGCGTGCGCATCAACGCGATCTGTCCGGGTGTGATCCGCACTCCGATGTTCGAGCGTGCGGTAGAGCGCCAATTGGCCACTGAGGAAGCGATCACCGCAATGCATCCCATCGGCCGCATCGGCGAAGTCGCCGAGGTCGCCAACGCGGTGTTGTTCCTGTGTTCGGATGCATCGCCTTTCATTACGGGACATGCATTGACGATTGACGGCGGGATGACCGCGGTCTGACGGGACTGGAACTGACTTGCTGAGCGTTGCCGAAACCCGCGTTTCCCTCTCCCCGCAAGCGGGGAGAGGGAAAGCGCCTATGGGAGACGCCGCAGGTTGAGGCGTTCGAGCGGCCTCCCACACCAATCGCCAAGCCTCGCGCGCTCATCAAGGCAAGACTCGAATTTATCCCCGGACAGCGGTGGACGTCCGCCGCGATGACGGTGCAGGAGAATTGGCAAATCGGTGCATTTGCGATCCCCTGGCGTCACTTGGCGTAGCGGAACGAGGGTGGGATAGGCCTCTGCATCTGCATCTGCATCTGCGTTCTCGCTTGCCGCGTATTCACAGTTTCGTCACTCTGTGAAACAGCGTCGCCCACTTGTCTGAAACGTCCAAGGAGTCCCCATGTCCATGCCCGCCAAGTTGCTGGTTCTGTCACTGACCCTGTTGCTCTGTGCCTGCGTCTCTTCACCGCCCAGGAGCAGCGAGCCAACACCGCAAGCCAGCCTGTACGAACAACTGGGCGGCGCGCCGGCAGTGGCGGCATTGGTGGATGCGTTGGTAGTCGAATACAAGAGCGACGCGCTCATTTCGCCACGTTTCGACTTGCCACCCGCCGAGCTGGGATATCTTCGCGAGCGTCTGATCGAACAGATGTGCGCGGCGACCGGCGGCGGTTGCGAATACACCGGGCTGCCGATGAATGAAGCGCACTCCGGCATGGCCATCAGCCAAGCCGAGTTCGACTCATTCATGCAAGCCTCGGTGCGCGCCATGACCAAGATTGGCGTGAGCCAGGATCATCAGCGCACGCTGGGCTCGGTGCTCGAAGGCATGCGCGGCGAGATCGTGGATCAGTAACGCAAAGACTGCCGTCCGTTTGGCGTAAGCGTTGCGGACACGTGTAGATTGATTGCGCAATTCTTCCACGGCTGTGCTTTGCGATTGGTAGGCAGAATGCTCGAAGTCATTCGCACGCACTGCGCGGGAAGAGCGGCGTCGCAGGAGCGACACCCTCCGACAGCAGGCTCAAATTGGAGGTAACGCGATGCACGAGGTTGCAGGGACGCGCTCCCGCGCGGCTGCGCTTGCTCGTCGTGTTCGGCGAGTGCTGAGATCGGCAAACATTTGCGGAGCACACCATCCGCTGACCATGGACGCCTGCAACGCATGACTTCGCCCAGACTCTTCGAGCCGCTGACCGTCGGCGCCCTGCAACTCGCCAACCGCATCGTCATTGCGCCGATGTGTCAGTACTCGGCGGTGGATGGGCAGATGACCGACTGGCACCTGATTCATCTCGGCCAACTGGCGCTCTCAGGCGCGGCGTTGTTGACCATCGAAGCCACCGCTGTGCTGCCCGAGGGCCGGATATCTTACGGCGACGTCGGCCTGTGGGATGACGCCACCGAAGCGGCGATGGGCACCGTGCTCACAAGCATTCGCCGCTGGTCGCCAATGCCCATCGCGATTCAGCTGGCGCATGCGGGTCGCAAAGCATCTACCGAACTGCCTTGGCACGGCGGTGGGCAGATCGCGGCGGACCAAACCAACGGTTGGCAAACCGTCGCACCTTCTGCGCTGCCATTCAACGCCAGCGATCTGGCGCCCGTCGCGTTGACTCGCGAAGGCCTGGATAAAGTGCGCGACGCTTTCGCAGATGCGGCTCGACGCGCCGCGCGGTTGGGCATCGATGCGGTGCAGATCCACGCTGCCCATGGCTATCTGTTGCATGCGTTTCTATCGCCGCTGTCCAACCAACGCGACGACGACTACGGCGGTTCGCTCGAGAACCGCATGCGTTTTCCGCTGGAAGTGTTCGACGCGGTGCGCGCCGCGTTCCCTGCCGAGCGCCCCGTCAGCGTGCGTCTGTCCGGCACCGACTGGATGCCCGGCGGTTGGGACATCGAACAGACCGTGGCGTTCTCACAGGCATTGGAAGCGCGTGGTTGCAGCACCATCCACGTCTCCAGCGGTGGCCTGGATCCGGCGCAGGCCATTGCGGTCGGTCCGGGTTATCAGGTGCCGCTAGCTCGCGTGGTGAAAAAAGCCATTGGCATCCCGGTGGTGGCGGTCGGCATGATCACCGCTTTCGAGCATGCGGAAGCCATCATTGCCAATGGCGATGCCGATCTGATCGCACTCGCACGCGGCATCTTGTACGACCCGCATTGGCCGTGGCACGCCGCCGCCCACCTCGGCGCCAGCGTCGCAGCGCCCGCGCAGTACCTGCGTTCGCAGCCGCGGCAGTTTCCGAACCTGCTGGTGCGCGGGGACGGCAAGGCGCGGGAACTTGCGCCCGCATAGGCGCTCTGATGCTCCCACACCTGTCGGCTTGACCTATGCCAGTCCACGCCATGCGGTATCGCGACGCGGAACAGCCATCGACGCATATTCCGGTCTTCGACGCGACGGTCACGGATAGTGCCAAGCGTTACGTCAACGAAGTGCTCGACAGCGGCTGGGTGTCTTCCGCCGGACCCATGGTCGGGCGATTCGAGCAGGCTTTTGCTGATCGCATCGGCGTGCGCCATGCGATCAGCACATCCAGCGGTACGACGGCGCTGCACCTTGCATTGGCACTGCTTGAGTTGCGGCCCGGCGACGAAGTGATCGTCCCCGATTTCACCATGATCGCGACGGTGTGCGCGGTGCTCTACACCGGCGCGACACCCGTTTTCGTCGACGTCGACCCGCAGACGGGCACCCTGGATCCAGCGCTTACCGAAGCGGCCGTGACCGCCCGGACACGCGCCATCCTGCCGGTGCACATCTATGGTCACAGTGCCGACATGGACGCCATTCTTCGAATTGCCGATGCCCACGACCTGTGGGTCATCGAGGACGCCGCAGAGGCGCACGGAGCGCGTTATCGAGGGCGCGCCTGCGGGTCATTGGGCGATCTCGCTGCCTTCAGTTTCTACGCAAACAAGATCATCAGCACCGGCGAAGGCGGCATGCTGACGACCAACGACGATGATCTGGCGACACAGGCGCGCAGCTTGCGCAATCTGGCGCATCGACCCGGTGCACGCTTTGTCCATGACGAGCTTGGCTTCAGCTATCGCATGGGCAGCCTGCCGGCGGCGCTTGGTCTCGGCCAGCTTGAACATATCGATGAGTTTCTCGCCCATCGCCGCTGGATGGCGAGCGCCTACGCCGAGCGCTTGGGCGGCATCGCTGGTCTGTGTTTGCCGACATCGCGCGACTGGGCCGACAACGTCCACTGGATGTATGCGGTTCGGATCGAACCACCCATTCACTTGACGCGCGACGCGTTCGCCAAGGCGCTGGCCACGCGCGGTATCGAAACCCGTCCATTCTTCCAGTCGTGCTCAGCGCAACGCGTCGTCGTTGATCGATTGGGTCCGCATGCCCTGTGTCCAGTGTCGGCACATCTGGCAGCCACCGGTCTGTACCTGCCTTCCGGCCTCGCCCTATCCGCAAGCCAGCTGGACAGGGTCTGCGACGTGATTCAGCAAGTCCTTGCCTGAGCATGCAGGTTTGCGCTTGACCGCCCTGAGCAAACTGGTGGATCGAGCCAGGCGGGTATTGCGCCGCCCCCTGCGCCTCAAGGCACTGGCAGTCTGCATGGCCGTGGGCGAGTGGTGGATCCGTCACGTGCAGCGTGCGCCTGCCAAGGCGCCGTCACCGTTGGCGTGGGCACCTGGCCTCAGCGTCATCATCCCGGAACGCGGCGGTGGCGAACTGCTGCGCCAATGTCTCGCTGGCTTGGGTGCGGCTTTGAACGGCATCGAAGAGCCGTGCGAAATCATCGTCGTCGTCAACGGTTCGCCGCGCGACGAATATGCGGAGATCATTGCCGCGTGGCCGCACGTGCGGTGGCGGTTCTTCGATGAGCCGCTAGGTTTCACCGGTGCCGTGCTGCAAGGGCTGGCGCTGGTGCGTTACGGCGCGGTGTACTTGTTGAACAACGACATGCAACTCGAACCAGACGCGCTGCGACAGGTGCTGGCTTGGCGCGGACCCGCGGTATTCGGCATCGCCACCCAGTTGCTGTTTCCCGATGACGGTCGTCGGCGCGAGGAAACCGGCTGGACCTTCATGCCGGTCAGCGAAGGGCTGCCGCGTCCGTGGCACGCTGAGTCCGTGCACGATGTCGTGCGCGGCTGCGTGTGGGCGGGCGCCGGCGCGGCGTTATTCCACACAGAGACCTTGCGCCGGCTGATGCCGGGCTGCCTGCCTTACGATCCGTTTTACTGGGAAGACGTCGATCTGGGCCTGCGCGCTTGGCAGGAAGGTTACGAAAGCCTGTATTGCCCAGCGTCCAAGGCGCTGCATCTGCATCGGGTGACCGTGCGCCGGTACAACACGGATTCCGAAGTCGAACGCATCTTCGAACGCAACAGTGTGCAGCTGGCCTTGCGTCATTGCCTGGCGCCGACAGCGCAGCTGTTGACCGGCAGCCTGCTGTCGCTGCTGCCGACGCGCTCGATCGGAGAACTGGGCAGCTGGCGAGCTTGCGTCTCGTTATGGCGGGCGCGAATGCTGGCCGCAAGCCAGCCGTTCCACGCCTTGAGTTTCCAGCAGCGGCCGTTGGCCTCTTACCGACGGATTCCGCGCGCTCCGGTGATCTGGGTAACGCCGTTCGTGGTGCTGCCGCCGCGCCACGGTGGCGCTTTGCGCACGCAGCGCTTGGCGGCGGAGCTCGCTCGCGACCACCACATCGTCCTGCTGAACGACGAAGCGGCCCTCTACGGCGAACCCGACAGCCCCGATTACGCGCCGTTCGCCGCGGTGCATCTGGTGGATGGGCGGCCGCCGCTTGCCGCGTCCCAGCAAGGCGATCGGCTGGCGCGCATGCATGCGCACGCGCACACGCAAATGCGTCTCGAATTGCTGCGTCTAATCGGCTTGCACCGGCCTGACGTCGTCGTGATCGAGCACATGGAGCTAGCTGGTCTGGTCGAGTTGGACGTGCACCCGCGGCCACGTTTCCTGCTCAATCTGCCGGACGTGCTGCTGCAGCCAGACGATCCGGCGCAATCCGAGGCCGACCGTCGCGAGCAAGCGCTGATGGATCGCTATGACGCGATCGTGGTCAGCTCAGCAGAGGATCAAAGCTTGCTCACACCACGCACTTCCACCTTGGTCGCCAACGGCTGCGATGTCCAAGATTTCGCCACTTATCTGCCATCAACTGGCCACCGTCTGCTGTTCGTTGGTCCTTTTCGCGCGGCCATCAATTGGGAAGGCATTCGCGCCTTTGTTCGCGACGTCTACCCTGTGATCCGCGCGGCGGTACCGGAGGTCTGCTTGACCATCGTTGGTGGTGTCGGTGCCAGCGCGCGCGCGGAATCCGAACCCGGCTTCGCCGACCCCTCGATCAGCGTGCTGGAGACAGTGCCATCAGTTGCTCCTCTGCTGGCTGCCGCAGCGCTGTCGATCAATCCGCAGTTGGACCTGCGCGGATCGAGCCTGAAAGTGCTGGAGTCGATCGCCCACGGTCGCGTCTGCGTGACCACGTCTGCGGCCGCGCGTGGCCACAATGGCGCAGGCTTCAACGGGCTGGTGGTGGTCGAATCGCTAGCTGACTTCGCGCCTGCAATCATCGATTTGCTGTGTGATCAAACCCAGCGCCAGCGACTCGAAGTCGCCGATCACGAGCGCCTGGCACCCTGGGCTTGGCCGCGCTGTGCCGAGCCGCTGCGGGAACTGGTCGGCCGTCTGAAACGGAAAGACCTGGGCAGCGCAAATTCTCGCTAGCCATCCGCAGGGCAGCGATGAGCCTCAGTGCTTCAGGATCACGTAAAACGCGTGAATGATCCCGGGGATGAAGCCAAGCAGCGTCAGCACGATGCTGAGCCAGAAGTGGCCTTTGAAACCGACCTCGAGGAACACGCCCAGCGGTGGCAGCAGGATCGCGAAGATGATCTTGAAGATGTCGGTTGCGGTGGCGGCCATGGGGTTACTCCGGAAGTTTGGGTGCGGGTTGGGCTACATCACGCATCGTGCCCTCGTGATCGTCAGTGCCATGGCTTACCCAAAGACCCTTCGTGACCATTCGAGCATGCGTGGGCTGCATCCGGTGCGTCGTGTTGGCGAATGGTGTGAAGCTGAAACAGCCGTAGTCACACGACATTCTCTGCGCAGCCACTGCATCCGCTCGACCGGCCCAGCGCGCTTCGTCGCCTCACCACGCGACTCGCGGCTGCGCGGCGGCAGTTTGTCTCGTGAGTGCTTGCCGAGAGCGTCGGTAGCCGCGATGTTTCGGCCATCGACTGTTTGAGCTCGCCCAGGCGCATCGCCCTGGTTCAGCGATCCAATCCCGGCGTCGAGTTCGACCGCACAGGCACTCCACATGATTCTTGTGTTTGCAGTTTCCGCAGGACCCGTCAGGCGCGTTGCTGAGATCTTTTGCCTTGGCGCAACGCATGCGCGATTGGGAGTTACGCCTTGAACAGCCACGTCAGGTTCGCAAACGCCAGCCCGATGCGCTTGGCCCGTTTTGCCGGGTGCATGTATCTGTTGCAGATGGCGACCGGCGTGTTCGCGCAGCTGTACGCCCGCGGCTCGCTGCTGGTGCGCGGGGATGCCGAGCAAACTGTACTCAACATCATGCAGTCCGAAGCGCTGTTTCGATTGTCGATCATTACCGACATGGTTTGTTACACGGCCGTGCTGCTGGCGTCCTGGGCGTTGTATGTGTTGTTGCGCCCCATTGACCGAAACCTCGCCCTGCTCGCCCTGGCGCTACGTCTGATGGAACTCGCGATTCACTACAGCGCCACGGTGAACAGCTTGGCCGCCTTGCGTTTGATCGCTGTGGCTCAACGTTTTCCAGACGAGGCAGCGACGTTCAATCAGCTCGCCACGGCTGCCGTCAGCGTGCAGGGTGCAGCAGTCAACCTCGGCTTCATCCTGTTGGGACTCGGCAGCAGCATCTTCGCCTTTCTGCTGTACAAATCTGGCTACCTGCCACGCATGATCGGTGCTTGGGGCATCGGCGCATCGTTGCTGCTTGCACTGTTTGCGGCCGGCATTGTGATTGCGCCGAGCCTGGCGTCGTTGCAGTACATCCCGATGCTGCCGATGGGATTGTTTGAGGTGAGTCTGGGTGTCTGGCTGTTGACGAAGGGCGTGCAGGCGTCGGATGAAAGTGGAGTTCGACCGCCTCTGTCGACGCCGGCGTAGCAGCCAACGCCTTGCCAGCTCACACCTTACAGACGAGGGTAATAGACCGCCGCAGCGACCGAAGTGACTTGAGGTCACGTGCCGCTGAAGCGACTGTTGTGCTGGCCAGCTTCGATCGACTGCACTCACTCAGACAACAGCTGCTCGGCCATCTCATCCAGTGTCCGTTTTGCTTCTTTCCACGCGGGCATGTGCCTGAGCAGCAGCCGATGGAATCCCTGCTGATGATTCGGGAAGCGCAGATGACACAGTTCGTGCAGCAATACATAGTCGATGCAGCGCCGGGGCGCCTTGATGAGGTGCGGATTGAGACTAAGCGTTCCTTTCGGCGAGCAACTTCCCCATTGCCGCTTCATCGCGACCAATTTCCAGCAGGGTGCCTCGTCCAGCCAGGGAAGGTAGCCGACCCACGCAGCAAGTCCCGCCTCGAACACCAATCGTGCGCGACGTCGATACCAATCGCGCATGAGTGCTCGAACCAATGCAGTGTCGCAGCTGGCTGCGACCACCTGGAAGCGACCTTGTCGAAGCGCCACCGAGGGCGGCTCGACACTGCTTTGCCTCAGCTTCAGCAGATAGCGGCGACCCAGATAGTAGTGGCTCTCGCCGCTGACATACTCGCGCGGCAGCACGGCGACACGACGTCGATTGATCGCCTGCAGATGCTCGCTGAGCCAGCGTGCACGCCTGGCGACCGATTGTTTGATCAGGGCAAGCGACGTGCCGTCGGGCACCTCGACCCAAACCTCACCATCCGGCAGCACATGGATCGCGAGCTTGCGCCTTGACGCTGGCGCGAAGCGAACGCGATAGCGGATGCGCTCGTCGCCGTAGCTCAGGGTCTGCGCGGTCATGGACGATGGCGACGGCTCAGGCCCACCCGCACGATCTGCAGCACCAACTCGATGATCTCGCGGGTCTTGTCCATGCCGAAACGCTTGAACAGCCGCGGCAGCAGAGACTGGCGGATGCTGGCTTCGATGTCCTGCGCGTTGAGCGAGTGCTCGGCGACGGCCCGGTCGACTGCGGCGTCGATCGCCAACGCATCGGCAACCCACGCGTCACGCTCCTCGGGTGGCGCCTCAGATACTCCGTCCGCCCCCAAGGCGAGTCGGAAGGTTCCGAAGTACGCCCGCGCATGCGCATTGTCCGCGAGCGCGGCCGGAATGCCTTTGACGTCGCGCGCCAGAAGGTTGCGCTCGAAGGCGCGAAACAGAGCGTACTGCTTGGCTGGGTGATCGAACAGCGCGTCGGCCTCGGCAATCGCGCGCTTGAGCATCTCCGAGAACACCCACTGCGCATAGGGATCGTCGGCCAGATCCTGTTCGATGGACTTGCGCACGCGGGTGCGGATCAAATCGGCTTCGTTGCGCGTCTTTTCCGCGCTCCAGTCATCCGGCGCGATCTCGCGACCCAGTTCGCCGACGATGTAGACGCCCTCCGGTTCGGCAATGGAGTTGCCCACCACGTGCTTGTCCACCAGTCGCCGAATCTGCTGCTCGTAGGCGCTGTAGTCCACCGTTTCCTGCGCGTCCTGGCGGGTGATCAAACGCAGGCTGGTGAAGAAGCGCAGGTCCTGCTTGTAGGTCGCGATCAGGCTTTCAGGGAAGCTGTTGTCCTCAAAGAACGCACGCGATGACAGCGCCAGCTTCAGGCACAGGCCGAACTCGGTCAGTGCCGCGTAGAAGTCGTCACGCCGCTTCTGTCGCGTGTCGACGCTGTGGCCGTCGGCGTCATCGGCATAGCGCGGAATCAGCAGCTGGCGGTAGTGTTCGCGATCCTGTTTGTTGCGCACGTCCTTGAAGATCGCCCAGAGGCGATCGTGCAGCATCGGCAGGCGCTTGTACTCCGAGCTGATCGAGCGGTACAGCCCGTCAATGTCCTCCAGGTCGTAGCCACTCTGGGTTCGTGTCGCCAGATCCTGGTACTCGCGCATCGAGGTATCCAGCTCGTCGAGAATGCCGCGATAGTCGATCAGCAGCCCGTACTCCTTCTCTTCGTGCATGCGGTTCACACGCGCGATCGCCTGGATCAGGTTGTGCTCCTTCAGCGGCTTGTCGATGTAGAGCACCGCATTGCGCGGCTCGTCGAAGCCAGTCAGAAGTTTGTCGACCACGATCAGCAGGTCAGGTGCACCCGGCGTGGCGAAGTCCGCGATGGTTCGGCGCTCGTAGGCTTCCGCGTCGCTGCCGACATTGGCCTTCCACCACTGCTGCACTTCCGGCGACGAAGATTCATCCACGCTTTCGTGCCCTTCGCGCGTATCGGGCGGCGAAATGACCACGGCGGCAGTCACCAGACCAGTCGCCAGCAGGTGCTTGTGGTAGCGAATCGCGGACAGTTTGCTGTCGGCAGCGACCTGACCCTTCAGGCCCATATCGAGGGCCTTGATGTTGGCGTTGAAGTGCGCTGCGATGTCCCAGGCGATCAGTTCGATGCGGTTGTCCGAGCCATACACCGCGCCCTTGCTCTCGAACTTCTTCTTCAGGTCCGAGCGCTGCTGCTCGCTGAGCGGCATGGTGATGCGGTCGAACCAGTTGTCGATGGCCTTGGCGTTCACCGTCAGCTCGGGGCGACGCTCTTCGTATAGCAGCGGTGCGACGGTCTGGTCGTCGACCGCGCGCTGCATGCTGTAGGCGTGCACGATCGGGCCGAACTTGTTGGTGGTCTTGTCCTGCTTCAGCAAGGGTGTGCCAGTGAAGGCGACATAGGCCGCGTTCGGCAGCGCAATTCTCATGCGCTCGTGATTTTCGCCGCCCTGGCTGCGATGTCCTTCATCGATCAGCACGATCAGGTCGCTACTGGGATTACGGCATTCCGGCAGGCGCGAGGCCGAATTGAACTTGTTGAGGATGGTGAACAGGATGCGCTCGCTGCCGCTGCCGATGCGCTGGGCCAGATCCTTGCCGGAGCGCGCCTTGGCGCGCTCGCCGTCCTTTCTGGTGGCAATCGCCGAACCAAAGGCACCACTCGCCAGAAACGTGTCGGAAAGCTGCTTCTCCAGATCGACGCGATCCGTCACCACCACCACGCGGCACTGCCGCAACGTCGGCTCAAGCAATAGCGCCTTGCACAGGAACACCATGGTCAGCGACTTGCCGGAGCCGGTGGTGTGCCAGAGCACGCCGCCCTGCCGCCCGCCATCGGGCCTGCGCCCATTGATGCGCTCAATCAGCGCCTTGATGCCAAACACCTGCGGATAGCGCGCGGCGATCTTGCCGCTCTTGCGGTCGAACAGGATGAACCAGCGCACGAAATCCAGCAGGCGCGCGGGCGTCAGCAGGCCGATCAACAGCCGATCCTGATCGGTCACCCGTTCGTCCTGCGACCAGAGCAGATCGAAGAAGGCGCCCAGATCGGTTGGCTTGCCAGCGAACAGCGCGGCACGCTGGGTCGACACAAGCGGTGTGCCCTTGATGGTTGAGAACGTCGCTTCGTCGATGTGCTCCTCGCGCCAGCGCGCCCAGAATTTCTTCGCCGTGCGGGTAGTGCCATAGCGGCCGTCGCTACCGCTGATCGACAACAGCAGCTGGGCGTACACGAACAGCGCCGGAATCTCGTCGTTGCGCTGATTGCGCAGGTGCTGACTGATGCCCTCGTCGAGACGATCCTTGCTGGCGCTGGCCGCATCCGGGCGCTTGGCCTCGATCACCACCAGCGGGATGCCGTTGACGAAGCCCACCAGATCCGGCGTGCGCGTATGCGTGCCGCCGGCGCTGGCGATTTCCATCTCTTCGGTGACATGGAATCGATTGGCGTCGACCTGATCCCAATCGATGATGGGAATCGTCGCCGCATGGCGCTGGCCGTCGATGAACTCGGTCACGGTGATGCCCAGACACAGCTTGTCGTACAGGCGTTCGCTGGCGCTGAGCAAGCCTTCATTGAGCCCCGGTGCCGCCAGCTCGCGCACGATGTGCTCGATCGCATTGGCCGACAGCGGATAGGCCTGCCCCTTGAACTCGAAACGGCGCGTCTGCAGCACCGCAATGAGTTCGTCACGCAGGATCAACTCGCGCGTGCTGCCGCGCTTGGCGAGGCAGCGTGAAGCGGGCAGAAACTCCCAGCCCAGCGCGATCAGTGTTTTCAGCGCGGGGATATGGCTGGCGTACTGCTCGCGGGGGTTAGGGGTCATGGGCTGCTCCTTACTCCGAACGATCAAGCTTCACGCGGCGCTTGCCGGTGAGGAGCTGATGCATCAAGGCGCGCTTCTCCCGCCGAAACGTCTCAAGGTAGAGCTCATAGGCGGCTACCTCCGCACTCGCCCTGTCGAGCACTTCGATGATGTGGTGTTGATTTGCCAGCGGAGGGATGTTGAAAGACCAGGATAGCCATCGCCCCGTGTTGAAGATCATCTTTTCAACATGCACACCGATGCTGGAGTGGAAGCAGCTCTGCTGGAAGTAGACCGACTCGGACAGGTACCGGAGAAACCTCAGGTCCACTTGGCCATCGGAGTTGAGTACCGCGTACTCGTTGGAAACGATTGCTCCGTCCAGCTCGGGCGGGACAACGCCGCAAGCGCCATGCACGATCTGCCGTTTTGAGATGACGAAATCGCCAGTCTTCAGTGCAAACTGCGTTGGGGTCTTGATGTCTTTGCCCAGCACCACGGCTCGTTCCTTCACTCCGCCACGCGAACGCTTGACGGTGACGAGTCTGTACATGCCGTTTGGGTTTAGGGTGATGGGGCGACGCACTTCCCGAATGTGCTCGCTCAACGATTTTTGGAGCCAGCCCGGCGGCGGTGGCGGCAGCTTAGGGATTCCTGCCCGCACTGATGGCGGATGGCTCCCATCGCGCTCCCGATCAGAGACTTCCTCAGTCGCGGCAGGAACCTGCAAGAGCTTGCTGAGCAATGACAGCCTTCGCTTTCGAACGTTCGTCAGCAGCAACGCTGTGGTGGCGATGGCTTTGTCCCAGCAAGAAAGTAGTTGCGCGATCCTCCGTTGTTCGTTGATCCCCGGAACCGGCACCTCGATCGCGTTCACGATTGCACCACTCAGATTCTGCTGCGAGCCTGAGTTTGCGAGTCCCCGAATAGCGACGTATTTCCAGGAGAGAACGTGGAAAAAGAAGCCGGGATCCTGATCCGCATTCAGCACGATGGCTGCACATGCCTGGTTGGTCGCTGCCTTGATCGCCAGCTTCGCCACTTGCCCTCGTGTCTTGCCTTGCCCGTACATGGCCATCAGAAGCGTGCCGGGTTCAAACATCTTTGCAGCTGAACTGTTCAATCCAGCTTCGGTAATTTTCTCGGCGGTTTCCTTGATCTCGTTGAACGTGATCTCTCCGGTGGTCACCCACGGAATTTCACCTCCCCAATAGGCGGGCTTGCTGCGGTCGGGGGTGCCTCCCGAACCGATCTGAGCGATCTCGCCGAGTTGTCGGATCCTCCAGCCATCAGGGATCACTCTTGCCTCCTTTCTTCCCCTTGACGGCCTTGGTTTGCGAGCGTGCTTGCGATGCAGGCGGCGCATGTATGGAACTCTTGTCTGTAGCCCGTAGGGCGCAATAACCAACGGGCATTGCGCCAACTTCAGCGCGTCGGCGCGAAACGCTCAAACTCGCGGAGCAAGCCAAGCGCCCTGTCGTTCGTTGTTGGTCAACAGAACGGCGCAATGCCCGTTGGTTATTGCGCCCTACTGGCCCGATTGCGACACGGAGGGGGGTGGCAATTTGCCCCCATCCTTTGGCTAAGTCCTTGTCGCGTCGGCGTAAATCCTTGATGTAACTCTCTGATTGCACGGATTCGGAGAGCACTGCAACGACATCAACGATGGCAAACCACCATTGATCGCCGTGCCAGGTGCGTCGAATCGAGCGCTCCTGAAACAGCGCCACATGATCGGCACTCCTTTGAGTGTCGACCCTACTCATACCCCAACTCCTTCAGATACACCGCCATCTGCGCCTCGATCTGCGCCAACTCGGCCTTCAGCTTTTTGCGCTCCTCCAGCACGGCGGCGAGGTCGATCTCTTCCTCTTCGACGAAGGTGTCGACATAGCGCGGGATGTTGAGGTTGTAGTCGTTTTCCTTGATCTCGGCGGGTGTGGCGAGCCAGGCGTACTTGTCAACGCTTGCGCGCGCGACGAAGGTCTCGACGATCTTGCCGATGTGCTGCGCGCCCAGCTTGTTCTGATTCTTGGCATCGTCGAACTCGCGGCTGGCGTCGATGAACAGCACGCTCGTGTCCGATTTCTTCTTGCGAAACACCAGCACCGCCGCTGGAATGCCGGTGCCGAAGAACAGCTTCTCGGGCAAACCGATCACCGCATCCAGCAGGTTCTCGTCGATAAGCTGCTGGCGGATGCGGCCTTCGGCGCCGCCGCGAAACAGCACGCCGTGCGGCACCACCACGGCCATGCGGCCGCTGCCGGGTTTAAGGGTTTCGATCATGTGCAGGATGAAGGCGTAGTCGCCCTTGGTCTTGGGCGGCAGGCCACGACGGTAGCGGCCGAAGCGGTCCTTGCTGGCGGCGTCATGGCCCCATTTCTCCAGCGAGAAGGGCGGATTGGCTACCACCACGTCGAACAGCAGCAGGTTGTCGTTGGCGTCGAGCAGGCGCGGGTTGCGCAGGGTGTCGCCCCACTTGATCAGGTGGTTGTCTTCGCCGTGCAGGAACATGTTCATCTTGGCCAGCGCCCAGGTGCTGCCGATCGCCTCCTGGCCGAAGAGCTGGTAGACCTTTGAGCCATGGCGTTTGATCTGCTGGGCGCATTTCATCAATAGCGATGCCGAGCCGCAGGCCGGATCGCAGATGCTATCGCCGGCCATGGGCTGCACCAGTTCCGCCATCAGTTCCGACACTTCCGGCGGGGTGTAGAACTCGCCGGCTTTCTTGCCGGCGCTGGCGGCGAAGCGCTCGATCAGGTACTCGTAGGCATTGCCGATGATGTCGAGTTTGCCGACGCGGCTGGGGCGCAGGTCGAGTTCGGGCTTGGCGAAGTCCTCCAGCAGATGGCGCAGGATGTCGTTTTTCTGCGCTTCGTCGCCGAGCCGGTTGCTGTTGAAGGTGATGTCCTGGAACACGCCGTGGTCGCCGTCGCGCAGCTTGCCGCCGTTGCCGTCCTCGATCGCATGCAGGGCCTTGTCGATGCGCTCGCCGTTGCCGGGTTCGAAGCGGCGCTCGTGCAGGGCCCAGAAGTTGGCTGACTTCGGCAGAACGAAGCGCTCGGTCATCAGCAGCTCTTCGATCAACTCGGGATGATCGCCGTGCTTTTTCTGGTACTCGTCGTAGTGGTCCTGCCAGACGTCCGACAGGTACTTCAGAAACAGCATGGTGAGGACATAGTCCTTGTAGATGCTGGGGTCCACGGTGCCGCGAAAGGTGTCGCAGGCACTCCACACGGCGTGGTTGATCTGCTTTTGATCGACGGTGGATGAGGTGACAGTGGACATTGATTTCAGGATTCCAGCAGCTGGTGGAAGACGCGCTCGAGGATCTGGCGTCGGGTTTCAAGCAGTTGCTGCGTCAGCGTGTGTTCGCGCTGCCACAACAGATGAAGGTTGGCGATGCGACGCTGGGTTGGCAGCGATGGCACGGGAACCGGCAGCGATGCGAGCGCCGACACGCTCAGCATCGGGATGCTGCTGCCGGCACGGTTCTTGAGTATGTAGCTGCGAGCGTCCTTCTGATTCAAAACCCAGCACAGATAGTCGGCAAGCACGCGCGAGGTGTTTGGCGTCAGCACGTAGAGCTGACTGCTGGCGACTAGCGGCGCATTGTCTTGCAGCAGGGTGGCGGGGTAGTGCTCGCCCCGCGCGGGCAACACGATGTCGCCGGCCCGCAGGAAGGGAGGCTCGCTGGGAAGAGTCCAGCGGATTCGGGTCAAGGATGCGGGGTCGATGGGTGCCGCGAGCTTGATGTCCTTGATTTGCAGCACGCCAATCGGGCCGTCGTCCTCATGCGTGAGTCCGGTTCGGAAGCTGTAGCCGCTGCGGATTTCGGCGAGTTGGTCTAGTGATTTGTGCATGGTTGCGGCCTGACAAGGGTAAAGAGGGCGCCATCCATGGCGCCCTGTGGCTTACGCGGGCTTGCGCTCGAGTTGTTCCTTGAGCCAGCGGCTGACTTGGTCGCTAAGTCCGCGCCATGCCGCTTCACCCGCCAAGAAGGTCACCAGCAGGCCGTCATCGCTATCCATTGCTTGGGCCAGATTGTCCCGAATCTGGGTTGCACTCTGGTTCGTGACGATCACCCAAGTAGATTCGAGTGCATGCGCGAACGTTCCGTACTGCTTGATTCGCTCGTAAAGTGCTGCGTAGTCACGGGTTTTACGCAGGTCGTAGCTGATTTGGTACGCTTTCATTGCTTGTCGTCTCCTGATTTGCTGTGGGGAATCGAGCCGGCGCGGCAGGCTGCAACCTGTCGCGCCATCTTTCATCGACCGAAGGGGCCTGCAATAGACGGCCTACTGTCGATAGTGTGAGATTCTGTAGAGCGAAAGCGCGCCTGTCAAGCAATATCTTTGCAGTAGACAACCTACGTTTATGTTGACGTTGGCATAATCTGAGTCCAAACTTCCTGAAAGTGGAAGTTTCAGGAATTTCCTGATCGGGCTTAATGCAAACATTGACCCAACAACTCGTCGAGCGTGGCCTGGCTGATCGGGTGTTGTCGGACGGGCAGCTGCGCCGCCTGCTCGACGGCAGCGATCAGCGCCGCCATCACTTGGTCAATCGGGCGATGGCTGCGGGCGAACTGATTCGTCTACGCCGTGGCCGCTATCTGTTGGCTAGGCGGTTGCGCAGCCGGCCCGCGCACCCGTTTGCGCTTGCCCAGGCTTTTGATGCCGGCAGCTACGTGTCCTTCGAGACGGCGCTGGCTTACCACGGCTGGATTCCTGAGGCCGTGGCCAGCGTTGCAAGCGTCAGCCCTGGCCGCAAGTCGTTGGAGTACCAGCACGAGGTGTTTGGAAGCTTTTCGTTTCATCCGCTGGCGCTCAAGTCAGGCGGCCTTCTTGTCTTGATCGAAAGGCTTGTGCTCGATGAGCAGGTGGCACTGGTGGCGAGCCCGCTTCGCGCCTTGATGGACCTGGTCTGCTTGCGCAAACAGGAATGGCAGGGGATCGACTGGCTGATCGATGGCATGCGCATCGATCAAAGCCAATTGCGCACGATTACCGGCGCACAGAATCGCGCCTTGCTGGATGTTTACAGCCAACGACGGACGCAGGTATTTCTGTCTGCGCTCGCCAAGGAACTTGGTAATGATTGAGGGCTGGCGATGATTGAAATGCGCAATGATTGAGATCATTCGGCAACGTCTGCTGCGCTACCGCGCGGGCAATGCACTTGAGGAAACGCGCGCGCTCAAGGAGATTCTCCAGGAAGTCGCGCTATATGCGCTGTGGCGCGCACACTTCTTCGAAGTCGCGGCGTTCCAGGGTGGCACCAGCCTCCGGATTCTGCACCAGCTGCCGCGCTTCTCCGAAGACCTGGATTTCATCCTGAAGTCTCCCGATGCGTCGTTCGACTGGGCGCGCTACCTGCGGCCACTGACCGAGGTACTGGATGAATTCGGCATGAAGTGCGAAGTGCTGGACAAGAGTCGCATGGACAGGGCGGTGCGTATGGCACTGCTCAAGGACGACTCCATCGGCCAGCAATTGGACCTGAGCTTTGTCCATGGACCGACCGACAGGTCGCTGCGCATCAAGCTCGAGATCGACGTCAATCCGCCGGCGGGTTCCGGGTTTGCGCACAGCTATCTAGACTTCCCGCTGGACTTTGAAGTCACGCACCAGGACCTGCCCAGCAACTTCGCACTCAAGATCCACGCGCTGCTTTGCCGCCGCTTCCTCAAGGGCCGCGACTGGTTCGATTTCGGCTGGTACGTGGCGCAGGGCATCCACCCGAATCTTGCCCTGTTGCAGGCGGCCTTGATCCAGCAAGGGCCGTGGCAGGGGCGGTCGATCACCGTCGATACAGGCTGGCTGCAAGTGGCCTTGCTGGAAAGGATTGCGGCCATCGATTGGCAGGCCGCGGCTGAGGACGTGCGGCGGTTCCTCGACGCCACACAACAAAACAGTCTGCGTCTGTGGAGCGCGGGCTTTATGTCGGCCAAGGTCGAAAGACTGGGCTGAATCCGTCGTTGACGGGCACGCGCACGCGTGACTGTTAGGATCGAGCCATTGTCCAACCTCTGAAGTCGCCGATGCGCTCTGCCTCGATCTTGTTTGTTCCCTTGTTCCTGGTGGCCGGCTACAGCGCGATGATGCCTGGCGCGTTGGCTCTGGAATCGGCGGCAACGCCCGCGGCCACCGAAACACTTGCACCATCTACGTCTGCCGACCCGCATCGCATCGCCGCGCATGTCGCCTTTCTGGCGGACGATCGCCTTGAAGGCCGCGAAGCCGGCACGCGTGGCCATGAACTGGCAGCGCTGTATGTTTCCAGCCAGTTCGCGCAGGCCGGCCTGCAACCGGCAGGCGACGACGGCGGCTGGCTGCAAGCGGTGCCGCTGCTGCGTGGGAAGTTGGTTCGAGAGGGCTCACAGTTTGTGTTGGAGCGCGACGGCGGCAGGGTCGAATTCCGCTTCGAGGAGGAATACCTGCCGGGTATCGGCTTCGACGTGCCGGCATGGGAGGTCGTGGCGCCGCTGGTGTATGTCGGCCATGGCGTGGTGGCGCCGGCCTTCAAGCACGACGACTTCGCTGGCGTGGACGTGCGCGGCAAGATCGCCGTGGTGGTGGGCGGCGCACCGGCGCGCTTCGAGAAAGATGCACGTGCCCTGTATTCATCCAATCGCGAAAAGCAGGCGGCGCTTGCCGAACGCGGTGCCATCGGCGTGATCTACATCGCCGATCCCGAGCGCGAAAAGAATTCGCCCTGGGCCCGCAACGCCGCGAATTGGCAACGTGCGGGCATGCGGCTGCGCGATGCACAGGGCGCGCCGGTCGACACGTTTCCGCAGTTGCAAGGCAGCGTAGGGATCAGCGTCGCTGCGGCCAGCAAACTGTTCGATGGCACACCGCAAAATGCCGAGGAGGTGTTTCGCCGCATCAAAGCAGGCGAGGCACAGTCGTTTGATCTGCCCGGTCAGGCGCGCATCAGCGGAGGCTCGACGCTGGAAGCGCTGGGCAGCTTCAATGTAGTTGGTGTGCTACGTGGCAGCGATCCCCAGTTGGCCGAGGAGTTCGTGGTCTACACCGCCCATCTCGATCATCTGGGCATTGGCGCCGAAGTCGATGGCGACGGCATCCACAATGGTGCGCTGGACAATGCGCTGGGTTCGGCGGTGCTGATGGAGACCGCGCGGCTAGCCGCAGCGCTGCCGCGCACGGCGCGTTCGCAACTGTTCGTGGCGGTCACGGCCGAAGAGAAAGGCTTGCTCGGCTCTGATCATTTCGCGCGCAATCCCGGCGTTGCGGGTCGTCTGGTCGCCAACCTCAACATGGACATGCCGGTCATACTCACCGCGCACAGTGACGCCATCACCATCGGCATGGAGCACAGCAGCCTCAATGCAGAAGTGCAGGGCGCTGCCGCCGAACTGGGCATTACCATCACGGCCGATCCGTTCCCGGAAGAAGTCAGCTTCATCCGCAGCGACCAGTTTTCCTTCGTGCGTCGTGGCATCCCGGCGTTGTCAGTCAAGGGTGGCATTACCAGCACGGTAGCGGGTGTCGACGCGCGGCAACAACTGGTCGACTTCCGTCGCCAGCACTATCACCAGCCCAGCGATGGGATCGGCCCCGGCGAGATTGGCGCAAGCATCCACTATCCCACCGCCGCACGCCTCGCAACGCTCAACCTGCGGATGGGTCAGCGCATCGGCGCCGCCGCCAAGGCGCCGGTCTGGAACACGGGCAATTTTTTTGGCGAGCGCTTCGCGGCGCCCTGAAGGTCGGCACGCCTACATCGAATACGGCATCCAATGGCTCGATTCCTACTTCTCCTGGTGATGCTCTGGGCCGTCCTCTTCGCGGCACCTGTCGGAGCGACAAGGCCATCCGAACCACTAGAGGCGTTCGACTTGACGTCTCTACGGTATACCGGACGCGAATCGACGAGGGACGGCGTCGTGGCAACGGTAGTGGACCCCACAGGTGTCTCGCATCGCGTCACTCCCGGCGCATTTCTCGGCAAGAATCACGGCCGGGTGATGGTTATCGAGGAAGCGAAAATCGTGCTCATTGAACTCTACCTGGACAGCTCTGCATTGTGGTTCGAACGACCCGCAGAGCTGCTAATCAGCCCATGAAATGCAGCTGCGTCTGGCATTGAAGCAACGGGCTGGCATGCGTCTCCGGTGGCTCAGTTCCGCATTTGGCGAAGTCGACGGCGAACACGCTGCTTGCCCAGCAAGTTGACCGCCAGCGACCAGCCGACGATCCACACATCCATTGCCAATCCACGCTTGCGCCGATACACGCGGTCGATGCCGCGCGTCCAAGCGGCGCCGACGCCGCCGTAGAGTTGTGCGAGACCGGTGATGCCGGGGCGAATGCGAAAACGCGGGTCGTGCTGAGTTCCGCTCCAACCCAGGCGCTGGACATCCGCAGGTGTGAGTGGGCGTGGGCCGATCCAGCTCATCTCGCCGCGCAGCACGTTGAGGATCTGCGCGGTTTCATCAAGTCCACATCGACGCAGCCAGGCACCGATGCGGGTGACCTGCGTGCCCCGCATCGTGCGGAATTTGTATATCGCGAAGGGCCTTCGGCCAACGCCCAAACGCGCCTGCCGGAACAGGATCGGGCCGCCATCGTCGAGCAGGATCGCGAGCGCGATCAGCAGGTAAAGCGGCACGAGCAACGGCGCGGCGAGCATGCAGCAGGTGAGGTCCGCGGCGCGGTTCACGCTTCGCTCGTGGTGGGTGCAGCCAGCGTGCGGCGCTCCGGTCGATCCAGAATTCCTTCGAGCAGCGGCAGCATGTTGGCCAGACGGCGGGTACGGATCAGCACATCCCACAGTGGCTCAAACTTCTTCCAACCGGCCGCGTAAGCGAATCGGTGCAAGCGGTGTGTCAGCGTGCCACCGCTTGCGGCTGCACGGGCGATGTTGGACCAGCGATAAAAGTCCCGGTAGGCGCGCCAGTAGCCGCGTTCGAGTGTTGCCGCGCTCATGTGTCGAGGCGTGAACACCGCATGGCGGGTGTCGTAGCGTCGCCAGTCGGAGTGCAGCAGGCGGCCTTCGGCTTCAATGCGTGCGTGGTAGGCGGTGCCCGGATACGGCGTTGCGACATGGAAAGTCGCAGTGGTCAGGCCTTGGCCCACTGCCCACTCGACGGTGCGCGCGAACACATCTTCGTGATCTTCGTCGAGGCCGAACACGAAGCTTCCGTTGATCGCGATACCGAGCGCGTGCAGGCGAGCGATGGCGAGCTGATAACTCTGCCGCAAGTTCTGGGTCTTGTTGGAAGCCAGCAGATTGGCGTCCGACAAACTTTCGAAGCCGATGAAAATGCTGCGCAAGCCGGCCTCTGCGGCGCGTTCGATGGTATCGCCGCGCAAGATCGCGTCGACCGTGGAGGCGCCCTGAAACAAGCGGCCCATGCCACGCATGCCGGCAAACAGCGCCTGCGCGAAGCGCTGGTGGCCAAGCAGGTGATCGTCGAGGAAATACAGATGGCGGCCGGGTAGGCGCTGAATTTCTGCCAGCGCCGCGTCCACGGCTTGCGTATAAAAGCCGCGTCCACCGGCGTAAAACGCATCCTTGTAACAAAAGTCGCAGTGGTGCGGACAACCGCGCGAAACCACGAGCGAGTTCGGCACCAAATACAACGCGCGTCGGATCAGATCACGGCGCACCGGAGGTGCCCCCAGCAGCGTCCGCGTCTGCGCGACGTAGCGCGGTTGTAGTTGTCTGCTGCGCACGTCAGCGAGCATCCGCGGGAAGATGTCTTCGCCCGGACCCAGGCAAACCGCGTCGGCGTGCATGGCGGCCTCATCCGGCAGCGAGGTGACGTGCAAGCCACCCAGCACCACCAGACAACCGCGCGCGCGGTAGACATCAGCAATTTCGTAAGCGCGGTGCGCGTTGGTGATGTAGACCTGGATCACCACCAGCTGTGGATCGTCATCCAGACGCAGGGATTCGACATGCTCGTCGACCAGCGTCACCTCGTCTGAGGGTGAGCAGTATGCTGCCAGCGTCGCGAGACCGAGCGGCGGGAACAACGAATATTTGATCGGCCGGAAGAAGGGGCTGGTTGCCTCGGTCAGCGCCGGCAGAATGAACTTGATACGCATGCCGAGATGCTCGCCCACGCACAGGGCGCGATGAGTGGCGAAACATGGCAGCGCGCGGATGAGTTGTGGCGATGGGCAGGCAAGTGCTGGGGTTAGGAATCGGCGGATAATGTCGACAGGGATGGGGGAGAGTCGGATGGGCTCGCAAGCGGCGTTTGACACAGCCACCGGGGCGCTGCGCGATCCGCGCCAACGCTATGTGCGCAATACGGCGCTGCTGCTGTTGCTGATGTCGGCACTGGCGACCGGCACTGCCGCCACCCTGCATGCGCTGCAAGAGAATGCGTTGCT
The DNA here is from genome assembly GCA_052390415.1 of Pseudomarimonas sp. Classification (GTDB taxonomy): domain Bacteria; phylum Pseudomonadota; class Gammaproteobacteria; order Xanthomonadales; family Xanthomonadaceae; genus JANNWF01. The sequence continues at coordinate 15,273 of JBQTGY010000061.1, read as the reverse complement.
GGTGGACCGCGTGGTGCCCTTGCTGATGTCGCTGTGTTTCCTGGCACTCGCGTTCCGCTATTGGCGGCAGCCGGAAATGTTGCAGTCAACGATATGGCTGAGTTGGTCGATCGCCGTGGTCGGTTTGGCGATTCCTGCATGGCGCTCCGTGGTGATTGCCATCCACACCTCCCAGTGGCTGGTCGATACGCTGCCGCCGATCACTGCCGTGCTGCTGCCACTGTTGTTGGTCATGGTGGTGCTGGCGCATCCGCGTAATGCCTGGTGGGCCAGTGGCGTGGCATGGCTGGCGATCGCCTCGCCGGTGTTGGTCTATCTGCTGCTGCATCCCGCACAACTGTGGACGCCGCGTGGGCTCGACCTGGTGATTGCCTACGGACCGGCCAGCATGTTCATCCCGCTGCTGATTCCGCTGTTGCGTGGAGTCGAGCGGCGCATCGAAACCTTGCAGGAGGATGGTGAACGGCTGCAGGCCTTGGCCGAACGCGATGTTCTGGTCGGTCTCTACAACCGCCGCGCCGGCGAGCGCTTTCTGAGCACCTTGCTGGCCAACGCGCGAGCTGGCCATTCGGCCGCACTGATCCTGTTCGACGTCGACCACTTCAAGCGAGTCAATGACCAGCACGGGCATCCTGCCGGCGACGCCGTGCTGGTCGAGATCGGTCGCCGCTGTGCCGCACTGCTGGATGAGCAGGACATCTTTGCGCGTTGGGGCGGCGAGGAATTTCTTGTCGTCTCACCCGGCAGCCATGGCAAAGCCGCGGAGCAGTTGGCGCAGCGCCTGTGCGCCGCCGTGCGAGCCAGCCCGATCACCCCGGTCGGCACGGTGACGGCCTCCTTTGGCGTGACCAGCGTGCGGGTTGGCGACACGCTGGGCCAGGTGCTGCAGCGCGCGGACGACGCGCTTTACCGCGCCAAGGCCAATGGTCGCGACCGCGTCGAATCCGCGCTCGCGGACGACGACGGCGGATAAGTGGGCGGCGCGCGATTCAGCGTCAACAGCGGCGGCAGGTAGTCGCCTTTGTTACGCGGATCCCGCGGATCGCGCGTCGAACGGCCAGTACGGCCGGCGGAGCAGGAGCCGCGTCAGCGTGAGGCCCAGCAGCGGCAAGTACAGCAGAACCAGCAAGCTGAGCAGCCCGCCGACGTAAAGGCCCATCACGCGGTGCGCCATGAAACTCAAGCTCAGCGACGTGCTGTCTGGGTCGTCCAGAAACTGCTGCGTCTGCGCCAGCACCGCGTCCATGCGGCCAAGCTCGATCATGGCACTGGCACCTTCCCCATCGCCGAGGAAATGGATCACCGCACTGTCCTCGGTGCGACCGCGCCGGTTCACACGGTTCATGTCTGCGCTCAGCTGCGCGTTGTAACCCACCCGTTCGCCTTGACTGAGCTCCAGTTCGACTCGCGTCACCCGTTGCTCGTGCTGGCGCCAATAGGGGATGAAGAACAAGGCATGGGAACGCACGGTGGCACTGACGCCGGATGCGTCGCGATGCAACTCCACGGTCGCACGCGGCGCCACCGCAGTAAAGCTCGCCGGGAAGATGACGAAGAACAGGAACAGGCCGAATTGGGTGGTGAAGTCGCCACGCTGACGGCGGCGGGAGCAGAAATTGTTCATCGGACAATGCGCATGCGGCGCCCTTGACTGCGAAGGATGGGAAACCCGGTGTGATGGTAAATCCGAAGCTTTGACGATGCCCATAGCCAACTTTGAGGGCAACACGCAACGTGGTCGCCGTCTCACCGTCGCCACGACACCATTGGCTGCACCAATGCGTGTTTGCGTCGCCCGCTACGGCAGAATCCCGTTGTGAACATCTCTCGATTCCTGCCGTTTGCGGCGGCGTTCTGGACCATTTTCGGCCTGCTGGTCGGGATCCAGGTCTGGATCAGCATGATTACCCACGGCCATTCGGTGCCGTGGCTGCTGAGCTTTTATCTGATCGTCTGGTGGGCGTGGTTGGCGCCGACGCTGCTCATCGTTTGGCTGGCACAGCGATTTCCAGTGCTTCCGCCACGACGCGCCAACGTAGTGATCCACGCACTTGCGGCCACCTTGGTCGCGGTAGTGCATTCGATGTTCGAGATGGGTCTGATGGTGTGGATGCGGCCCTACGACCGCATGACCGCCGCGCTATCCGAACTGGAGGTAGGCGAGACCTTGCTGTCGCGATTGCCGATGGAGTGGATGCTTTATTGCCTGGTACTCGGCGGGGTCATGGCTTTCGAGTACTACCAGCGTTACCACGAACGTGCCTTGCAGGCGGAACAGTTGCAGCGCTCGCTGCTCGATGCGCGTCTGCATGCGCTGGAACTGCAGCTGCAACCGCACTTCCTGTTCAACACGCTGAATGCCATCGCCGGGCTGGTGCGTACCAACCGCAAGGACCAGGCGGTGACGATGATCGCGGGGTTGGCCGAACTGCTTCGTTATTCGCTGGATCACGCCGGACGCCAGCGGGTATCACTGGCCGAGGAGATGGACGTGCTGCGGCGCTATCTCGAAATCGAGGTCACGCGTTTTCCCGACCGCATGGCATTCCACATCAAGCTGGCCGACGATGCGCGTCGCGCCGCGGTGCCGATGCTGATCCTGCAACCGTTGGCGGAGAACGCCGTGCGCCATGGCATCGCGCGCGCTGCCGCAGCGGGCCGTATCGAGGTCGAGGCGCGTCGCGTTGGCGAGCGTCTGCACATCCGCATGCGCAATGCCGGCAACTTGGATGCAGCGGCCGTCGAAGGCATTGGATTGAAGAACACGCGTGAACGCTTGGCTGCTTTGTATGGCGATGCAGCGCATTTCAGCGTGAGCGCAGACGCCGCCGGCGTGGTGGCGATTCTCGATCTGCCGTGGCTGGCCTTGGAATGAGCGTGGCAACCTTCTCCGTGCTGGTCGTCGATGACGAGCCGCTTGCACGCGAAGGTGTGTGTGCGCTGCTGGCGGACGATTCGGACGTGGTGATGGTGGGGCAGGGCTCGGGTGTCGACGCGGTGGCGCTGATCCCGCAAACACGGCCGGACATCCTGTTTCTGGACATCCAGATGCCGGAAATCGACGGCTTTGCATTGCTGGAACTGGTCGGTGCAGATGCGGTGCCGGCTATCGTCTTCGTCACCGCCTACGATCGTTACGCTTTGCGTGCCTTCGAGGTGCACGCACTCGACTACCTGCTGAAACCGTTCAGCGACGCGCGCTTCAGTGACGCGCTGGCACGTGCCAAACAGCGGGTGCTGGATCGGCGTAAAGGTCTGCTCGATGCCCGCATCGCCGAATTGCTGCGCGCGCAGCAGGCGCCGCGGAAGCGTTTTCTGGTGCCGGCCCGGGACAGGACGATCATCGTGGATGCAAGCACGATCGACTGGATCGAGGCTGCCGACTATTACCTGTCGCTGCATTGCGGCGGCGACAGCCACCTGCTGCGCGAGACCATGGATGAGATCGAGCGTCAGCTCGACCCGCAGCAGTTTTTCCGCGTGCATCGCTCAGCCATCGTCAACCTCGCCCGCGTGCACGAAATCCACCCACTGTTTCGCGGCGATTGCGAATTGAAACTGGTCGACGGCACGGCCGTGCGGCTGAGTCGGAACCGGCGGCGCGAATTCGAGGCGCGTTTCGCGCAGATCGGGGTTCGGCGGTAGCGCAGTTTCAGCAGTTGCGTGCCCTTTTCCCGAGCGCGGGGAGATAGGGAAGCCCGTAACCCGGATGCAGTGCAGCGGAAGCCGGGCAAGCCGCGCGACGTGGCCCCGGATTCCGCTGCGCTGCATCCGGGTTACTTGCCAATGACATAAGCGGCTTTTCCCGCGCCTGCGCCCGTTGACTGCATCACAGCACCGGTTGGCTGCCAACTCGTTTCGCCTGCGTGAGCGCCGCCGCATTCTCAGCTCTGGTTCTGACCGGAGCATTTCAATGAAGCAATCTTTTGTTGGGCAATTTCTGATCGCCTGCCTGAGCGGCATTCTGTTGGCCGGTGTGGCGCAAGCCGAAAGCGATCCACGCAGCGAGCTGGTCGTTGATGCCACGTGGCTGGCCGCGCACATTGACGACCCCACGCTCGTGCTGCTGCATGTGGGCGATGCGAACGAGTACGCCGACGGCCACATCGCTAGCGCGCGGCTGGTGTCGCTGGAGGATATTTCCGTCTCCGAGCACACTGATGTCGGCCTGATGTTGGAGATGCCGGACGCCACGGAGCTGCGCAAGCGTTTGCAGACACTTGGCATCTCCGACAACTCGCAGATCGTCGTGTATTACGGCAACGACTGGGTCAGCCCGGCGACGCGCGTCGTCTTCACGCTGCAACATGCTGGTCTGGGCCAACGCACGCGCTTGCTGGACGGTGGCATGCCGGCGTGGGTGCGCCATGGTGGCGCCTTGAGCCAGGACACACCCGTGCCACAGACCGGCAAGTTGGCGCCGCTCGCCATGCAGGATCTCGTGGTTGACGCAGCGTTCGTGAACGCACATCTGACGTCGCCGGACATCGCCATCGTTGACGGCCGCGCGGCGGTTTATTACGACGGTATCGAGGTGGGCGGCGCACACGGGCAAGTCGACAAGACCGGCCACATTCGGGGTGCGCGCAGCATCCCCTTCACCGAGATCACCGATCTGCAGCTGCGATTGCGCCCGTTGGATGAACTGCGCGCCTTGTTCGCGCAAGCCGGCGTGAAGCCCGGCGATACCGTGGTCGGTTATTGCCACATCGGCCAACAAGCCACCGCGATGCTGTTCGCGGCGCGCCTGCTCGGGCATCCGGTGAAGTTGTATGACGGCTCGTTCCAGGATTGGTCGCGCGACGAGGGCAATGCGGTCGCGGCAGGCTCACAACCGTGAACAGGCACGCGTCACCGCGTGCGTATGCCGATCCATACCTCGCTGGCGCGGCGTTGGGCCTGGTCTTGCTCGTTGCCTACGTTTTGGTCGGCCGCGGGCTCGGTGCATCCGGCGCGTTCGCCAGCACGGCTGCCGGCGTGGTAACGATGCTCGCACCGGAGCAAGCCGCCGCGAGTCCGTTGTTCGCTCATTACTTGAGCGGACCAGGCCCGTGGTTCGAATGGCTGAGCATGGAGTTGCTCGGCGTGATGGTGGGCGCGTGGTGGTCAGCGAAGTGGGCGGGGCGACTGCGGATTGAGGTCGAACGCCCGACAACGGTGACGCCGCGGTCACGCCTCGTGTTTGCGTTCAGCGGCGGCTTGTTGATGGCGGCAGGCGCGGTGTTCGCGCGCGGCTGCACCAGTGGTCAAGCGCTGACTGGTGGTGCGCTGCTCAGCGTCGGCAGTTGGTTGTTCCTCGTTGTGGCCTTCGCCACCGCGTATGCGCTGGCACCGCTGTTGCGCAGAGCGTGGTTGTGAGCGCGCCCTTGCTTGCGGAGGGCGGGTCGCTCGGCTTATCGCTGCTGGCCGCAAGCGTGGTCGGTATTGGCTTCGGTTTTGCGCTCGAACGGGCAGGGCTCGGCAGCGCGTGCAAGCTGATCGGGCAATTTTATGGCCGCGACCTGAGCGTGTTGAAGGTGATGTTCAGCGCGCTGTTGGTCGCCATGCTCGGGGTGTTCTGGCTTGGATACTTTGGCTGGCTGGATGTCAGCGCGGTCTACGTTCCGGACACCTTCCTGTGGCCACAGGCATTCGGTGCGGCGCTGTTTGGTGCCGGGCTGATCGTCGCGGGTCTGTGTCCTGGCACCGCCTGTGTCTCGGCCGCGAGCGGGCGCATCGACGGGCTTTTTGTGTTGTTCGGCCTGCTTGTTGGCATGCTCACCGTGGGGCTGGGTCTGCATCGATATCAGGCATTCTTCGAATCCTCTGCACGTGGTGCGTGGACACTACCGCAGTTGCTTGGGTTGCCCTACGGGGTGGTCGTTGCCGCCGTCGTGGTCGTGGCGTTGTTTGCCTTTGTGGCCTGCGAATGGTTTGAGCGGCGGCAGCCATGAAGCCTGCCTTCCATGGCGTGCTGGCCACGCTGGCACTTTGTGCTGCGGCATTGGCTGCCCGCGTTGGCAGTCCCACGTCCCCGCTGGCGCCGGACGAGATCTCCGCCGTCGAGCTTGCCGAGTGGATTCGCGCGCGGCGCACGGATCTCGTGGTACTCGACACGCGTACCGCTCAAGCGCTTGAAGCTGACGGCCTTCCGGGCGCGCGACTCGCGGCCGACTTTGAGGCTGGCACGGCCAACACACTCGTCCTCTACGGCGATCAACCGTTGACCGCGGCACCGCTGCTGCGCGGAACTCCACGACGCCTGCTGAAGTTGCACGGCGGCATAGCAGCCTGGAACCGGGACGTGCTGTTTCCGGTCATCCGTAGCGACGCGTCGCAACGGCAGCAGACACAGTTCGCTTCGCGTGCCCAGCTAAGTCGCTATTTCGGCGGCTCCCCGCGTGTGCTCGATCCCGGTACACAATCGCATCGCAACCGGAGCCGACGCGGATGTTGAACAACGCGCCGCAACCACGTTCGCCGCCGACCCATGGCGATCCATTCGACTTCGCCGCGCTCCGGCAACGCGAATTTGCCCGCCTCGACGAGCAAGACCACTGTTACCTCGACTACACCGGTAGTGCGCTCTACGGCGTCTCGCAGATACGGGCGCACGCGCGCCTGCTTGAATCCGGTTTGTTTGGCAATCCGCACTCGGAATCGAGCACTGCGCGCGCCAGCACAAAAGTCGTCGAAGAGGCACGCGCCGCGGTGCTGCGTTTCCTCGATGTCGACGATGCGACCCATGTCGTCTGCTTCACCGCCAACAGCAGCGCCGCGATCAAGCTGGTGGCAGAGAGTTACCCATTCGGCGCGCAACGGAACGTGCTGCTGTGTGCTGACAACCACAATTCGATCAATGGCATGCGCGAGTACGCGCGCACCGCTGGCGCTGCGATGCGGATTCTCCCCCTCGACGCCACACTGCAGCTTGCGCGCCCGCAGCAGCACCTGCGTGAGGCAGCCCAACAGGGATCGGGTTTGCTGGCCTTTCCGGCGCAATCCAACTTCTCTGGCGTTCGCCATCCGCTCGCGCTGGTGCATCAGGCGCGCGTGCTGGGATTCGACGTCATGCTCGACTGCGCGGCCTACCTGCCCAGTCACCCCTTGAGCCTGCGTGAGTGTCCGGCGGATTTTGCCGTGCTGTCGTTCTACAAGTTGTTCGGCTACCCGACTGGCCTGGGTGCGCTGGTGATGCGACGCGACGCCATGCGCAAGCTGCGCCGGCCGTGGTTTGCCGGCGGCACCGTGCGCTATGCGTCGGTGCAGGCGAACGTGCATCGGCTGCACGACGGCGCCGAGGGCTTTGAAGATGGCACCCCTGATTTCCTCGGCATCGCCGCATTGCCGGCAGGGTTTGCCTTGCTGGAACAGGTCGGCATGTCGCGACTCAGCAGCCGCGTCGCTGCGCTCACCGCTGACCTGTTCACACGCCTGCGGCAACTGCGGCACACCAACGGTGCACCGCGAATCCGCATTTACGGTCCCGATTCACTTTCCACCCGCGGCGGCACGTTGTGCTTCAACGTGCTCGATGCGGATGGAAACTGCCTGCCTTATACGCACGTCGAGATCGCCGCGCGCGAGACGGGTATCTCCGTGCGCGGCGGTTGTTTTTGCAATCCCGGTGCGTCAGAAGTTGCCTTCGGCGTCAATCCGGCGCGACTGGCGGATTGCCTGCAAACGGTGGACGACGATTTCCACGTGCGCCGCATGTCCGATTGCATCGGCACCGAGGTGGGCGCGATCCGCGCTTCGTTGGGCTTGGCCAACAACACGGCCGACCTTGATCGCTTGGTGAACTTGCTGGCGAGCGTCGGGTAAGCGCGCATCGGGTCTACGTGACGGGGCGGGTGGCTTCTTGTTCACTGCGCAGCAAAGCCGCCTTCAGTTGCGTGGGCGCGGCCGAGGGCGGCGAGCATGTCGAGCATCAGCGGCAGACGTATTTTTCCGCGTACCACGGCCGCTGAAGCGAGTGGCGCAGCGCGCTTTCGCGGGAGAGGTCCCCCTTGCTGCGCATGACGGATTCGTTGGTCCAGATGCCAGGAATAAATCGAAGGGAGACGCCTACGCCTACCCCGGCAACGGAATGAATTCCTCCGAGTCGAAATCCGGAAGTTTCATGCGACCAGCGCGCCAATCAGCCTTTGCCTGCGCGATTCGATCCATGCGTGATGAGACGAAGTTCCACTCGATGAAGCGTTTTCCAAGCGATTCGCCGCCGAGGGCCATGACCACGCTGGGCTGACGTGCTGTGGCGTGAGCCGCAGCTCCGGCACGGATGATCGCCATTTTTCCGGCGCCGAAGATTTGCCCGTCCAACTCCAGTTCGCCTGACGCTACATAGAACGCGCGTTCGGCGAAGTCATTGGGCATCGTGATTTGGGCGCCGGCAGCGATGGTCCAGTGCAGGTAGAACAGCGATGAGTGCACTGGAACGGCTGACGTCAATCCGAATGCGCTGCCCGCGATGAGTCGTCCTTGAACTCCAGCTTCTTCAAGCAGGGGAATGCCGCTGCTGTTGACGTGATGAAACGATGGCTCGATTTCCTCCAGTTCCTGCGGCAACGCTATCCACGCCTGGATGCCATCCATGTGTCCGCCTTCACGGCGGGCGCGTTCGAAGCGTTCCGAATGGGTGATGCCTGAGCCCGCAGTCATCCAGTTGACCTCGCCGGGTTGGATGGCTTGCACCGATCCCACGCTGTCGCGATGCATGATCTCGCCGGCGAACAGGTAGGTGAGGGTCGATAATCCGATATGTGGATGCGGACGCACATCGACGCTTCTATCGATACCGGCTGGGAAATCCACCGGGCCCATGTGATCAAAAAAAATGAACGGGCCGACCATGCGACCGCCGCCATAAGGCAGCACGCGGCCGACCTCGAAACCACCGAGGTCGCGACGACGGGCGTCAATCATGTGTTCGATCACGGTGGCGCTCCGGCGGGGCAGGGGTGCGCGCTGATTGTCCAATGGCGTCGGTCGATCCGCCAAGGGCAGCGGGTTGACGCGATTTAGCGACTGCGCGCTCGCGTTGACGCCGGTGCTGAACGCAGCGACGCGAAGCCGATCAGCAGCCCGGCCAGAAATGCGCCATAACCCACCGTGCTCGCGAGTATCTGCTTCCAAATCGATCCTGTTAGCGGTTCGGCATATCCATAGGCCCAGATCCCGCCAAAACCTGCCGCCACCAATGACAGCCCGATGTATGCGGACACAGCAAGCTTGCGACGTGCATCGTGGCCCGTGGCCCGCAGTCGCCAGAGCAGCCATCCCAGCACGGCATACCAGGGCAAGAACAGGATCAGGGCCAGGTGAGGAGCGACGTTCGAGTTCATTGACTCAGCCCTCGACGCCGTGCGGCTGCACCACACCCGTTGCGATGCCGAGCAGCACCAGCGCGATCAACGCCACCGAGAGCACGATGCGGCGGGTGAGCGCCTTCACCATGCGGTCGCTGCCACCGCCGTCCGCAATCATGTAATACAAGCCGGCGCCGAGGTTGTAGACGATCACCGAGAGAAAGGCGATGGCGACAAGAATTTTCATGGGGAGTCTCCGTCAAGGGTGTGGGCCAGTGCGCCCAGCCGACGCAATGCGGGCAATACGAGGGTGCTGTCGTGCCCGACGTTGATGCGCAGGTAGTGCGCGTAGCGGGTGTCCGGTGAGAAAAGATGTCCGGGCGCAATGCCGATGTGCTCGGCCAGCGCGAGTGCGTGCAGGGTCATGGCGTCCAACCCAGGCGGTAGTTCGACCCAAAGAAAGTACCCGCCGCGTGGTCGTGAAATTCGGGTGCCGCTGGGGAACGCCGACTCGATTACCGCAGATGCGGCGGTCAAACGCGCGTGCAAAGCACCACGCAATCGACGCAGGTGGCGATCGAAGCCGCCTGTTTGCAAATACTGGGTGAGGGCGATCTGGGCGGGCATCGACGCACACATCGTCGTCATCAAGGTGTGGCGTTGCAGCGCCTGCGCGTAGCGTCCCGCCGCCACCCAGCCGATGCGATAGCCGGGAGCCAGCGATTTGGAGAACGATGAGCAATGCAGCACCAGGCCATGGTCATCAAACGCCTTGGCGGGTCTGGGTCGCGCGTTGCCGAAGTACAGTTCGCCATAGACGTCGTCCTCGATCAGCGGGACCTGATGGCGGGCGAGCAGGGCGACCAAGTCACGCTTGCTCGCGGCGGGCATCAGCGCGCCCGTTGGATTCTGGAACGTAGGCATCAGCCAACACGCGCCAATCCGCTCCTTCGTCAATACCGTCTCCAGTGCGTTGAGATCGAGCCCAGTCACTGGCGATGTTGGCAGTGAAAGCGCCTTGAGGCCCAGGCGTTCGATAGCCTGCAAGGCGGCATAGAACGCTGGCGATTCAACCACCACGGTGTCTCCCGGTTTGGTCGTCAGTTGCAATGCGGCGTTCAGCGCTTCCAGTGCGCCATGGGTGACCACGATTTCACCGGGCATCAAGGCGATGCCATCAATGCGGTAACGCAACTCGATCTGTTCGATCAAACGCGGAAAACCCGGAGAAAGGTGTTCGACGACCGCACCCGGATCCATCGCTTCAAGCCCGGCACAGGCAGCACGTGCGAGTTTGCTCAGCGGGAACAATTCCGGCCCGGGAAACGCCGAGCCCAAAGGGGCGACACCCCGCGAACGCACCTGACTCAACACATGAAATACAAGCTCGCTGACCTGTACCTGTGCTGCCACGCCATCAGATGCTGAGGACGGCGTTGCCGAACGTTCGGCGACCGGCAAGTTCACATAGAACCCCGACTGCGGCCGCGCGACGATCAGCCCATCGCGCTCGAGCAACTGGTAGGCCTGAAAGACGGTCGAGGCGCTGATGCCACGCCGCGCTTTCGCTTCGCGAACGGAGGGCAGACGGTCACCCGGTCGCAGCTGACCCACAGCGATCATCGCCGCGATCTCGCTGGCGTATTGGCGATACAGGGTCATGGCCTTGCAGACCACCCATCGGCGAGCTTCGCGCCAGAGAAAAGTCGCCGCACACCGATGTTTTTCATGCTGGCCATACTGCCCGTGAAAACCTGTCCGGAACAGCAGCAGTTTCGGGGTGTTTTTACCGTATCAGTTGGACCGGGGAGGATTGTGTCGAACTTCAATTGCCGAACCCGACTTTTGGACTTCAGCGCGGCCCCGGAAAGCTCTCGACGTACTTGATGGTGAAGTCCGGAAACGAATCCACAAACTGGATCTTGTAATCCGGAAACGATTCAACCAACTTCCAGCGACCCGGTTTGTCCGGAAAACTCTCCACCACCAGAACGTGCAGGTCGGCAAAGCTGTCGACAATCTTCACCTTGTAATCGGGAAAAGAAGTGACGACCTGAATGCGGCCGTGAATGCTGGCGACATCGATCTCGACATCGTCCTCGGCGAAACCGACCGATGTCGTGAGCAGGAGAGTCGACAAACACAGGGGCCGGATCATGCTCGCAGTGTAATTGTTGGGGCGTTGGTTGGTCTTCGCACTTGGCCTGGAGGCGCTGACTTGGCGAGCCTCGGGGCAAGGCTTGCCCGTCACCTCTCCCCGCGAGCGGGGAGAGGGAGAAAGAGCCACAGTGCTCGCTGGGTTTCCCATGGAGCCTCTTCGATCATCAACCGCGTGGGCAATTCTCAGGCAGTGCTGCGAGCAACGCGCTGATCTCCTCGACGCTGGCGTCGCGAAAGGGCTGGGCGCTGCGATCAAACAGCACCCGCCACGCGCCGTCGGTATCACGCACCCAGGTTGAAACGAAGCTGCCGGTACGCCAACGCGCCGCTGCTGCGGTATCGGTGTTCTCGAACCAGGCCGGTCCGTGCGAGAGCGCGATGTCGGGATCGCCGCCGATGCTGACCACACCCGGATGCCAGCGCAGCGGGAACGCGCCCGAAACCATGGGCTGCCAGGCGGCGACAATCGCTGCACGCCCACGTTGCGGCAGCGCTGTGCCCGCCTGAAACACCGCCTCGGCCTGGATGTGTTCGGCGAATGCCACCGCGTCGCCCTGCTCGATTGAATGCGCAAAGCTGCGTTCGCGGTTCCACACCTCGCACTCCGCTGCGGTCATCTTTGCAGCTGGCGCGGCAGGTTGAGTGCGTGCCTCGGCAGCCTGATCCGATGCAGTGGCGCAAACCGACACCAGCAGCAGGGTGCCCAGCGTGTAGCGAAGCAGCATTGGCATGATCGTCTCCGGCGGGTCGGTGCAGCGAGCCTAGCGCCAGTCCGACAACGCCATCACGCTTCGCCACTGCACTTGCGCCGGGTTGAAGCCGCCACGCGCTGGTCTGCGAGCGTAGCCAACGCGGGCTGGGGCTTGATGTCGCGGAATCAACCGCTTTCTGCGCGGGAGTTCTGCGACACACTCGCGTTCTAGAACAACGGATCTGACCCGGCGATGGCGATCGCTTCAATAACTGAGCGAGAAAGTTCACCGAAAGCTGTTCCAGCACTGAGACGATTGGACAGCCACACGTCCGGTAAACTGGGCTCGCCAAATCAAGCGCCTTCGGAACCGCATATGGAACATGGGAGAAGCGATTTCGATCCACCATGAACGCTTTGACGTTGCACCTCAAGTTGACTAGCCTGCCCACCGACAACTGACGCTAGGTACTCATGACCATCAGTGAAGCGACGCATCACGGCCGCGAGGATGCGGACTTCATTCGACACCCGAGTGGTCTACCACGATTGCGCCGCAAGGCGGGAGGTTGTTCACGCGGCAGCGCTGCCTCACGTCAGTCGATCCACTCGACTCATCCGTTCGCGTTCAGACCTTTCCGGGTGCTGAGTTGATGGCCGCGGCCGACATTCCATTCTGTGTCGATCTCGACGGAACTTTGCTGGACTCGGACTTGCTGGTTGAATCTTTGCTCGATGTAGTTGGCCACCAACCACTGACGCTTTGCATGCTCCCGCTTTGGCTGATCTCAGGCAAAGCGGCGCTGAAGGCGCGCCTTGCCGAACGCAGTACCTTGGACGTCACCACGCTGCCCTACTCGGAGGCCGTGCTGAACCGCGTGCGCGCAGCTCGCGCTGCCGGTCGAACGACCATCCTCTGCACCGCTTCGGATCAACTTCTCGCCGAGCGAGTGGCCAGCCACCTTGGCGTGTTTGATTCGGTACTCGCCAGTGACGGCATCGAAAACCTCGCGGGCGAACGCAAAGCCCGCCGATTGGTCAAATTATTCGGCGAGCGAGGCTTCGACTACGTTGGAAATGCAGACGTCGATGTGGCGGTGTGGTCACGGGCGCGTGGCGCGCTGGTCATTGGCAGTCTGGGGCTCGCTCTTAGGGCAGCCGCGGTGAGTGATCTGATCGAACACATCGAGTCGGCGCCGCGCATCGTGTCCGTCTGGTTGCGCGCGCTTCGTATCCATCAGTGGCTAAAGAATCTGCTGGTCCTGCTGCCACTGTTCGCCGCCCATCGAGTGCTGGACGTGGACTCGGCGGTATCGGCAATGACGGCCTTTGCCGCGTTCTCGCTCTGCGCTTCCGGCGTCTATCTGATCAACGATTTGCTCGACTTGCAGGCAGATCGCCGCCACCTCGGCAAACGCCATCGCCCATTTGCGAGTGGGCGGCTGCCGCTTCATCACGGACTGCTGGCGGCTATCCTGCTGACCCTCACCGCATTCACTGTTGCGCTGTGGGTGTCGACGTTGTTTGCCGTCGTCCAGTTGGGCTACTGGCTGACTACCCTCGCGTACTCGCTGCGCCTTAAGCGTGTTGTGATGCTCGACGTGATGCTGCTGGCAGCGCTGTACACCGCGCGGATCATCGGTGGCGCCGTGGCCATCAAGGTGACGCCCTCGTTTTGGCTGCTGGCTTTCTCGATGTTCATGTTTCTCAGTCTTGCCCTGCTCAAGCGATACACCGAACTGGCGGCGCTGTTGGCTGATGGCCTTAACATCGCGTCCGGGCGAGGTTATCGCGTCGACGACTTGCCCCTTCTGCACTCACTTGGCGCGGCCAGCGGTTACGGTGCAGTTCTGGTGTTGGCGCTGTACATCAACAGCCCTGAAAGTCTTGCCCTGTACGCTCGATCTTACGCACTGTGGCTTCTTTGCCCGCTGTTGCTGTTTTGGATCAGTCGCGCGTGGTTGGTTGCACATCGCGGAGGAATGCATGACGACCCGGTGATCTACGCCGCCACCGACCGCGACAGCCTCATCATCGCCGCATTGGGTGGCCTGGTATTGCTCGCCGCGCTGTGATCGCATCCCAATCAGTTTTTCAGCCCGCTTCTTGGGGTCGCTACCCCGGCGTACGCGATCAGCGCAGTCGACTGCTGATTGATCGCAGCGCCGCGCTGCCAGCGATCGCGGGATCAATGCTGCCTTTCGGTAATGGCCGCAGCTATGGTGACAGCTGCCTGAACCCTGAAGGGTGGTTACTGCGAACGCGCGGGCTCGATCGCTTCATCGACTTTAGCCCGGCCACCGGCATCGTCCGCTGTGAGGCGGGAGTGACTCTAGGCGAGATCATCGATCTCGTGCTGCCGCGTGGCTGGTTCTTGCCGGTGACCCCGGGTACCCGATTCGTCACGATTGGTGGCGCCCTTGCCAATGACATTCACGGCAAGAATCACCATGCCGCAGGCAGTTTTGGCGATCACCTCCTTGCCTTCGAACTGCTACGCAGTGATGGCGAGCGCAAGCGGGTGGTGCCAGGGGATGACTGGTTTGCCGCCAGCGTGGGCGGCCTTGGTCTGACCGGCCTCGTGACGTGGGCCGAAATGCAACTGCGGCGCGTGCCCGGACCTTGGCTGGCAACGACGACCACTCGCTTCGAAAATCTGGACGGCTTTTTTGCTTTGGCGAGAGCAACAGCCGGTCGCCATGAATACGCCGTCGCGTGGATCGACTGCCTCGCCAGCGGGGCCTCCCTGGGGCGCGGCCACTTCATAGCCGCGGATCATGCGAGTGCTCTGAATGGCGAGCTTCCATCGCCCGGAATGGGTCGATGGACGATACCGTTCGCGCCACCGCTTTCGTTGGTCAACGGGCTCAGTCTGCGCTTGTTCAACACCCTCTACTTCCATCGCCAACGCGCCCATCGACGCTCTGACCTCAAGCACTATGGCAGCTTCTTCTACCCGCTCGACGGCATCGCGAATTGGAACCGGTTGTACGGTCCGCGCGTATTTCTGCAGAAACAAAGCGTGCTTCCTCCAGCCACAGCGCCCCTGGCGCATCAGTCCAACCTGACCCCCAAACCCCGCAAAGCCCGCGGAACATAACAAGCCGTGCACAAAGAGTTCGGAGATCGTCCATC
>JBQTGY010000060.1:0-54310 GCA_052390415.1 Pseudomarimonas sp. | reverse complement strand
CGCCATGACGTGACACAACAACGTTTTCGATTTTTCCGGGGTCGAAGCAGCGCAAGCTGTTGATCCGAAAGCGGGTCCGGAGTGGTTTCAGGCGTGTTGGGAGAGTGCAAAGTGCGGAACTTGGGCTTGCCGGGTGTTGTGACTGTTCTCTCAGACATACGTGTCATGACAGGGGCGGAGTTCGCACCCTGCTGGGATGGGATAGACGGCTTGAAACAGCTGGTGGGCCCGACTTTTCGGGCGGGATGACTCAGCCGCGCCGTAAAGCCGGTTGAATTTGCCAAGGTTGAAAATCGCCCACGGCGTTCATGCTCAGTTGGCCGCAGCGTTCTGGAAGCTGCCAATGGGCCAACGCGACTGCGTTCGACGGTAAACCTACGCGCACACCAATTGCTTGTACTTGGTCCAGGAGCGGTTACTTGAGCAAGACCCTACTCGTCCCGACTCACCCAGACACTCCCCTCAACTTGATTGCCGCCTGCAACCAAATCCTCGCGGCTCAGGTCGGTTGCGAATACACAGGACTCAAAACGGCTGTTGCGGAACCACTGCGGTTTGAAGTGGCCGTCGAAGTGAGTGCGATGAAAGATCACGCCATCGAACAGGATCTCCAGCTCGGGCTCAGCGAGATCCATCACGTGGGCGTCGGGAGGCGGCCGGGTCTGGGTGATCCAGCTGTCTTCGATGAGGGTGAAAGCCGGCGTCAACATGCGTTCGTTGGCCGGCGTCGAGACGAAGCGCACGCCGGCGTGGCCGCTCAAGTCCAACTGCGCGCCGCGAAACCGCACGTCGCGAAATTCGACGTCGAGCAGCTGGGTGGCGTCGATGCGCAGGAACCATGCGTCGCTGTCGACGATGCGCATGCCCAGCAGAGTGAGACCGTTCTTGCCCTCGGCAGGTCCAGGTCCGAGGACAATCCCGGCAATCGTCGTGCGCTCGACTTCAAGGCCGCGAACCGAGCCACGCAGATAGCTGGTGTTGGTCCACTGCGCACCGCGAATTCGGCCGTCCACCCATTCGATGTGCGGCACCAGGCGACGCCATTCACGCTCGCGGCCTTCGCGCAGCGCCGCCAGCGCCTGCCATGCGTTATGCCGAACTGCGAGCGGCTGCGTGGCATCGGCGTCGAGGTTTTGCAGTAACGGCGGCAACGCAGGGTCTGCAACTGCCGGTGCCAACACGCTGTCCAGCTCGCGCCGCGACCACATCTGGCTCGACGTCGCGATGCGATTCACGACCTCCGCGCGGCGGGCCGCGGCCTCGACCCGATCCATCCGCCAAACGGCGATTGAAGCCAGCATCGCCGCCAACATCAGCGTCAGCACCCAGGGCGCGCTGCGTCGGATCAAACCAATCCACCGGCGTCGCCGCGCGCGAACGATTTGCGCGCCTAGCGATGGCACCTCAGCGCCCAGCCAATCCAGTGCTTGGGTATCGCGCAAGAGTCGAACCAGCGCATCGGGAAACTGCGCGTCCACCTCGCGTCTGACCACCGCTACAGGCAGACCCAATGCCAGTGCTCGCTGGACTTCGGCCTGACACCAACTGCTGGCCGCCGACGCCTTGGTCAACAAGCAAACCAGTCCATCGCAGCGCGCCAATTCGCGCGCCAACCCCTGCACGAAGTCATCCGCGACCAACAGCTCGCTGCGGTCGAGCCAGACGCGGCAGTTGGCACCGGTCAATTGCTGAGCAATACGATCCGCGTCTTGGTGATCGACGCGGGCGTAGCTCAGGAAGAGGCTGGGCTGATGGAAGGTCATCAGTTCGGTTGGATCCGCGCATTCACAATGAAACAAGTCCGAACAGTCGAGAAGTTCACCCAAGGGAGTGGGTATACAGCCGTAGGTCCCCGCCAACCATTGTCGCCGATCAGGAAAGACAATTAACCGATCGATTTAGCCCAAAACACAACATTAACCCCGTCTCCGGACAATTTTTTGGTGCTGATCTCAGAGCATGCCGAAACCATAAAGCATGGTTATGCTGCTGCTAGGGGTCAACGTGAAGGCACGCTCGTGCACGCAATTCACCGGGAAAGTCGCCTCCATCATGGCTTCAAATCCCTTGGTGTGGAACCTCTGGATCGAGCAAAGATCGATGTAGTGACCCTTGGCGACAAGTTGGAAATGTTCTGAGTTGATAAGCGTTTGCTCGTCATTTTCCGAAAATATATAGCGAAACGTTTCTATTTCGCCGACACTCGTTTCGGCTGTGCGCCTTTGCAATTGCATGCGCACCGGAGTGAGGCCCATCATGAGTAAAGGCGATGTGAAAAAATCAAATCTCTTATCATCGGGACTAAAGGCAAGCGTCTGTGTTTGTACGGTATTCGACGTATTGGAAGCCTTCGCCGTTTCAATCATGGCAATATCGCCAGGCCTGAAGAACGTCTCGAAATTGTTTAAAAATACACTTGAGTTAATATTTCCGAACGTATTGCCAAGAAAAAGTACGATTACGCGACTTTGAGGAGCCCATCGTTGCCGGATTGTTTTTAGCGCAGCAGGTCTTTCAAAGTCGACAATTGCAAATCTTACATCGATGTCACCGTGAATCTGATTTCTAAACTCTGTTGCCGCAGTTGAAATCAAAGTCTTTGAGACGTCCACCAGAAGCACCCTAAGCAAAGATCCATGCAGCTTGCGCTTCAAGGTGCCGCATATATAAGCCTCCCGCTTCGCGTCGCCGCACCCAAGCACCAATACGCAAACATGGTCTTGTTGCCCAGGAGGCTTTCGTTCGCTGTCTTTCTCTACAAGCGACACAAGTTTCTGGCTCGCCCAATCAACACAGGATTGGTCCTCATCTGGAATTTGTGATCCCGACATAAACTTTTGATAGACGGTGCCAATTGCACTACTGTTTCCTCGAGTGAGATTTACCCAATATTGCGCGCCAACTGGGGTAGCGTAAAGGTATTTCTGCGGAAATGGAGAGTTGGTGCTGATGCTGTCAGCGAGTTTTCTGGCGATATCCAGGTGAATATTATCAACGTCAAGAAATCCGGTAATTGTGTTCTGTTGAGTTGTGTATTTTAGATAATTGAAAGCTTCCACCATTAGTGCGATGGCTTTCTGTCTATTTTCAGCAAGCTTGCTGTCGAGACCTCTGCCTTTGATATTGTTCAGGAGTTTGATAAGGTTTCGACTGGGCTCGACTTTGGAGGTGTTATAGCTCACGATAAATGGGGCTGATTTTTTCCTCCCAGAGTTTCTTAGATCCTCATAGGTGGTTAATTCAAAATCAAGTGCTCCGCGATCTTCGTCGTCTCCTTCAAGCGGCGATCCGGCGTCGCTTCCAATCAACATGAAAAACAAATCACAGCTACCGATTTCTTGCCTCAAGCGATGGGTAAGCAACCCGCTCAATGGTGTAACCCTTGCCGAGGGGTCGCGATAGTCAAGCACGGTAGCTTCAAGCGACCGTAGTACCGTCCGGATGATCTTTGCTAGACCAGCGGTGCTGGCGCTGTAGGAGAGAAAGACGTTTATCATTAATATTCTCTGAAAGGTGTGCTTTTAGTGTAATTAGGTAAGGTGATTAGAGGAGGTGAGGCAAAGCTAGGCGCTCTTTTAATGCTGGGCTGCCCTTGATGGATTGACTTTATCTGGTGAGGGCTGCCGTGCAGGCCAGTGCGCTTTCCAAGGCACGCTGGCGACTTTTCGCGTTCTTGAGTTGCGCAGCGATTTGAACCCGTCCCAATACATCCACCATAAACTCCAACTGATCAAGTACCGATGCCAGATTCGCCTTATCCCGATCTCGCTCATGGGCGTCTGAGTAGAGGGTGCTGATCTCTTCAATCAACTCGTCCGACGGCTCTATGGCGTTGACGAAGAGTTTCAGCGCGAGCAGGTCGCCAGGTAAGGCGAGATCCCAGAAGTCGGGGGTAGCGCCGGGGGCGGGGACGCGGTTTTCTGCTTCGAGGATAAGGTCCTTGATCTCTTTGCTCGGCAGAGTGGTTGCGTTGGCCCAGGCCTGTGCGCCCAGCAGTACAGCAGCGTTGATGAAGGCGTAGGGGTGGCCCTTCTTGCCGGCCATGTCTGCAGCTTCTTTGTAGGCATCGGCCGAAGCTTGCAGCGCCTTGTCTCGTTGTTTGCCACTGAGCGCCATGGCCTTGCGCTTGTAGGCAGAGGCGATGATGGAGTGGCGTTCGCGGGAAGGGTTGGCTTCATTGAATTTCTTGAGCATGTCGACGGCGGCGTCGAGTTGTTTGATCCACTCGCGGTCCGGCTTTTGGCCCTTGCTGGCGATGGTCGCGCCGCTGCGGGCGATCAGGTTGGTCAGTTGCTCAATGCCTTTGATCGGCGTGCTGCCCTTTTCGGACAACAGGCCCCGCCGGTACCAACGGATTGCTTCCGGGAAGGCTTTGAACTGGCGATATCTGGCCGCGATCTCGCCACACAGCTCGCCATCGGCGTCGAAACCGTTGGCCTCTGCATAGGCGATTCGATTGGCCAGTGTTTCGAGAGTGTCGGCGGTGTGAACGCCTTCCCATGCCAGATGGCGGGGCGATCCGTATCGGCCGACAGGGGTGCCCGCAGCGCCGCCGTTGAGCTGACCTTTGGTGGCCGTGAGGCGGTAGGACGGGTCGCCGTAACACTGGTAGGCGGACCAGGTATTGGAGTCTGCATGCTGGTGGCGGGTGGTTTCGCGGGCGATTCGCACGGCCTCTCCAAACGGCGCACCGCTGCGCATCTGGCGATAGAACGCTTCAGCAAATGTGCACGCGGCGGCGTCTTCCACCGGCCAGCCGGCGGCGATGACTACGCGCACGCCGATCTCGATGAACTTCTGCGCGAAGTTGGCGGCGGTGCTGCCCTGTTGCCCGAAGGCGCGCGTGGTTGGGGTGTCGATCTTGCCGAGGTGGCAACAATTGATGAACACCAGTTCTGGCACTTGGCGCATTTGTTCGATGTTGCGGTAGGTGAGGAATCGACGCGGGCCGATGACCATGGCGCTGATCGGCAGTTCGTCGAGTTCACTCAAGTCGAGCTCGATCTCGGCGAGCACATCGGCCTGCGCTTTGCTCAAGCTGGCCAAACGGTCAGCGCGCATTTCCTTGCGCGGTCCACCCAGTGTCTGCTGCTTGTCGAGCAACCAGTCGCGCAGGCTCTCGATGCCGTGGCCGGCCAAATGCAACACCTGATACGGCCGTGCATACAACGCGGTCAGGATGCTCAGGTGATCGCGCAGCGGGCTGGATGGCATGGTGAAGCCCAACTCGCCGAGCGTGGCGTGCACGGCGTTGGCCTCGCTCAGTGCGCCGGGCAATTCGATGAATTCGTTGTGGGTATGTGGATCACCAACTACCAGCGCGGACGCCTCTTGCGACATGCGTGGGCTGGGCCGGAAGCGTTCGGTGACGAATTGGCGGATCAGGCCGAGGCCGCAAGCCTCGGCCGATGGATCGTTCGCCTGCTGGCCGGCGAGTATCAGTTCCCATGGATAACGGGCGGTCTTGCCATCGACCAACAGGCGCAAGCGGTCGCCGCTGGGCAGGCTGTCCTTGAGATCGTTGGGAATCATCAGTTCGAACAGCGCCTTGGCGAAGGCACTTGAGCTTTGCCGCGAGGCCACTGCTTGGCGCAGCAATTCGTTGATCTGTCCGGAGTGCGTGCCGACGCCGTGCAGCTCGGCGCGCGCGCGGTCACCGATGCTCTCGAAGACGACGCGGTTGCCGTCCTGGGTGATCTTGAGTGGATTCCACCAGCCGTCCAGTTCCTGCAGCACCAGTCGCCGCAGCCCACCTTCACCCACACTGACGCCGCGCGCGGCATCGCCAACATGGAAACAGGGAGCCAGCGGGGCGTCGCGACGATTGCCTTCCTGCTGACTTGTGAGCCCGAACCAAAGCGTGTGCGCTCGGTCCTCGTACAGTTCGAGAAACTGGATGCGGGCCAGCCCCAGCCGTTTGACTTCTTCCATGCCGCGCTGCGCCGCGAGCAGTTCCAGTGCGCGCTCCACACCGTTGAGAATGGCGACGCCGACATCCGAAATCGACATGCCGCCCGACCCACTGCCGATGGCCACGAAGGCAAGCCCGCGTTGGACCGATGTGCCCAATTCGGGTGAATTCTTGTTGGTGGACTTGGCCTCCAGCATCCGCGCCGCCCATTCGCACACGCCCGCCTGCACCGCGCGGGTGAGCGCGACACGGGTCAGGCGCATGGATACCTGTCCTAGCCCAATCACCACGGCGCCAGGCAATTCCCCACGCGGATTGGGCATGACCAGTGCGGTACCGATCTCGCCGGGGTAACGTCCCAGCGCCAGCCGCCGATTGAGCGCGCCATCGAGAAAACGATCCAACGCTTTCTCTGCGCTGACGATCTGGTCGCCCACATAGTGGCCAACCACTACCGGCTCCTTGGCGTAACGCAGGTTGCCCCAGATCACCTGCACATCGATGGGTGGCAGCGGCTCGTCTTCGATCCGCTCCGGTTCGTCTTGTGCGTACATCGCGGCGTCAAGCAAATCGCCGGCGTCAGGCAGATAGTTGGCGTGCTGCTCCGCATACTCATGAAGCTCGCCGGCTAGCCCGCGGCTGACAGGCGGAGTATCTGCAAGAAGCTGGGTGTTGCCGGTGTTGAGTATTTCGCGCAGTCCGGCGTGCAGATGCCGATATCTCGGAATGCTGCCGTGTTTGGCAGGCACATACCAGGCCTTCACTCCCTTGGGGATGCCGCTGGCCCAAGGTACGCGGCCGTCGCCTTCTCGAGTCGCCAAAAATCGCAGTCGTGGTCGGTCGCCGCCGGGCTTTAGTTCGGCGGACACCGGCGTGTCATTGGCTTTCCCGGCGATGTAGTAGATGCCAGCGTTGGCCAAATCCTGCTGCGCCAAGCGATCACGAAACGCGCGGCTGCTATCAAGCCGCTTTTGCTCGGGCAACGGCCACTTGTGGGGAAGCTGTTTGGCGCTGGCGAGTTCGAGCCAGGCTTGCTGGGTGAAGTAATCGCGCTCGCCGGTGGTCGGAGTCATGTCGAGCGCACCGGGAAAGCCCGCTGCAAAGCCGACAATTTCCGCCAAGTTGTTCTTCATGTCGGCGACAGCCAGCAGCTTCACCAACTTGTCGTTTCCCGTCAGCAGCAGGCTGATGGCATGTGAGCCCTGATTGGGCGTGCCAAGCATCACGAAGCGCGCGTCCGGATGCTTGCGCACCTCCGGCCACACGCTGTCAGGCAGCATCATCATGGCGCGCACCACCAACCCGCCCATCGAATGGGCGACGAAGCGGATCGGACGCTTGTTGCCGTCAATTTCCGCCAGCTTTGCTCGCACGACCTGGTTGAGAAGTTTCGCCGCCGAGTCGATGGACAAGCGCCAATCGTAGGGAAACGGCACGACCTCGTGATCGGCAGCCAGCGCATCGGCCAACGACTGATAGGTGTCACCATCGAGTTGCGCCAATTCCACATCGGGTGCATCGACGGCAAGCCGCGCGAAGCCGCCGCGCACAAGCTCCCACTTGTCGACCCACACCGGATCGCCAGCGACTGTTAGATGCGTGCCCATGATGCCGGGCAACAGGAACAGCACCGGCAGATCGGCGCGATTGCTGCGCGAGGCCGGCGTTCGAAGTGGCGAGCGAAGCGGCTGTTGGTCGACCGCGCTGCGGGAAAACTCCGCCAGTTCACCGATCGCACTGGCGGTCAGCGCCTTGGTGATGACGTCTGATGTACGCGGATTGCCGAAATACGTGGTGTGGCTGATGTCGGGGCCGCGCGCGAGGAAGCGATAGGCGTGCTCGCGCTGCGCGCCGCCCATCATCGAAGCGGTGTCGACGACCAGATCGTTGTCGCGCTCGAAAAAGCGGTCGACAGCAAACATCTTGAGGCGGCCGAACAGCCCTTCGCCTTCGGCATCGCCGGCGATTACGGCGAGCTGATCCATCGAGCGTGCGGACTCACTGTTGATGAGCCCGCGAATGAATCCCGAACGCGGATCCATCGCGTGCAGACCAGGTATCTCGTTGAACTTGATCAGTTCCAGGGTGACCGCTTCGAGCAAGTCCACAACGCGCCTCGCCACCGGAATCAGCGCCGCACCACCGGCGGCAGGCAGTACGGAATCCGCACCCGCCTTGAAAAAGCGCGCAAGCATGTTGGCTATCACGGTTAACCACTCGCGGGCGCGTTCAGACACGCCGGTGGTGCCGCGCGCGGGGCAGGCCACCCGCACGAAGCGCTCGACGCGGAATTTCTTCTCGCTCAGCAGCAGATTGAGTTCGCGCGCCTCGGCGGCGAGCCCGCCATCCAGCGCATCGAGCAAAGCCAGCTCTTCGGAACGAAAGCCCGCCTGTTTGCCATCGTGACGCGACAGCAACTCGCCGATCAGCCCGCCCCGCGAGTGGCTGAGCAGGTGCAATCGCAGTCCGCCGGGCAGCGCTTTTGCCACGTCCAGCGCGTTGCGCAGGGGGCTGACGCTCATGCTGCGATGATCCAGCGCAAGCATTCGCTGCCCGAAGGAAGCGGTCAGCCGGCGCCAACGCTCGCCACCATTGGCCGAATGCAGGCTGCCGAAGCTGCCTACGGTGGAGGAAAACGTGCCATGCAGCATCAGCAGACAGGGCAGATTGCCGGCAAATCGTTTGGCCTCAATGGGCTGCAGGTCCGCCGGTTGGGCGCCGACCTGAAACAGCCCCTCAACTACGTCGCGTTCGAAGTGCGCCACCAGCTTTTCGCGCGCGATGCCGGCCGCGATCTTCACTGGGTCGAGCTTGAACACCTTCAACACGCGGGCGACGGCCTGACCCAGTCCGCGATTGGCGCGCCGCGCCGGCACCAGTTCAACCGCGCCGTCGCGCTGTGATGCGGTCTCGAAATACGGGCTGTCACGTAGCTCGCTAGGGCGCAGCCAAAGCAAGGTGCCATCTTCGAGTTCGACCTCGCAGAAGGTATCCGATGATCCGAGTCCGTCCACATCCAGTCTTCCGGAGGAGCCTGCTCGCTGTCCCGCGCTCAGATCCACGCCCGCCATGACCTCAGGCTTGATCGTTCCTAGCTCGAACAGACTGCCTCGGCGTAACAGTGCATCGGGCAGCGGCGCGCCGCGAACAAACAGGCTCATCGGGAAATCTCCTTGTCAAGTGTTGATGCTGCAAAAGCTGCGCGTCGCATAGCCTGTTCCGCGCCGGTCGACGCCTGCTGTGTTCGCTGTGTTAGCGATGGCACACGCTCTGCCAAGCCTTCAAAGTTCATGCATTCCCCCATTGCATTGCGACACCTTCACGGCAGGCGGTGCCTGACGACGAGGTGTGGCATCCCCTGTTTTCCGATCACGCCCCCGGATCGGTCACATCGATTTGCATTCACCTATGCCAACCACCGGTGGAGACGACCCCTTTATCCCTGCCGACTCTCCCGTTCCCCCCATTCGTCGGGTTCCTTGATTACATTGGTGTCGCGGCAAGGGCAGAGTTCGCACCCGTGCAAGGGACTGACCCCTCACGGCTCGACGATGGCGGGTGTCACCGCCCGTTTGGCATGAGGAGTGCATCGCGTTGAGGCGCTTGCTTTTGGAGAGCAGACCGAGCAAAGCGACGGCGCGTGCGCAGCGCGGGAACTTGCTCCGCTGCTCTTGTTGCAGCGAAGGTCATCCGTTGCGACCCGCCCGCCCCAAATCGATTCCCACAATTTCCCCAATCCATGCCATTCGTCACATGCCGCAGGCAGCGGTTGCGGCCACCATGCAGGGCCAGCGCGGTGGCGGGTGGGTTGCTGTCGCGGCTTCGATCTTGCGTGGGTGCTGCGGTGCTGAACGCCGGTGGCCTCGCGTCAGCCAAATTCTGTTTGTGAATGTGAACTACGGGAGTGGGTCATGGACCGTCGTACCTTTGTTACCTTGTCTGGCCTCGGGGCCGGGGCGTTGTTGTTGCCGGCTTACACGCGGGTCATCGCGGCTGAGGTGTTGAGTGAAAAGATCGCGTTGAGCTTGAAACGCAGCTTGGCCGACGTGGCCCTGGCGGCCGCGAAAGAGGCAGGGGCGACGTATTGCGACGTGCGCATTGGTCGCTACTTGAATCAGTTCGTGGTCACCCGCGAAGACAAGGTGCAGAACGTCGTCAACACCGAGTCCACCGGAGTCGGCATTCGCGTGTTGGCGAATGGCACCTGGGGTTTTGCGGCGACCAATTCGCTGAAGAGTGATGCGGTGGCGCAGGCTGCCAAGCAGGCGGTGACCATTGCCAAGGCCAATTCGCGCTTGCAGATCAAACCGGTGGAGCTGGCCGAGGTGAAAGGTGTCGGCGTGGTCAGCTGGGCGACGCCGATCAAGAAGAACGCGATGGAAGTGCCGATCAAGGACAAGGTCGAGCTGCTGCTGGGCGTCAACGCATCGGCGATCAATGCCGGTGCCAACTTCGTCAATTCGACCCTGTTTCTGGTCAATGAGCAGAAGTATTTCGCCTCCACCGACGGCTCCTACATCGATCAGGACGTGCATCGCATCTGGGCACCGATGACGGTCACCGCAATCGACAAGGCCAGCGGCAAATTCCGCAGCCGCAACGGGCTGTCGTCGCCGATGGGCATGGGCTTTGAATATCTGGAGCCGACGGCCGAAGGACGCATCGCGATGCCCGGCGGCGTGGTCGGTTATTCGACGTCCTACGACATGGTGGCGGATGCCAAGGCCGCGGCCGCGCAGGCGCAGCTCAAGCTGAAGGCCAAGTCAGTGAAGCCGGGCAAATACGATCTGGTGCTGGACCCCGCGCATTTGTGGCTGACCATTCACGAGTCGGTCGGTCATCCCACCGAGCTGGATCGTGTGCTGGGTTACGAGGCGAATTTCGCGGGCACGAGCTTCGCGACCTTGGACAAGTGGAAGTCGAAAACCTTCCAGTACGGCAGTGAGCGGGTGAATATTTTTGCTGACAAGACCCAGCCGTTGAGCTTGGGCAACGTCGGTTACGACGACGAAGGCGTCAAGACCAAGCAGTGGGACATCATCAAGGACGGCATCCTGGTCAACTATCAGGCGATCCGCGATCAGGTCGGCATTCTCGGTGAGAAAGAATCGCACGGTTGCTGCTACGCCGATTCGTGGAACAGCGTGCAGTTCCAGCGCATGTCGAACATCTCGCTGCAGGCCGGCAAAGACAAACTCACTCCGGACGAAATGATTGCTGACGTGAAAGACGGCATCTACATCGTGGGTGCCGGCTCGTTCTCGATCGATCAGCAGCGCTACAACGCGCAGTTCGGTGGTCAGCTGTTCTTCGAGATCAAGGACGGCAAGATCACCGAGCAAATTGAAGACGTGGCGTATCAGATCCGCACGCCCGAATTCTGGAATGCATGTGCGGCCATTTGCGATGAACGCGACTACCGCCACGGCGGTTCGTTCTTCGATGGCAAGGGGCAGCCCTCGCAGTCCTCGGCGGTGTCGCATGGATCGGCCACGGCGCGATTCAACGGCATCAATGTCATCAACACCGCACGCAATCTTGGTTAAGGAAGCGATCTCATGACCCATTTCAACGAAGCCGAAGCCAAGGCGATTCTGGACAAGGTGATCAAGCTGTCCAAGGCTGACGAGTGCAGCGCCACGCTGGCCGGCGGCACCGAAGGCAACATCCGTTTCGCGCTCAACAGCGTGTCGACCAGTGGTGAAGTTCAAGACTGCACGCTGGCGGTCACCGTTTCGTACGGCAAACGTGTTGGCACCACGACGATTGGCGAGTTCGACGATGCCGCGCTTGAGCGCGTAGTGCGTCGCGCCGAAGAACTGGCCAAGCTGGCACCGGAAAATCCCGAGTTCATGTCGGTGATCGAGAAGCAGACCTACACCGCCAGCAAGTCCTACATCGAAGCTACCGCCGCCATCAATCCGGAGTTCCGCGCACAAGTGGCGGCGGATTGCATCGAGCCCTGCCGCGCCGACAAGTTGGTGGCGGCGGGTTATTTCGTTGACTCACGCGGCTTTGTTGCCACCGCCAACAGCAAGGGCAACTTCGGTTACCAGCAAGTGACGTCGGCGGATCTGACCTGCACCGTGCGCACCGACGACGAACGCGGCTCGGGTTGGGTCGGCAGCAATGTCGCCGACGTGGCGCAGTTCGATGCCAAACGCAGCATCAAGACCGCGATCAGCAAGGCCAAGGGATCGGCCGAGGCCAAGGCGCTGGAGCCGGGCAAGTACACGGTCATTCTGGAGCCGGAAGCAGCGTCCGGTTTGATCAGTTTCATGATGTTCGGCTTTGACGCGCGGCAAGCCGATGAGGGTCGCAGCTTCCTGACCAAAAAAGGCGGCGGCAATCGAATCGGCGAGAAGGTCTTCGACGAACGCGTCAACCTGTATTCCGACCCCTGGGACACCGACGTGCCGGTGCCGGCCTGGGATCAGGAAGGCTTGGCGCGCACGAAAACCCAGATCGTCAACAAGGGCGTGGTCGAGTATTTGCAGTACTCGCGATTCTGGGCCAAGGAGAAGGACAAACAAGCCGTTGGCCAGCCGGGCAACATCATCATGGAAGGAGGCGACGCGAGCACCGAGGAATTGATCAAGGGCACGAAGCGCGGCGTGCTTCTGACCCGCACCTGGTACATCCGCCTGGTCGATCCGCAGACCATGTTGCTGACCGGGCTCACCCGTGATGGCACGTTTTACATCGAAGACGGCGAGATCAAGTATCCGGTGAAGAACTTCCGCTTCAACGAGTCGCCGGTGATCATGTTGAACAACATCGAAGCACTGGGTAAATCGGTGCGTCTGGCTGGCGGTGGCGGCGGTGGCGGCGGCGGTTTGTTGCTGAAGGTGCCATCGATGAAGGTGCGCGATTTCACCTTCACCTCATTGTCGGACGCGGTGTAAGCGACGGATCTATCGCGGATGCAGCGACGCGACCTCTTGAAGCTGGGTGCCGCGTCGCTGCTGGCGGCGTTGGCACCAGGCGTGCGGCAGGCGCACGCCAGCGATGGTCGCTTTGATTTCTGGTTCACCCGCCTCATGTACGAGTCGGGTGACTGGGATGTCGATCAGCGCATGCCGACGACCGTGCTCGACTCCTTGCTGCAATACACGCAGCTGCGGATCGACCCGCAGGAGCACGTCTTGCCGTTGGCCGATCCGCGCATGCTGGACGCGCCGTTCTGTTATCTGGCCGGACACAAGCTGGTCGAGTTCAATCCGCAGGAACGACGCAACTTCGAGCGTTACGTGAAGAACGGCGGCTTCGTCTTCGTGGATGACTGCAACCACGACATCGATGGCCTGTTTGCGCGTTCGTTTGAAGCGGAAATGGCGCGCATCTTTGGCAGTGACAGTCTGCGCAAGCTATCCAATCAGCACCCGCTGTATTCCAGTTTCTTCGCTTTGGATGGGCCGCCACCGACCAGCTTCGAGTTGAACGGTTGGGGCGACGATCTGATTCATGACTACCTCAAGGGCATCGAGGTCGATGGCCGATTGGGCGTGCTCTACAGCAACAAGGATTACGGATGCGAATGGGATTACGACTGGCGCAACAAACGCTGGCTGGCGGAAGACAACACCAAGCTTGCGGTGAATATCGTGATCTACGCGATCAGCGCATGATGCCAGCGCAACCATCTGACGTTCGGAGGGCGCCGCTCCCGCGGCGCCACTTTTCCGCCAGCGCCAAGAGCAGCCGCGCAGGAGCGCGGTCCTCCACTATTGCGCGGGCCAGCGCATGAGTGCGCATGAATCGCCAGCGCTGAACGAAGCGCAGGTCGCGACACGGCTTGCCGGCATTGCGGCGCTGCGCCGCTCGATTGCGGCCGAGGTTGTCGGCCAGGAGGCGGTGGTCGAGCAACTGCTGGTAGCGCTGCTGGCCGGCGGCCATGCCTTGCTCGAAGGTGTGCCGGGTCTCGGCAAGACCTTGCTGATTCGTGCGTTGGGCCGCGCCGTGCAGCTGGATTTCCGGCGTGTGCAATTCACTCCGGATCTGATGCCAAGCGACATCATCGGCACCGAAATTCTGGAAGAAGAACACGGCACCGGCAAACGATATTTCAAGTTCCAGCCCGGCCCGGTATTCACCCATTTGCTGCTGGCGGATGAGCTCAATCGCACGCCGCCGAAAACCCAATCGGCGCTGCTGGAAGCGATGCAGGAAGGCACCATCAGCTACGCCGGCACTACCCATCTGCTGCCCAAGCCGTTCTTCGTCTTGGCGACGCAGAATCCATTGGAGCAGGCCGGCACCTATCCGCTGCCGGAAGCACAGCTGGATCGGTTTCTGTTGCACATCCTGGTGGAGTATCCGAGCGAATCCGAAGAGCGCTCCATCCTCGCCCACACCACTGGCGCGAGCGGCGATTTGGCGCAGGCGGTGATGAGCGCCGAGGATGTGTTGGCCTTGCAGAAGTTGGTGCGCGAAGTGCACGTCAGTGGCGATCTGCTGGCGTGGATCAATCGACTGGTGCGCGCCTCG
The DNA here is from genome assembly GCA_052390415.1 of Pseudomarimonas sp. Classification (GTDB taxonomy): domain Bacteria; phylum Pseudomonadota; class Gammaproteobacteria; order Xanthomonadales; family Xanthomonadaceae; genus JANNWF01. Next base: position 39,912 of record JBQTGY010000060.1, on the reverse strand, counting down.
CGACCGCAGCTGAGTGCCTTGCCCGCAATCAAGGAATGGGTGCGCTGGGGCGCCGGCCCGCGCGCGGGTCAGGCGCTGGTGTTGTGCGCGAAGGCGCGCGCGCTGTTGCACGGCCGCCTGGCGGCCACCCGCGAAGATGTACAGGCGCTCGCAATGCCCGTGTTGAGGCATCGCTTGCTGCTGAGTTTTGCCGCCGAAGCGCAGGGCCGCAGCGCGTATGACGTGGTGTCGGCGCTGTTGGCGGATGTGGCGTATTCCGGCTGACCTGCGCCGTCGATGAGTGATGCCACTGCCGCCCTGATTCCGCCCGAGCTGGCGGCGCAACTGCGCGGCTTGCGCATCGTGGCGAAGCTGCCACCGGCGGCGGGACCATTGGGTCAGAACGCCAGTCGGCAGCGTGGCCAAGGCTTGGAATTTTCGCAGTACCGCGCCTACGAACCGGGGGATGAGCCACGCCATATCGATTGGAAATTGTTCGCGCGATCAGATCGCTATTTTGTCCGCGAAGCCGAGAGCGAGGCAGGCCTGGCGATCTGGGTGGTGGTCGATTGCAGCGGATCGATGGCGCAATCCGATCTGGCCACGCCGGACAAGGACAAGCTCAGCATGGCGCGCACGTTGGCCGCAGCCACCATCGATATCGCATTACGTGAGGGTGATCGCTTTGGCTTGTTGCTGTTGGGTGGCAGGCAGTTGACCTGGGTGACCTCGGCACGCGGGCCGCGCCATCGTGATCGCTGTGTGTTGGCCTTGACGCAAGCGTTGGCACAGGGCGAATGGCCCTCGTTGGCGAGCTTGCAGCGGGCGTGGGAACGGATCGAGCCGGCGGCGGTGGTGGTCATGATCGGCGACGGCTTTGACGAAGTCAGCAGCGGATTTGCATTGCAGTTGGCAGCAACTCGCCGCGACGTACGTTGCATATCGCTCACATCGGTGGACGAGCGCGATTTTGACTTGCGCGGCGCATTCGTATTTGAAGATCCCGAGACGGGTGCCCGGTTGGCGTCGGATGGTGCGGCCGCCCGCAACGAGTTCCGGCAGCGCTTTGTCGCGGCCCGGCAGAACCTGGCGCAGCGTCTGGCGACCGGCGGCGTGCGCCATGTCGAACACGTACTCGATCAGCCCTTGGCGATGACGTTGGCACAGTCCCTCGGCGGCGAGCGCTCCGCGCGGCGGCTGCGTTGATGACACACCGTCGCCGATGAGTCGCCGTCGATGAGCATGCTCTGGGCGTGGCCACTCGGGCTCGCGGCGTTGGCTGCCGTGGTGATGCCGATCTGGTTGCATCTGGATCGGCGCCGCAGCATGCGCGTGCTGCGTTTCGCGGCGATGCGATTCATCGGCACCGCGCATCCGCCCAAGCGCACCTGGAGGCTGACCGAATGGCTGTTGTTGGCGCTGCGTGTGCTACTGATCGTGGCCGTTGTGGTGTGGCTGGCACAGCCGACATGGGTGGCCGAATGGCGCGCACCGCAGCGGGTGTTGGCGGTGGCTCCGGGTGTGCCCGTGGAGCTGATCTCGGCGCATGCCGATGGCATGGACCGTGCGCTGTGGTTGAACAGCGAGCTGGCTGAGATTGACCTCGCCGGCATGCAGATTCCCACAATCGATCCAGATGGCTCCGTCGCGAAATCGCATCCACCCGTGTTCTCCAGCCTGCTACGGCAGTTGGATGCGGAATTGGCGCCGGGCGATCAATTGCGGGTGTTGGTGGGCGAACAGGTCAGTGGTCTGGATGCGCAGGCCATCGCGCTTTCTCGCGAAGTGGAGTGGCGGACGGTACGCACTGAATCTTCTGCCAGCGGCGCGTCAACGGACGTCGATACGCCGCTGCCACGAAGCGTGGCCATACGTTACGCATCTGCCGATGCGCCCGCGTTGCCGTGGCTGCGCGCGGCCATCAAGGCGTGGGATGGCGATGTCTCCATCCAGGTCACGGTCGACGAGCAAGCGAGTACCGCGGCTTTGCCCGATGAAGTCGATGCGCTGATATGGTTGGGTGACGCGCCTGACGACGAGGCACTGGCTTTGCTCGATGCCGGCACCCGACTGCTGCACCTGCACCTGGTTGATGGTGACGGCGAACCTGCTGCCGATGTCGCCGAAGCGGTTTGGCCGGGCATCGGTCAACGCGTGGGACACGGCTGGTTGACCCGCGTGAGTGACCGCTTTGAAGCCAGCGAACTGCCGATCCTGCACTCACCCGAGTTTCCTGCCGCACTTTTCACGGTGTTGTTCGGTGAGCCGCCAGCTCCGACGCGTGCCTACGCTGACCAGATCGAGCCGACCCAGATCAGTCGTCCAGCCGAGCCGAGCAAAACGCCACTGCGCCCATGGTTGATTTGGCTGATCGCCAGCCTGTTCCTGCTGGAGCGTGCCCTCGCCAACGGTCGGCGTTTGCGCGGCACGCCATGAGAATCGCTTCGACCCTGCAAGCGATACAGCGCCGTGTGCAATGGCGAGCGCTGCTGATCGAATCGGCACGCTGGTTGCCCTGGCTGCTGGTGGCGGTCTACGCGGGAAGTCGCGCAGCGGGGGCGAGGGTCGCCATCGCACTCGGTGTGTTTGGCTTGGGGCTGCTGGTGTGGCGATTGCGTCACGCATGGAAGCAAATCGATCAGCGCTGGCTGATTCGTGCGCTCGATCACCATGACCGCGCTTTGCATGACAGCAGCGACCTGCTGTTTGCAGACACTGCCACGCTTTCGACTCTGCAAGCTTTGCAGCAGACGCGGGTGCGTGAGCGGCTGTTGCAATCCGGCACGGTAGATCTGCGCGCGCCGCTGCCGTGGCAGCTTCTGCTGACCGGGTTCATGGCTGCGAGCCTGTGGGGGCTGTTTTCATGGCTGTGGCAGCCGCTGACACCCAGCATGATCACACCGTCTCAGTCATCCACCGTTGTCGAAGTTCAACCCGTCGTCGAACAAGCGCTGACCGCCAGGCTCAGCATCACGCCGCCGGCTTACACCGCGCTACCGACGCGAGAAAGCGATCAGCTCGCCGTGCAGGTGGTGGAGGGCAGCGAACTTGTCTGGTCGCTGCGATTTGCGGTGCAACCGTCTGCGGTGCGAGTGCGGCTGCTGGATGGAGAAACACTGGTTCTGCAAGCCATCGATGGTCAATGGCAGGGCCGTCGCCGCTTCAGTTCCTCGACCGTGTATCGCATCGAGATCGAAGGTGCGCCCGCCTTGCCCACAGGCGCGCCCTACACCATCGAAGTGTTACCCGACCGCGCGCCGCAGCTTGCCATCAGCGAACCACAGAACACCCTCACGGTGCTGGATGCCGCCGCCCGTCGCTGGCAGCTCACGCTGGTCGCCACCGATGACTACGGACTCGCCGAAACACACCTGCATCTCACCCATGCCCAGGGTGATGGTGAGCAAGTGACCGTCAACGAACGTCGGATCCGGCTGCGCGGCGAGGGTGATCCACTACGACAGCAATTCACCCAATCTCTGGACTTGATCGGCCTTGGGTTCGCGCAGGGTGATGACCTGATCGCGCGCATCGAGGTCCGTGACAACCGCCCGCCAACCCCAAATCTCACCCGCAGTGCCAGCTACATCCTGCGCTGGCCGGCGGAGCGTGGCGCCGAGGGCACCGGCGTCGAAGGATTGGTGCAAAAAACCTTGCCGGCCTACTTCCGCAGCCAACGGCAGATCATCATCGATACCGAAGCCTTGATCGCCGAGCAGCCACGTTTGAGTGCGGAGGCGGTGCTTGAGCGCAGTGATGCCATCGGTGTGGACCAACGTCTGCTGCGTCTCCGTTATGGGCAATTTCTGGGCGAGGAAGCCGAAGAAATCGACTCCCCAGAAGGCCATGACCACGACGACCACGCGGGTGAGCCTGAGCCTGCGGTGGGTGATGCGGCCGGATTGATTGCCGAGTTCGGTCACGGGCACGACATCGCCGAAGCCGCGACCTTGCTGGATCCGGCGACCCGCGAGTTATTGCGCGCCGCATTGGGAGAAATGTGGCAGGCCGAGTTGCAGTTGCGCATCGGCGATCCCGAGGCTGCCTTGCCATTCGAGAATTCCGCGTTGGAGTTCATCAAACGTTTCCAGCAGGCGGGCCGAATTTACCTCGCACGGGTCGGTTTGGAACTGCCCGCGCTGGATGCCACGCGCCGGCTCAGCGGCGAGCGCCCTGGCCGTTCACGCACCGCCGATCCGCTGGCCGACGATGCAGAAGCCTCACCCGCCGAGCGTACGTGGTTGGCGTTGCAGGCCGACGCCTCGCTGCCATTGACTGAGCTGTTGGAATGGGTGAGCGCGCAGCCCGCGGACGACGATCCGCAGCTCGCCCTGCTCGCCGATATCGACGCCCTGCAACAAACCTCCGACTGCGCCGACTGTCGGCGCCGCCTCGCCAATTCCCTGTGGCCGCTGCTGACGCCGCCTGCTGCAGCACCACCGTTGAGGCCGCGTGCCAATGCTGTGGGTCGCGCCTATCTGGACGTGATTGCGCCTGCGGAGGCGATGCCATGAGTAATGCCATGAGCCACGCATCCCTTCGTTCGCCATCGTGGCAGATGTCCGTAATCCCCGCGCAGGCGGGGATCCAGTGCATCTGCCTGCCCATTCAAGCGGCTCAGACACTGGATTCCCGCCTGCGCGGGAATGACGGGCCAGAATGATGGCCTTCTCCGGTATGCCATTCGATTCCCTGTTGAACCACGACGCGGTCGTGCTGACGCTGCTGTCGTTGGCATCCTTCATTGCGATGCTGGGGGTGCTGCGAAATGCACGGGTTTCGCGCGGCGTGTTGCTTGCGTTGCAACTGCCTTGTGCCCTGCTTTTGCTCGGCGCCCTCTTGCTGCGCGACGCGCCGCTCAGCGGCAGCATGATCGTGCTCACGACGGGTGCGAGTCGCGATGATCTCGCCGAGTGGGATTCGAGAAACAATGAGACAAGCGCAGACCTCACACGGCCGCCGGTCATTGCCTTGGGCGGCGTGACATCGGACTTCGAGGATGTCGAATCTGCGCCGGATCTGGCCACCGCCTTGCGTCGTTATCCAGGCATTACCCACGTGCACGTGTTTGGCCACGGCCTGCAGGCGCATGACCGCGCCGTTTTGGGCAGTCGCGAATTGAGCTTCGCGCCACCCGCCACGGCGAATGCACCCGCGGCCTTGCTCGAATGGGACTTCCCCAGGCAGGTGAATGTCGGCGCGTCATGGCGCTTGCGTGGGCGTGTGCGTGGTGACGTTGGCCTGATCGAATTGCGCGATCTGGCCGACGGTCTGGAAGCCAGCGCGACACCCGGCGCCGATGGTCGTTTTGAATTGTTGGGCACGGCGCGCGCGGTTGGCACCGTGCTGTATTCGCTGCGGTTGCGCGCGCGCGCTTCCGTGGACGCGGGCGATGACGCATACCTCCTGCAAACGCTGCCCGTACCGATCTACGCGGCGGCGACGAAGCCCGTGCGCGCGCTGCTGCTGGCGGCGGTGCCCTCGCCCGAACTGAAATACCTGCGGCGTTGGGCCAGCGACGCTGGCGTTGAGTTGGACAGTCGCATCAACCTCGCGCCCGGGCTGGTGCAAGCGCGTAATCCCACCGCCATCGACGCCGCGATGCTCGCCAAACTCGACCTGCTGATGGTCGACGAGCGCAGTTGGCCGCAAATTGCGCGGCAGTCTGCGGCGCTGCGGGAAGCCGTCGGCAATGGGCTGGGTGTGCTGATCCGAATCACCGGGCCAGTGCCAGCAGCGATTCAAGCGGAGTGGCGTGCGTTGGGTCTGGCGTTTGAATTGACCGCCAATGCGCCGCGAGCGGTCAGTCTGGATGATGGCGTGGCGCCCGTGGCGGGTGAGCGGCTGCACGCTTGGCCCTTCAAGACGAGTGGCAATCATCACGTCGTCATGCTGCAGGGGGCAAAAGCGCAGCCGTTGGCCATTCGCATGCCGCTGGGAATTGGCCGCATCGGCGTCCTCGCACTGACCGACAGCTTTCGCTTGGCCACCCGCGGCGAGCATGCACGCCATGCCACGTTGTGGTCGACCGTGTTTGCCGAGCTTGCGCGCGCGCGCGCCGAGCCAGCGATCAAGGTCACTGAAACCGCGGTGATTGGCCAACGCACAGTGATTTGCGGAGAGGGCGAAAGCTTGCAGGTGCAGTTGCCGGATGCCACACGCAAGCCGCTGTTGCGCGATCCGGCTGCCGCCCACTGTGCTGCGTTCTGGCCAGCCGAGGCCGGCTGGCATCGGGTGATTGTGGATTCGCCAACTCAGACATCGGCACTTGCTGCCAACGCCGATCGTGCCGCCCCAGCTGAACAATCTGACGAAGCAGCTGCCGATGCCGACAAGCCGGGCACTGCGTTCTACGTGTTTGATTCCACCGCGATTGAGAGCGTGCTGACGCGGCAAACCGAAGTCGCAACCGCCCGATTGGTCCACCGCGAGCTACCGCCGAAGGGCGTGCAAAACGACGGTGAGTTCTGGCGTCGCCTGCTGTGCCTGCTCTGGTTGATGCTGATGGGCACGCTTTGGTGGCTGGAGCGACGAGCACGGCAGAGGCTGCAACAGCGTTTGTAGGAGCGGCTTGAGGCGCGAAATCTCGGCGCAACGTTTGCCACCAGCACGGCTCAGCGTATCGTGCGCAGGGACAACATCCATTTCGATCTTGGGGGAGATCACGCATGACAGCGACTGACCGTGGCGAGCAAACCATCGCCACCCATCTGTATGGGGTGGATCTGATCAACCAGCCTTTGCTCAACAAAGGCACCGCGTTTACCGAGGACGAGCGCCACGAGTTCGGCTTGCACGGGATATTGCCGCCGAACGTGGGCACCTTGACCGAACAAGTGACGCGGCGGCTGAAGGTACTGCGCAGTTTTGCCACCGATTTCGAGCGTTATGCCTTTCTGCGCGATCTGCAGGACGCCAACGAGACGCTGTTTTACGCCTTGCTGGTGGGCAACATCGAAGAGCTGTTGCCGCTGGTATACACGCCGACGGTGGGCGAGGGCTGTCAGCGTTTTTCGGAGATCTGGCGCAAGCCGCGAGGACTGTTTCTGAGTTATCCGAACAAGCATCGCATTCGCGAGATTTTGTCCGATGCGCGTTTTGATCGCGTACGCGTGATCGTGGTCAGCGATGGTGAGCGGATCCTGGGACTAGGCGATCAAGGTGCGGGCGGCATGGGCATCTCGATCGGCAAGTTGTCGCTGTACACCGCTTGCGCCGGTATCCATCCAGAGGCGACCTTGCCGATCATGCTGGACCTCGGCACCAACAATCAGGAGCGCCTCGACAATCCGTTGTATGTGGGCTGGCGTAATCCCCGCATCTGCGGTCCTGACTACGACGATTTCGTCGAAGAGTTCATCACCGCGGTGAATGAGCGCTTTCCGAATGTATTGCTGCAATGGGAAGACTTTGCCGGCAGCAACGCCGGTCGTCTGCTGGAGCGTTATCGCGACCGCTTGTGCACCTTCAATGACGACATCCAGGGCACCGCTGCGGTGGCATTCGGCACCCTGATGGCGGCGATCCAGGTCACCGGTGTGCCCCTGATCGAACAACGCATCGCCATCGTCGGTGCGGGTGCGGCGGGCAGCGGTATTGCCGGCTTGTTGGTGAATGCGATGCGTGCGGTGGGATTGAGTGATGCTGACGCACGTGCGCGCTTCTACGTGATCGACAGCAAGGGCCTGGTCGCTCACGGCTTGCGCGAAGTCAGCGGTGATCGTGCGGCTTTCGCGCAACGCCAGTCGGCGGTCAGCGGCTGGCAGTTGCAGGCTTCTGGCAAGATCGATTTGTTGGATGTGATGAACAACGCCAAGCCCACGGCACTGATCGGCGTATCCGGCCAAGCCGGTGCGTTCACTGAAGCCGCGATCAGGACGATGGCACAACACACCGCGCGCCCCATCATTTTCCCACTGTCCAATCCCACCTCACGCAGCGAAGCCAAGCCGGACGATCTGGTCGCCTGGACCGAAGGTCGCGCCTTGATCGGCACCGGCAGCCCGTTTGCGCCGGTGGCGTGGAATGGCCAATTGCTCCCGGTCAATCAGACCAACAACTCCTACATTTTTCCTGGCGTCGGCCTCGCCGTGCTCGCGGTCAACGCCCGCCGGGTCACCGACAGCATGTTCATGGCCGCGGGCAAGGCGCTGGCCGAGCTGTCGCCGGCCAAACACGATCCTCTCAAACGCCTGTTGCCGCCGGTTGACCAGTTGCGCGCTGTCGCGATCCAGGTCGCTGTGGAAGTTGCCCGTCAAGCTCAACTCGATGGCGTCGCCGATGCCTGCGACGAAGCCACGATGCGGCAACGCATTGAGACCTTGGTGTGGGAGCCGGTGTATCGGCCGTATCGGCGGACACGCTGAGCCGCTATGTGGTTGTAGAAGCCCTCAGAGCGCCGTTGCCGTTCTGCTGTCGCGGAGCAAACAGGAGCTGCTCAGAGCCCACCGTTCCAAAGACGTGTAGCCAGAAGCGACCGCAATCCCGATTGGATCGGAAATCTGAATCGCCGTTGCACGTCTTGCGTGTGGCCCACGTTTATCCGCATTTGATTTAGCGACACTACGGCTTCTTCAAAGGCGAGCCGAAGCGATGGTCCCGATGCGTGTGTTGATGGTGGTGCTCTGCCTTCTGTTTGTCGGTTGCGCGAAGAAGAGCGGTCTCGAGTCCTCATCCAGCCTGAGCGGCGAACAGGGCAAACCCGGCAGCAGTCTCGCCTACGAACACAGCATCGAAATCACGCTGCCGCGCGAAGTGCTTGCAGCGCGTATGGACGCCGTTCGCGCCGCCTGTCTGGATGAGCGCTTTGGTGCTTGCAGCTTGCTCAGTGTCGAGCAGAACGCGGGCGAGCATCCGCGGGGTGCGCTGACGGTTCGCCTGCTGCCGGCGGCGGTTGAGCCGCTGACCGTGCTGGCCGGAGAAGGGGGAACGGTTGGATCGCGTGAAACTCGCGCCGAAGATCTGGCTGAAGCGGTCGCCGATACCAGCGCGCAGCTGCATCGGTTGACCCTGCATCGGGAAAAATTGCTGCAGTTTCAGGACCGCGAGGACCTTTCCGTCAGCGACATGCTGACCATTGCACGCGAACTCGCCAGCGTCGAAGCCGAGCTGCAAGGTCAGCAACGCAACGAAGCCAATCAAACGCGCCGGCTGGAATCCAATCTGCTGACGCTGAAATTCAACTCGCCGTTCGAAACGTCACGCTTCACTCGCTTGAGCGAGGCATTCACCGAGTCGATCGACACCGCGCTGGACGGTGTGGTCGACGTGATCGGCTACCTCGCCTATTGCATCCCGTTGCTGGTGGTCGCCTTTCCGCTGGCCTTGTTCTGGCGTTTCCTGTGGCGGCGCGCGACTCGCCGCGCGCGTTCTCAGAGTGTCGATTGATTCGTCAACGCGCGGTCGGATGATAGCGGTCGCGCAACTCGGTCTGGCGTGAGCGGGTCGGTTGCGCCACGCCGCCGATCCAGACCTGGCTGGCGTGGCTGGTGACCTCCAGCGGATCGCCCGACCACAGCACCAGATCGGCCTGATGACCGACGGCGATGCGGCCCAGCGACGCGCCGACGCCAAAGATCTCGGCCGGGCCGCTGGTCAGTGCGCCTAGAGCGGCGTCCCAAGGCAAGCCGTGAGCCACCGCGTTGCCGGCGGATTGGCGCAGTTTGCGCGCGTTGTGGGTGCCGTCGTTGGCGTTGGTGAAGGCGATGGGTACGCCGGCAGCGTGCAGGCGCGCGGCGTTTTCCATGCTCGCGCCGAGACGGTCGAACGACGCCGGCAGGTTTTGCAGAGGATCCAACACCACTGGCACTTTAGCCGCTGCCAGTTCGCTCGCCACTCGCCACGCTTCCACGCCGCCAACAATCACCGGACGGCAGCCGTGGCGCTTGCAGAAGACCAACGCTTGGCGGATGTCGGCGACGCGGTCGACCTTGAAAGCCATCCGACCACCATTGAGAAACCCGGCCAGCACGTCACGACCGGATGCGGTCAGCAGGCCGAAGTCGCTATCGCGCATATCGGCATCGGGCCGCGCCTCGCGTACCGCTTGAGCCAGCAGCATGTACTGCGCCGCGCGACTGTTGCCGGCCAGCGTCGCACTGTCAGCACCGAGGTCGACCAGCAACGTGCGGCTGCTGGGCGCGACCGCGTCGGCGCGGCCGTGCAAGCGAGCCACGCTGCCGATGCCGGCAAAGATGGTGCCGCCCGGCAAGGCGTTGGGTGCCAGCAGGGTGAAGGTGATGCCCTCCACCCGGTTGACGCCGATGACCGCCGATTCCGGATTGAACGCAGGCGCGACGTCAAACTCGGGCCGCGGCTGGATGGCGGTGGGATGGTCGCCCGTGCCCGGCGTGTAAGCACTGTCAACGGTGCTTGGTTCCAGACTGATTTCCTCCAGCCCCAGCGCGGACAAGCCACCGAACAGGCCGGGGGTGAGCGCCTTGCCATCGGCCTCGATCACCTGGCCGCCCGCCGCTGCGGCAAGGCCCTTGCCAATCTCGACAATGCGACCATCACGAATGCGTACATCGCTGGCCTGCAGCGTGCCTGCACTGGTCTGTGTATGCACGCTGGCGTTGCGTATCAGCAGCTCTTGGGCCGCGGCTGGCAGGGCCAGGGTCATCGCCAACAGCAAAGCAATACGCGCCTTCATGGCGACACCTCGGTGGTCGGCTGGCCAAGCATGAAGTCGGACGCCGGCTGTTCAGCCGGTGCAGCGCGGTCGTAGACCCGGGTGCCGTCCAGATAGACCTGATCGGCGAGCGCATACACGCTGAACGGGTCGCGGTTCCAGATCACCACGTCGGCACGTTTGCCGACGGCCAGGCTGCCAACCTGATCGGCAACGCCCAGCGCGCGTGCCGCATTGGAGGTGACCCAGCGAATCGCGCGTTCGGGTGTGATCGACAGCCCCGCCTGATTACCGCGCGCCATCGCCTTGGCGGCTTCCTGATTCAGGCGCTGGATGCCTTCATCCGAATCCGAATGCACGATCGCACAGCCCTTGGTCGGATGGTCGACGAAGGCAATGTTTTCCCAGATCGCGTCATAGGCTTCCATCTTGAAGCCCCACCAGTCGGCCCACAGCGCGCCGCAGACGCCTTCTTCAGCCAGGCGGTCGGCGAGCTTGTAGGCCTCGACGCCGTGATGGAAGGCAGCGATGCGGAAGCCGAATTCCTTGGCCAGATCGAGCATGATCGCCATCTCGTCGGCGCGGTAACAATGGATGTGGACGAGGATGTCGCCGTTCATCGCGCCGACCAGGGTTTCCATGCCGAGCTGGCGCGCGGGTTCGGCCGGCGGCGTGGCGTCCTTGTTGCGCTTGCCCGCCTTGGCGAACGCGGCCTGTTCGCGCTCGTAGGTCTGCCAGCCGCGTTGGTAGGCTTGGGCATCGGCAAATGCTTGTCGATAGCCTGCAACATTGCCCATGCGTGTCATCGGGGCTTTGCCCTGAGCGCCGTAGTAGCGTTTCGGATTTTCGCCGCAGGCCATCTTCAGCCCGTTTGGCGCACCGGGAAACTTCATCCCCTGATAGGTGGTGGCGATCACGTTGCGCAGGGTCACACCACGCCCGCCGATCAAGTTGCCGGAACCCGGCAACACTTGCAGCGTAGTGACACCGCCGGCTAGCGCGGCCGCAAAGCCCGGGTCCTGCGGCCACACGGCATGTTCGGCCCAGACGCCAGCGGTGACGGGTTCGACCATCTCATTGCCGTCGGAATGCGCCTCCATGCCGGGGCTGGAATACACACCGAGATGCGAGTGCACGTCGATCAGACCCGGGGTGACCCAGCGGCCTTTGGCATCGATTATCAACGCGTCGCCGGCATCGAGGTTCTGGCCGATCGCCACCACCTTGCCGTCACGCAGCAGCACGTCGGCGTTCTCCATCCGCCCGCCATCGCCATCCAGCACGGTGCCGCCGCGGATCAGGGTGGGTGTGCTGGCGGCGGGCGCGTAAGTGGATTGCCAGGCATCGCCGTGCGCAACGCCGGTCACGAGCGCAGCGGCGGCGAGCGTCAGGCGAGCAATCAGGTGGAGTCTCATCGACATATCCAACGGCAGGAGAAGGCCGCGAGCATGGCCCAGCATGATCGTGGCGACAAGCGGATTGGCGATGCGGTTGCGGTGAAGAGAGCGTGCGGCTCGCCGTATCCCACGAGTATCCCGCGTGCAGGTGCACGCGGCCGCGCGGAAGCGGTCAAAAGCCGCATGCTCGACGCTGTACGGTCGAAAGCCTAAGCTTGATCCGACCTTGCTGCGGCGCGGGAATGATTCTGGAAACTGCGGTTGGACGTGCCCGAGTCTGCGTTTGGTAGGCCATCTGACGCGAAACGACGAGGCGCAGAGCCCGCCCCGGACTTGATCCGGGGATGAACACCTGCAACGAGGAGAGACAAAGTCAGATGGCTTCCCAAGCGTGCAATCGGATGCGTGGCGGTGGTCACCTGACGGGTGAGTCGAACGAAGATCAGAACCTGATGCGCGCCGTGCGCTTCGAGACGTTTGCGAGCGGTCAACTGCGGTTTCCAGAATGACATCTGAAGCGGCTCTTGCTCCGATGCAAGAACGCGCCGCCGATGCGGCGCTGGCAAGTTATGTGCCGATGGTCGTGCTGCAGCGCATGGCCGAGCTTGGCGGAGGCTTGCAGGAGGCCCGGGTCGACACCCTGCACGGTGCCCTGATGTTCGCCGACATCTCCGGCTTCACCGCGCTGACCGAGCGCCTCGTCGCACGCGGGCCCGCCGGCATCGAGCTGTTGGTGCGCCGACTCAATGCCTATTTCGGCAGCTTGATCGAAGTGATCGTTGCGCACGGTGGCGACGTTCTGAAGTTCGCCGGCGATGCGTTGGTGGTGCATTTCACCGAGGCCAGCGAGATGGCAGACGACGCGGCCAGCCGCCGCGAAGCGGTGCTGCGCGCCGCAGCCTGTGGGCTGGCCGTGCAGCAGGCGGTTGCTGCCGAGAAAGACGCCGAAGAAGGCCTGACACTTTCGCTCAAGGTGGCGGTGGCGCAGGGCAAGCTTGCGTGCGCATTTCTGGGCGGCGTGCGTCGGCGCTGGGAGATGGTGGTCTCGGGTGCACCCTTGCTCGACGCCGGTGATGCCGCAGGCAAATGCACGCCAGGTTGGGTCGTGTTGTCGCCATGGGTGTGGCAGTTGATCGCGAGCGATGCCACTGCTGAACCGGCCGGCGGCGGCGTCATGCGGCTGCTGAGCACGAATAGTCAACCGGTCCTCGCGTCGATGCTATTGCCAGCACTGAGCGAAGCGGCCGCGCAGGCGGCGTGGACGTTCGTGCCATACGCCATCCGTGCACGCCTCGGTTCGGGCCAGGGCGACTGGCTGGCCGAAATGCGCAAGATCACGGTGATCTTCGTGACCCTGCCCGGTCACACCAGCGAGGGAGGTCTGCTGCACACCCAGGAACTGATGACCCGGATGCAGCAACTGATCTATCGAGTGGAGGGCAGCGTCAACAAGATCAGCGTGGACGACAAAGGTCTGTCGTTGGTGGCGGTGCTGGGCATGCCGCCGCTGTCGCACGAAGACGACCCACGGCGAGGCCTGTTGCTGGCGCTGGAAATGCACGAACTGATGCTGCGAATGGACGTGACACCCTCCATCGGCGTCACCACCGGCCGCGCCTTTTGCGGTGTCATCGGTAATGTCCGGCGTCGCGAATACACCATGATCGGCGACATCGTGAACCTGTCGGCGCGCTTGATGGTTGCCAGCGCCGGTGAGGTGTTGTGCGACCAGGCGACCCGCGATGGCGCGCTTGATCACTTCGAGTTCGAGCCAACCGCTCCACTCGCGCTGAAGGGCAAAGCGGCGCCGGTATTGGTCTACCGCCCAGCCCGCCGGTCAACCCGCAGGCTTCAGGCCAGCAACCGCTTTATTGGCCGCGCGGCCGATTGTGCCGAGTTCGAACACGCGCTGCAGCGGCTGGTTGATGGCGAATCTGCGGCCTATCTGATCGAGAGTGACCCCGGCATCGGCAAATCGCGCCTGCTGGCCGAAGTGAACGCGCTGGCGGCCGAGCGAGGCCTGCGCCGACTGCAAGGTGAAGCCGACAGCATTGATCGCGAATCGGCCTACGTGGCTTGGCGCGGACTGCTTGCCGACCTGCTGGGTCTGGAAGGTGTGACGGCCAGCGGTGTGCTGACGCCTGCCGGGCTTGCTCGATTGGACGAAATACCCGGTCGAAGGGCACGCGCGCCGCTGCTCAACGCCATCCTGCCGCTGGGAATCGCCGAGACCGAGGTGACGCAACTGCTGGAAGGTGAGGCGCGCGCGGCGGCGTTGCGCGATCTCATCGTGGAGTTGCTGGCGGATGAGACGCCTTTGCTCATCCTGATCGACGACGCACAGTGGCTGGATAGCGCGTCATGGGCGCTGCTGATGGCGGTGGTGCGCGAGGTGCAGCCGCTGTTGCTGGTCGCTGCGACCCGACCGGTCAAAGAAGCGGAGCAGACACCCGAACTTCGCGAATTGCTGCGGCATGCCAATACCCGACAGCTGCGGCTGGAAGGGCTAACCCATGCTGAAACCGCGGAGTTGATCCACTCCCGGCTGGATGTCGACCACGCATCCGAGGCGCTGCTGCGTTTTGTTGCTGATCGCACCCAGGGCAACGCCTTCTTCATCGAACAGCTGCTGCCGGCGCTGCGCGACGCGCAACTCATCGAGATTCAAGACCGACGCTGCACGATCCGCGCGGGGGTGGATCTGGCCACCGAGGCCAATCTTCCGGATACGGTCGAGGGTGCCATCACCCAGCGCATCGACCATCTGGACCCGACCGAACAACTGTCGCTGAAGGTGGCCAGCGTGGTCGGTCGTGCCTTCGGCGTCAGCGTGATCAATGCGATCTTCCCCATTGAACATCTGCGTGGGCAACTGCGTCCCTACCTGGATGCGCTGGCACGGCACGGTCTCACCAGCCTGGATGGCACGGCGGCCGACGACGGTTACCTGTTCCGGCAGATCCTCACCCAGGAAGTCGCCTATAACCTGATGCTGCTCTCGCAGCGACAAGCGCTGCATCTCGCGGTGGCCGACTGGTATGAGGCGAATTTTGCCGACTGTTCGCCGTTTTATGCAGTGATCGCCCATCACCTGGTGCAGGCAGGCTCGGCAGCGCGCGCCATTGGCTACCTGATTCATGCCGGCGATCAAGCGCTGGCCACATTCGCTTGCGTCGAGGCGGCAAGCCTGTTCGGCGAAGCCATCAGTCTGGCCGCCACGCGCCCGGAAATCGCCGACGCCAGGCGAACTGCGCATTGCCACCTGCAAATGGGCCACGCCAACTACTTGCTCGGCCGGCTGGAACAAGGGACCGCCGACCTGCGTCGCGGCCTGGCCCTGAGCGGCAGCGCCGTGCCGGTGGCGCGGATAGGCAAGCTTTGGGGTGTGTTGAGTGGGTATGCCGAACAACAGTTCTGGCGTCGCTTTCCGGATCGGCGGCGCGCAGCGTCACCGCAACAACAGCAAGCACTGTGCGCCCTGGCGCACGCTTACCGGGACCTGTGTACCTGCCACTACATTCGCAGTGAAATCCTCGATCTGGTGTTCTGCGGATTACGCAGCGTCAATTGCGCCGAGCGGCTGGGCCCTTCGCCTGAATTGGCAGAAGCGCTGGCGATCATGAGCTTCATCGCCAGCGTCGCGGGTCGCCAGCAGTTGGCCGCAGAATGTTTTGCCCGTGCCAGCGCGCTGCTGCCGCAAATGCTCGATCCGGCTCGGCGCGCCAACATGCTGGTCGGTCTGGCGGTTTACAGCAGCACTCGCTGCGGATGGGAAGAGGTCATCACCCGCGGCGAGGAGGTGATCCAGTTGGCGCAATCGATCAGCAACTGGCGATTGCTGCAAAACGGTCTTTACGCGGTGGCACGGGCGGCGAGTCGTTTGGGTCGCCTGCGGCTCAGCTATCGGACCTACGAGCGCCTGGAGCAGTTGGGACGCCGGGTCGATAACGGGCAGGCGGTCGCGTGGGGCCTCAGCGGCATGCTGCAGTCGCAGTTGGTCTCGCAGCGAGACAGGTGGGAGCAGCGCATGGACGCAGTGCGGGCGCTGCTGCTGGCCGAAGCCGGGCGTGGTCATCTATCCGGCACCGATGAGGCGTTCTGCGCCGGTGGCATCGCGTTGGCGCTGCAACGGCTGGGACGGCTCGATCAAGCCGAGCTGGAGGCCTACACGACCGGCGACATCATTCTCGCTACCGATGCGGTGGCCACCCACATGCTGGATCCGCTGGCCTGGGTGTGTGATATCCATCTGGCGCGCTGGAAACAGTTGGGCGACGAGGCGGGACAACGTCGCCGGCGGCTGCGGCAACTCGGTGCAGTGCTGCGACGATTCTCCAGGAAGTACACCTTCGCACCGCCGATCGCGCTGCGCATCCGCGGTGAATGCCGTTGTCTGGAAGGACGCTCGGGCAAAGGGCTGGCCGATCTGCGCGCGGCGCTGGCCGACGCCATGACAAAAGACATGAATTGCGAAGTGGCGCGCTGCCATCACGCCCTGGCCGAACACTTGCCGCCAAACTGCGTGACAGAGGCTGATCATTTTGCGCAGGCGCAAGCACTCTATCGACGGCTGGACATGTGCGCCGACCTGGCGCGACTCGAGCAGCTAAGTTCGGGCTAGTGTGGTGCTTTGGACTTGATGCGCTGCCCTCGTCAGCTGCTTTCGGTTGGCGCAAGGCAGGCCGAATAGCAGCGCCGCAGGAGCGGCGCCCTCCAAAACTGGCTTGGCGTTGGAGTTCGCGGATTCGTCCCATAGGAGGTGGACGTCGCAAGAATCAACCGGCAGTTGGCTCCACCGGCACCACGGTCGCCTGCCACGTCACCACCTGCCATTGACTGTTCCGACGCACGAACATGCCGCTGTTTCGATAGTGCGATTGGCTGCCATCTGCGGCATGGCGAGTGAGTCGAAAGGTCAGAGCGGCGGTGTCGCCGAATTGACGCACCACGATGTCGTCGGCGCTGTAGCTTTCCTTGGGTTCGGCCGGCAAATCCGCCTTCGCTGGAGGCGCTTCAAAGCCTTTCATGATGTCGGCCTTGCGATTCACCTTGCCGGCCGAACTGGTGTAGATCAAGTCCTCCGCCCAAAACCGATCATGCGTTGCGGCTTGATCGACCTTGGCGAGAAAGTCCTGCAACAGGGCGGTGATTTCTGCCGTGGTTTGCTGCTGGGTCACCGGCTTGTCTTCTGCCATCGCCACCGAAGTCGACATCAGCAGGCTGATCAGAACGAATAATGCGACCAGCGATTGTTGCCACGAACGGGACACAGACATGCGCGAATCCTGCGATGGAGGAAGTGGTCAGCTTACGTGGATGGATCGAATCTCGCGCATCGACACGCGCCATGCGGCAACTGACATACACGGAGCAGGCCGCCGGAGCTGTGCGCCCGCATCGCCGCGGCTCCGTGCATGTCGACAGATCCTGGTGGACTGTAACGGACAAATCGAAAGTAGCTCGCTCGGTCTGGCCGCGCTGGACTTGCTCCTCACTCCGCCAATCGCTTTGGCTATTGGCCTCGCTCCGGAGCGGCGTCCATCACGCCCATCCCGTCGCGATCCCACTTCCGCTTCATCCGTTACAGCCCACTAGTTTCTGCTGCCACGTACACGGCCTGCATGTTTCACCGCATACACGCCGTCCAACACCCGCTCGGTAGTGAATCCCGCCTTGCCCAATCGCGTCGCCACTTCGCCGGGCACATCGCGGCCGCTGGTCTTTTTGTTGGGTGTGCCGGTGTAGTGGAATAGTCGTCCTTGCGGACGCAACACGCGGGCGAGTTGATCGTAGAAGACCTGCGAATACAGTTCGCCGGCAATCCCGAAGCGCGGCGGGTCGTGCAGCGCGGCGTCGAACGATTGATCGGGCAGCGTGGTGATGGCTTGCGCCACATCGCCAAGCGTGAGTTGCAGGCGTCCGCTGGCCTCAGGGCCTTCAGGCTCGCCGTCATCAGCATCGGGTGACCACGGATTGTGCTGGCGCAACCAGAACACGTCAGGATTTTTCTCAAAACTCTGTACCCGTGCCGCGCCTTGGGCGAGGCACCAGGCCGCGAAATAACCGAGACCACCACAGGTATCCAATACCTGTTTGCCGCGTGGCTGCACCAGCACCACCTTGGTCTGTGCATCGGCGTAGGGACACACCTGCGCCGTCGGCAACATCTTGATGCCATCGATCTCGAAGGTCGGTGGTCCCCACGGCGTCGGCACCAGCTTGATCAGCGATCCCGCATAGCGCTGTAACGGCGCGAACGCAGTTCCGTCCCAGAAATACAGCGTCCGTTCCTTCAGGCCAACGGGCCAAGGATAGTGCTGCCCGTGCAGCCGCCAGCCCTCGGCGTCGAGGATGGCTTGCGTGGTCGAGCGACCCAGATCAAACGATGCCTCGACACCCGCCACGCTCTGAGTTCGCGCAGCAAGCAGCCTGTCGGCCAAGTCACGGGTGAGTAGAGGGCCGAGGTAGCGCGGCATGGCGAGAGGTATCAAATCGGATCGCGAACGTCAGTGTAGTGCTTCGCAAATCCTGGTCGACCCCCAGCACTTGCCGAACGCGCCAAGTCAGAGCAGCCGCGCGGGAGCGCGGCCCTCCAACCGCTCGCATTGGTGCAGTCCAAGTCGAGCCCGACTTTGGAGGGCGTCGCTCTCGCGCCAATGCTTCTCGCGCTGCGTCAATCGTGCAGGTGTCCACGCGCCTGCCAATTCATCCCACCGACTCGGACCCCGTTCATGGCATGGCAATGGTAGTGCAGACGCCTTGGTTGCCTGCTTGCGGCGATGCCCCATGAGCATGGCCCCGCTGCCGCTTGATGGAGGGCCGCGCTCCTGCGCGGCTGCTCTTTGAGGCGTGCGCTCAGTGCATCAAAGCAGCGTCGCTGGAGTGACGCCCTCCTTCACGCACGACCCGCCAAATGTTGCGCCTGCCGTTTCGGTGTCGCGCCGGCGTTTCGTGATGTGTTCGGCAGCGGCAGAGGCGCATCGGCGGCCTCAAAGCGTAGCCGAGAACGGCCACCGCCAGCGTGGTAATCGGTAGCCAGATCAGCGGCGGCTGCCTCGGAATCTACATCCGATTGCGCACACAAATAGTCATGCAGCAGATGCACAAGTCGTTCGCGCGCCAGCGCGTGGGTCTGCCCGGTCTGCGCATACAACCAATCGGAAAACGCCAGAAAACGCGCGAAGGGTGCATCGCCGAGCAGACGCGGCAGGCTGCGGATGTAGCGACCCGAATTGGCGAGCATGTCCCAATAGCGCGAAAACCGGCTCAGTCGCTGCATGGTCGCGAAATCGATCACGTCGGTGGCGAGGATGTTGTACGGCGGATCGGGATTGAAGCGCAGTGCATGCGCCGCGGTGTGGCGGGCGATCGGCGCGCCACGCAGGCGCTTCAGGATGCCGAACTGGATTTCATGCGGTGCCAGTGCAACCAGTTGATCAAAGCCGGCGGCGAACTGGGCGACGCTCTCACCCGGCAAACCGGCGATCAAGTCGACATGCAGATGTGCCTGTGAGTGTTCGCGCAGCCACAACAGATTGTCGCGCGCGACGTCGTTCTTCTGCCGCCGCGACACCCGCGCCTGCACCTCGGGATCAAAGGTCTGGATGCCGATCTCGAACTGCAAGGTGCCCGCCGGAAAGCGCACGATCGCGGCCTTCAAGCGCTCGGGCAGATGATCGGGCACCAGTTCGAAATGGATGAACGGCGGATCGTCAGGGTTGGCTTCCAGCTTGGCCAGGAAAAAATCGAGTATGGCCAGTGACGCATCGATCTTCAGGTTGAAGGTGCGGTCGACGAACTTGAACTGCCGCGCGCCTCGCGCGTACAGCGTCTCCAACTCGGCCATGAACGTATCGAGCGGAAACGGCCACGCGGTCTTGTCCAGTGCCGACAAACAGAACTCGCACTTGAATGGACAACCACGTGAGGCTTCGACATACAGATGCCGCTGGCGTACGTCTTCATCGGTGTATTCGGCGTACGGCATCACCAGCGCCGGCAGCGGCGCTTGCACACCCTTGATGATTTTTTGTGGCGGCGCTCGGTTATCCAGAATGGCGGCTGCCAACACTGCAAAACTGACATCGCCCCAGCCAGTGATGACGTAATCGGCCAGAGCGCAAATGCGTTGTTCCTCCACCTCGAAACTGACTTCCGGCCCGCCGAGCACGATGATCAGATCCGGCCGCAGCGTCTTCAATTGCGCGACCAGCCGGGTCGACTCCTCGACGTTCCAGATGTACACGCCGATACCGATGATGCGCGGTTGTTGGGCGAGCAGTTTTTCGACGATTTCCTCGGTCTTCTGACCGATCACGAATTCGACGATGGCGGATTGGTCACGCAGTTCGCCGAGGTTTGCGCGCAGGTAGCGCAAGCCGAGCGAGGCGTGCGCGTAGCGGGCGTTGAGTGTGGTCAGGATGATGTGTGACATGCGGGCATTGTCGCTTGCGGCGGCAACGGATGCTCGACCTCGAATTTGCCTGAGGATTTGCTACATCGGATGTAGGAGCGGCGGAAGCCGCGATGCTCTGTTCACACCAATAACGTGCATCGCGGCTCCCGCCGCTGCTACAACCGCTCTTCCACAGCCGCCGGGTGCATCAAGCAAGTAGCCGCGTCCTGGCGGCTACGTGCCGAGACGCCCTTGCAACATCTCGCCCGCCCCAAACTCCAGCAACCGTTCCGCCACCTTCAACCCCAGCGCATCCGGCTGCATGGCGGGACCACTCGCCTCCGCCCGAACCAGTCGACCATTGTTTGCATCACCCACCAATCCGCTCAGATGCAACTGTTCTCCATGCTGCTCGCAGTAAGCCGCAATCGGCACCTGACAGCTGCCGTGCAAGCGCCGGTTCATGGCGCGCTCGGCTTCGACGCGGCGGCGGGTGGTGGGATGGTTGAGCACGGCCAGCAGCGAGTGCACGGCGACTGAATCGTCCAAACACTCAATCGCAATGGCACCTTGGGCAACCGCAGGAAGCCAATCGGGTGCTTGCATCGTATTGGCGATTCGCCCGGCCATGCCAAGGCGTTCCAAACCCGCACACGCCAGCACGATGGCATCGTACTGGCCGGCATCGAGTTTGGCCAAGCGTGTATTGACGTTGCCGCGCAGGTCAATGAGCGTGAGATCAGGCCGGATCGCGCGCAGCAGCGCTTGCCGGCGCAAGGATGAGGTGCCCACCCGCGCGCCCGTTGGTAGCTCGTCCAGATTGCGGTAGTGATTGCTGACAAACGCGTCAAACGGATTGCCGCGCTCCAGAATGGCGGCCAATTCGAAAGGGCCATCCAGAATCATCGGCACGTCTTTCAGCGAATGCACGGCACAGTCGGCGCGGCCTTCCTGCATCGCGACTTCGAGTTCTTTCAGGAACAAGCCCTTGCCACCGACTGCCGCCAACGACCGATCCAGCACCTGATCGCCGCGCGTGGTCATTGGCACCAAGCTGACTTCGAGGTGAGGGTGAGCAAGCCGCAATTGGGCGGCAACGTGCTCGCTTTGCCACAACGCGAGGGCGCTTTCCCGCGTCGCAATGCGCAGGTGATTGGGTATCAACATAGTCGGCCAGGTTCTAAAGCTCGCGCACGCGTTGGCGCAGTAAGGGAAGGCAGCGGCGGCTGACTTCCAGCAGGTCGGTCACATGGCGCAATTTGGCGCGGGTCTGGCCGTCCAGGCCGCGTCGCAATTCGATCAACTCATCGCGTGCTACCAGACAGTTGCGATGGATGCGCAGGAACTGTTCGCCAAACTCGACTTCAAGCGTCTTCAACGGCTCTTCGATCAAGTCTTCGCCATTGGCATGGTGCACGACGACGTACTTTTCTTCCGCCTGCAGATAGCGCACTTCGCTGATCGGAATCAGCCGCAGGTGGCCGCGCAGACGGGCACACAGGTGGCTGCGTTGGCGATTGCGCGGCAGGCGTGCCTGCAAGGCGCGCAGGTCTTCGCCACTGAAGCGACGGGCGCGCAACAAAGCCTCGCCCAGGCGCGCGGCTCGAATAGGCTTGAGCAAATAATCCACCGCGCCGGCTTCAAACGCGGCCAATGCATGTTCGTCAAATGCCGTGCAGAAAATCACGGCCGGCGGCGATTCCATATGCGCCATGTGTTGCGCCGCCTCGATGCCATCCATCACCGGCATCGAGATATCCAGCAGCAAGGCATCGGGGGTGAGCTGATTGGCCAGTTCGCAGGCCTCGCGACCGGTGCTGGCTTCACCCACCACCTGCACGTCATCCAGCGTCGCGAGCATGTCGCGCAAGCGCTGGCGGGCGAGCGGTTCGTCGTCGGCGATGACGATGCGCATGGACTGGCTCAAGGCTCCGATCTGGAAGGTACTGGGAGGCGCAGCTCACACGAATAGTAGCCCTCGCGCGCGGCGACGGTCATCTGCGCGCGTGGGCCGAAGGCGTAGGCAAGGCGCATGGCGACGCTGGATTGTGCATGCCGATTGCCTGCCAACGCATCGCCGGGCGTGGGTGGATAGGGATTGCCGATGGCGATGTGCAGCATGTCTGCCTTGCGACGGATGCCAATGGCGATGGTGCCACCTTCGGCGAGGCGGGCGATGCCGTGGATCACCGCGTTCTCGACCAGGGGCTGCAACAACAGGCGCGGCAAGGGCAGCTCGCGAGGGGTGTCCTCGTCGACTTTCCAATCCACGCGTAGCCGATCACCCAGGCGCAGCGATTCAATGGCCAGGTAACGTTCGCAAAGATGCATTTCTTCAGCGAGGCTGGCCACTTGTTCGCCGGTACCCAGCGCTGCGCGGAACAGGTCGGACAGATCCTCGATCGCGCGCTCGGCGGTATCGGGATCGCGCCGCACCAGGCTGGCGATCGTGTTCATGCTGTTGAACAGGAAGTGTGGCCGGATGCGCGCCTGCAGTGCTTGCACTTCCGCGCGCGCGTTCGCGGCAACCTGGCTGTGCAACTGCTGTTGAAAGTGGAAGTAGCGCAACAGGACCGCGCTCAGCAATCCAGCGATAGCAGCGATGGCGCCGGAAAAGTGCAGTCGATTGCCGGAATGTGCGGAGAAGCCCAGCTGCAACGAGGTGTTCAGTTCGTGCAAGAGCAAGCTGCCGCAAAACGCCACAGCGACAGGCAGCGACCAGGCCAAAGTCGCCCCCAGTGGGCGCGGCAAATGCAACAGGCTGGGCCGCAGCTTGCACAACGCGACGGCGCAGGTGAGCGCTAGCCACAACGACAAAGCGCTGGCAGCGATCCATTGATTCACCCGCCACTCGGCTCCGCCGCCCGGTGCCAGACCTATCACCAGTACCGCGACCTGCGCCGCGACCAAGGTGGAAAACAAGATTGGCGGCCGGCAAAAATCCGGCAGCCAATCCGGCGATGGCGTGGTCGCAGCCGCGTTCACTATTTTGGCGGAGACGCCAACGTCGAGTCGGCCAACAAGCGTGCACCCATCCAGCGCGACAGCTCGTTGATCTCGTCCATGTTGACCGAGTGCTGCATCGGATAGCTGTACCAATCGACCGGATAACCCAGCTTGCGTAGACGCTCCGCGCTCATCAGCCCCAGTGCATGCCCCACCACCGGGTCCAGGCTGCCATGACCCATGAAGATGGGCAGGCCAGCGTTGGCCTTGCTGGCTTCCTCGACGGTGCGCTCGGCAAGCGGCAGATAGGTGCTCAGGGCGACGATGCCAGCGAGACGGTCGCGATGACGCACACCCGCCGCCAGCGCAATCGCGCCGCCTTGCGAAAACCCAACCAGAAACACGCGATGCGCAGGGATACCTCGCGTCGCCTCGCGTTCGATCAACTTGTCGACAAACGCCACCGACTCGCGCACGCCGCGCTCGTCCTGGCGCTGCGCGATCTCCATGCCAAGAATGTCGTACCACGCGCGCATGCGCATGCCGCCATTGATGGTCACCGGCCGCACCGGCGCATGCGGAAACAC
Source organism: Pseudomarimonas sp. (assembly GCA_052390415.1). Taxonomy (GTDB): domain Bacteria; phylum Pseudomonadota; class Gammaproteobacteria; order Xanthomonadales; family Xanthomonadaceae; genus JANNWF01. Next base: position 15,978 of record JBQTGY010000060.1, on the reverse strand, counting down.
GAATCGCAGGGCCGGCCAATTCGGCTTCACCAACTGCGGCACGATAGGCGCGAAATCACCCCCATCCGCGCCCAAGCCGTGCAGCCAGATGATGGACGCGGTGGGGGTCGGTCCAGTTTGCGTTTCGATGCCGTCGTAGGCTTCGCTCATGAGTAACGGTGTGTTTGCGGGAGGACCGTCATTCTAGGGGGTGACGTTGTGCGTTGCCTCCCCAAGCCAGCCTTGCCCTCACGTTGTGACGCGATCATGGAAGCCCAAACCCGGACGAAAAGATCGATGGACCGGCGAGGTCGACCGGGCCGGATTCGGGGATCGTTTGCCTCCAACTGCGCCAAATGCTTGCCGACGATGTGGGCAAGCGATGGGGCAGGGGTGATACACAGGCCGCTTTCCAGACTTTCACGTGTTTCGTCCAGGTGCCTATGAAGCGGCCGTGAGAATGTCCGCGCAGAATCGTCATCGATGCCCACCGACATACACTCAACGCATGAGCAATCAGACCCAACCCAGCGCCGCAGCAAACCCGGCACCGCTCACCCGAGGCCACACCAAGGTCATCCTGGCGTCGAGCCTGGGCACGGTGTTCGAGTGGTACGACTTCTATCTGTATGGCTCGTTGGCGGTGATCATTGCCAAGCAGTTTTTCTCGGCCTTGAACCCGACCAGCGGTTTCATCTTTGCGCTGTTGGCGTTTGCGGCAGGGTTTGCGGTGCGGCCATTTGGTGCCTTGTTGTTCGGGCGTCTGGGCGATCTGGTCGGGCGCAAGTACACCTTTCTGATCACCATCGTGATCATGGGTGTGTCGACGTTTCTGGTGGGCGTGTTGCCTGGCTACGCCAGCATCGGCATCGCCGCCCCCATCATTCTGATCACGCTGCGCTTGCTGCAAGGCTTGGCGCTGGGCGGCGAATACGGTGGCGCGGCGACCTATGTCGCCGAACACGCGCCGATGGGCAAACGCGGGCTGTATACCAGCTTCATCCAGACCACGGCCACGCTGGGTCTGTTGTTGTCACTGTTGGTGATTCTGGGTTGCCGCACGTGGCTTGGCGCAGAAGCGTTTGAAGCCTGGGGCTGGCGGATTCCGTTTCTGTTCTCGTTCGTGCTGTTGGGTGTATCGGTATGGATTCGTTTGCAGTTGCATGAATCGCCCTTGTTCCAGCAGATGAAGGCCGAGGGCAAGACGTCCAAGGCACCGCTCACCGAGAGCTTCTTCAGCAACAACGGCAAGATCGTGCTGCTGGCCTTGTTCGGCGCCACCGCCGGGCAAGCCGTGGTGTGGTACGCGGGGCAGTTCTACGCCTTGTTTTTTCTCACGCAGACCTTGCGGGTGAATGTCACCGAAGCCAATTTGTTGATCGCCGGCGGATTGGTGATTGGCACACCCTGTTTCATCCTGTTCGGATGGTTGAGCGACAAGGTGGGACGCAAGCCGATCATCATGGCTGGCTGCCTGATCGCTGCGCTGACTTATTTTCCGATCTTCAAGGCGCTCACGCATTACGCCAATCCGGCACTGGAATTGGCGGCAGAGACCCGTCCGGTGACCGTCAGCGCTGACCCCGCCACGTGCAGCTTTCAGTTCAATCCCATCGGCACGGCCAAGTTCAGCACCTCGTGCGATATAGCCAAGGCCGCACTTGCCAAGGGCGGCACGCCGTATCGCAACCTCGCACTGCCAGCGGGCGGCGTGGCCGTGATCCACATTGGTGACGTTGAGGTGCGCGCGTTCGAAGCAGGCGCGTTGGCTCCCGCTGACGTGGCGGACGAATCAACACGCTTTGCGACCGAGCTGCAGGCCGCACTCAACGTGGCTGGCTATCCAGAGAATGCAGATCCGGCCCAAATCAACACGCCCGTCGTGCTGGCGATGCTGACCCTGTTGGTGATCTACGTGACCATGGTCTACGGCCCCATCGCGGCGTGGCTGGTGGAGATGTTTCCGACCCGCATTCGCTACACGTCGATGTCGTTGCCGTATCACATCGGCAATGGCTGGTTCGGAGGTTTCCTGCCAACCACCGCATTCGCGATGGTGGCGGCGACCGGTGATATCTACTACGGCCTGTGGTATCCCATCGTGATCGCGCTGATGAGTTTCGTGATCGGTACGCTGTTCCTGCGCGAAACCAAGGATGTGGATATTTCGCGGTAGCGGTAGCGGTGGTCAGGGATTCGGGATTCGGTCCGCGCAGCGGAGCAACGCTATGCGCGAGGGCCGGGGGTGGGTTGGGACTCGCGGCCTAGGCCTTCCTCACGTCATTCCCGCGCAGGCGGGAATCCAGTTTGCTGTAGGGTGAAGCGTCGGTCCGGGCGCACTGCATTCCCGCTTTCGCAGGAATGACGAAACGTTGGGAGAACGGAATGCTGCTGCGGCTGCTGGTGAGCATGTTGTTGCTGCTGGGTAGCGGCGCACCCGCTGCCGCCGTGCTGCTGCCCGAAACACCCTTGTTCAGGCCCATCACCTCCAACGACGGGCTGCCCTCGGACAAGGTGTATGCCTTGGCCCAGGACGCGCGCGGCTATCTGTGGATCGGCACTGGCGATGGGCTGGCGCGGTTTGACGGGGTGGCGTTTGTGATTTATCGGCACGACCCCGCCGACCCGACGTCGCTGGCAAGCAACGTCGTGCAGGCTTTGCACGTCGATGGCGAAGACCGCGTGTGGGTAGGCACCGAGGGCGGCGGCCTGAGCCTGCTGCGCGAGGACGCCGGCGGGTTTGTGCACTATCGACGTGATCGACCTGCACCAATTGCAGTGGATGACGTGTGGGCGATCACCTCGACGGCCGATGGTGCGCTCTGGTTTGGTGGTTTCGGCGGCGGCTTGTATCGATTGAATGCCGACTCGGGCGAGGCGCAGGCCTTTCATCACGACCCGGCAGATCCCACCTCGCTGGCCTCGGAACATGTGCTGTCGCTGGCGATTGATGCCAAAGGCGTGCTGTGGGTGGGTGGGGCGGCCGGCCTGGATCGGCTCGATGGGCAAACCTTTCAGCACACGCCTGTGGGAGCAGATGGCACCAGCGGAGCCACCATTTTCAGCCTTTCACCGGAGGCCGATGGCACGCTGTGGATCGGCAGCAGCGGAGGGTTGGATCGGCGCGAGCCGGACGGTCGTATTGCACCGGCGGCCGAGCGCGAAGGGCTCACCGATGTCGGTGTGATGGATCTATTGCGCGATCGCAGCGGCAATCTGTGGATCGCTACGCGTAGCGGCTTGAATCGGGTGGCCGATGGTTCCATCAAGCGCTTTCAAGGCGCGCCGCGACATAGTCACGCCTTGGCCAACGGCGCCGTGCTGGCAATGTTGGAGGATCACGAAGGTGGGCTGTGGTTTGCCACCTTGGGGGGTGGGTTGGCGCGTTTGGCACCGGGCTGGCGCAATTTCAGCGTGTTGCAGCCCGAAGAAGGCAAGTCGGAATCCTTGAGCGCCACGCCACGCGGGGTCGCGGCCGCCGTCGATGGCGGGTTGTGGGCCGTCGGTGCCGGTGGCGGGTTGGACCGCATCGAACTGACGACAGGACGCGTCGAGCATCGTTTGCACAGCGCCGGGCAGTTGCCTGATCGGCGACTCTGGTCGGTGCTGCAAACCGCCGACGGCGTGGTGTGGTTGGGTTACCAGTCTGGCCTGTCGCGATTGGCGGCGGACGGTGGCGCGCTGAGGCATTGGCCCGCGGGCTCAACGAAAGACGCACCGCCGGCCGGACCGGTCGATCTGCTGATCGCCGATGGCGACGGTGGCATCTGGCTTTCCGCCAATGGTGGTGGCATCGAGCGTCGTGATCGACAAGGACGTCGCCTGATTCAACACCTGTCCGGCGATGGAAGCGGTCTGGTCGGAGCCGATGCCGAGCAACTTGCGCTGGGACCGGACGGTGCGCTGTGGTTGGCCGGGGCGGGTGGGTTGTATCGGCGCGAAGATCAAACCGGATTGATCACCGCGCTCGCCGGAGGACCGACCGAGCGCGTATTTGCGTTCGCGTTTGCCATCGATGGGACGCTGTGGACGCACCGACTGGGGGCGCTGGAACAGTTTGAGTTGGTTCCGGGAGGCTTGAACCGACGTGTGCACGTGACTGCTGCTCAGGGATTGCCTGCGGTGGAAGCGGGTGGCTTGCTCATTGATAACAGCGGTGACATCTGGATCACCAGTGCACGCGGTTTGCTGCGTTACCGACCTTCGATTCAGGAAGTTCGGCGTTATGGCGTCCGCGATGGATTGCCTGGTCAGGAATTCCACAATCGGCCGCCCCTGCTATTGCCGGATGGCCTCATCGCGGCGGCCACCACCAGCGGATTGGTGCTGTTTGATCCGGCCAAGTTGGCGACCCCCGCGGTCGCGCCGCGTCTGCTGGTGCAGCGCGTTGACATTCGCCGGGGCGGACAGCGGATCAGCCTTCCTCCGGGTCAGTCACTGGCCTTGAGTCCCGGAGACAGCGAGCTGCATTTTTCGCTGCGACTGCTGTCGTTTGCTGACCCGGGTGCGCATCGCTATCGCTTCCAATTGGAGGGCGTCGATGCCGACTGGATCGACGGCGGATCCAGTGGCGAGCGCAGTTATCCGCTGCTCGCGCCGGGCGAATACACCTTTCGCGCCACCGCGGCCGGCGTCGATGGCGTTTGGGTGGCGCCGCCCTTGTCGTTCGCCGTGAGCATGGCACCGCCGTGGTGGCGAACGACCGCTGCGTATGCAGCACTGGTCTTGTTCATATGTGCGGCGGGTTGGGCGTCATGGCGTTGGCAGCGGCAGCGCCTGTTGCGCCGGCATGCCGATGACCTTGCCGAACAACAGCGGTCATGGGCGCTGCAGGCCTCCCAAGCCAAATCACAATTCCTCGCCACCATGGGCCACGAGATTCGCACACCAATGACGGGTGTCTTGGGAATGGCTGAGCTGTTGCAAACCACCGCGCTGGATGCGCGCCAACGACGCTACGTTGATGGCATCCAGCATTCGGGACATCTGATGCTGCGGTTGCTCAATGACTCGCTCGATCTGGCGCGCATCGAAGCCGGTCGATTGGAGCTTTTGCAAGAGCCCTTGGACCTGCGTGCCTTGCTTGACGCAATCGATCAAACGCTGGAGCCGCTGGCGACTTCCAAAGGCCTGACCTACCGCAGCGAGCGCGCGACCGATCTTCCGCAGTGGCTGATTGGCGATGGCATGCGCGTGCAACAGGTGTTGCTCAACCTCGGTACCAACGCGATCAAATTCAGCGAGCGCGGCGAAGTGCAGTTGTTGGCGACTGCGCGCGCGGGTGGAGGCGTGCGCCTGCAGGTTCGAGATCAAGGCCCCGGTGTCAGCGAAGCCCAGCAGGCGAAGTTGTTTGAGCGCTTCCAACAAGCGGACGGAGCACGCACCGCTGCGCTGCATGGAGGCAGCGGCCTGGGTTTGGCGATTTGCCGCGAATTGGTCGCCGCCATGGGTGGCTCGATTGCCTTGGAAAGTCAGTCGGGGGCCGGCGCGACCTTCACGGTCGAGCTGCCTTTGCCGCTGGCGCCTGCAGTGACCAAGGCCATTGAGGCATCCGAGCGGAAGCCGGACTCGGCCTTGCAAACGTCGGCCGCGGATTCACGCGACATTTTGTTGGTGGAAGACGACCGGATGGTGGCCGAGGTGATCAGTGAATTGCTGGCATCGCTGGGTCATCGCGTCATCCACGCGCCGCACGCACTCGCAGCGCTTGCCGAAGTGGCTGCAACGCCGTGTGAGCTGGCATTCATTGATCTGGATCTGCCCGGTCTTGATGGACTCAGTCTGGCGCCGATGTTGCGGGCGCAGGCACCGCACATGCCATTGATCGGTCTCTCTGCCCGCGCTGACCCGCAGGCAGAAAGCGAATGCCTCCGCGCGGGGATGGTTGCGTTCTTGCGCAAGCCCGTCAGCGCGGCGCAATTGTTGGCCGCGATCGAACGGGCATGCCCTCCAGCACAGGCCGGAAACCGCTGAATCGGGTAGCCTTCGCGGTCCATTCAGACTTCAGTCAAGGAAACACCCATGAAAAAGCCGCTCGCGGTGGCGCTTGCAATCGCCCTCGGAACACTCGCCGGATGTGGCACGCCACCCGCGCCGGAAGTGACCACCACCAAGGTCACCGAGCCCGCCAAGGCCGAGCGTGCCAATCCTTTTTTCGAAGTGAGCAGCCTGCAATACGCCTATCCGGCCTTCGATCAGATCCGTGACGAAGACTTTGCGCCGGCGCTGGAGCGCGGCATGGCCGAGCAGTTGGCCGAGATCAACGCGATCGCCGACAACGCTGAACCGGCGACGTTCGAGAACACCGTGGTCGCCATCGAGCGCTCCGGCCGGATGCTGGATCGCACCAGTTCGGTGTTCTTCAATCTGGCCGGTGCCGATACCAACGACACCCGCCAAGCCATTCAGGCCGACATGGCGCCCAAGCTGTCTGCGCACGGCGACGCCATCGCGCTGAACGACAAGCTGTTCGCGCGCATCACCTCCCTGTACGACAAGCGCGCCGAGTTGGGTCTGGACCCGGAATCGCTGCGTCTGCTGGAGCGCTACCACACCGATTTTGTGCGCGCGGGCGCCAAGCTCGACGCCGCGCAGAAGGAACAGCTGAAGGCGATGAACGCCGAACTGGCGACGCTGCAGACCAAGTTCAGTCAGAACGTGTTGAAAGAAGTGAATGCGTCAGCCGTCGTGTTTGACAGCGTCGAAGAACTGGCCGGCATGAGCGAAGAGGCGATTTCTGCCGCCGCCAAGGCCGCCAAAGACGCGGGCAAGGAAGGCAAGTTCCTGATCGCCCTGCAGAACACCTCGGGCCAACCGCCGCTGACCGACCTGACCAACCGCGCCAGCCGCCAGCGCATCCTGGAAGCCTCCTTGAAACGTGGCAGCCAGGGCGGCGAGTTCGACAATCGCGAAGTGCTGGCCAAGGTCATCAAGCTGCGCGCCGAGCGCGCGCAGCTGTTGGGCTACGCCAACCACGCCGCTTACACGCTGGAAGATGCCACGGCAGCGACACCGGAAGCGGTCAACTCGATGCTTGGACGCCTGGCACCGGCAGCGGTCGCCAATGCCCGCCGTGAAGCGGCCGACATGCAGAAGCTCATCGACAAGGAACATGCCGATAAAAAGCATGGCGGTTTCAAGCTGGCCGCCTGGGATTGGGACTTCTACGCCAACAAGGTTCGGCAGGAGCGTTACAGCTTCGACGAAAGCCAATTGAAGCCTTACTTCGAACTCAACAACGTGCTCGAAAACGGTGTCTTCTTCGCCGCCAAGGAAGTCTACGGCCTGACCTTCAAGCCGCGTCCCGACTTGCCGGTCTATCATCCGGATGCGCGCGCCTGGGAAGTGTTTGATGCGGACGGCACATCACTGGCCCTGTTCGTGGGTGACTTCTACGCGCGTCCGTCCAAGCGCGGTGGTGCGTGGATGAATGCTTACGTCAGCCAGAGCGACCTGCTGAATGAGAAGCCGGTGGTAGCCAACCATCAGAACATTCCAAAGCCGGCCGATGGTCAGCCCACCCTGATGACGTTTGACGAAGTCACCACCATGTTCCACGAGTTCGGTCATGCGCTGCACGGCATGTTCTCGAAGGTGAAGTACCCGCGTTTCTCGGGCACGTCGGTGCCGCGTGACTTCGTCGAATATCCGTCGCAGGTCAACGAGATGTGGGCGACCTGGCCGTCGGTGCTGGCCAATTACGCCAAACATCATGAAACCGGTGAGCCCATCCCGCAGGAATTGCTGGACAAGGTCATCGCCGCCGAGCAGTTCAATCAGGGTTTCGCCAGCACCGAATATCTGGCCTCTTCGATGCTCGACCAGTCGCTGCATCAGGTGACCCTGGAGCAGGTGCCGACCGACGTGATCGCGTTTGAAGCCGAAGCGCTCAAGAAAGCCGGCCTCGACTATGACCTGGTGCCGCCGCGTTACCGCTCGACCTACTTCTCGCACATCATCGGCGGTTATTCGGCCGGTTATTACTCCTACATCTGGAGCGAAGTGCTGGATGCCGACAGCGTCAAGTGGATGAAGGAAAACGGTGGCCTGACCCGCGCCAATGGCGATCACTTCCGCAAGACCTTGTTGTCGCGCGGTGGCAGTGCCGATGCCATGCAGCTGTTCCGCGACTTCGCCGGTCGCGATCCGGATATCAAGCCGTTGCTGGAGCGCCGTGGATTTGATGTCAAGTAAGCCAGCGTCAAGTAATTAACGATGCACTCGCCGTGCCCGCGGACGGTTGACGTCCGCGGGCACGTGCATTTCTGGCCTCTGGAAACAGTTGAAGGCACACAAAACATATGTGACCATAAAGTCACATATGAAGCCGCCGATCAGTGCTCCCGATGAGTCCGATGCCCTCGACGCGACTTTTTTCGCGCTCAGCTCGGGGCTACGTCGGCGCATGCTGGATGCGCTCAAACGGACGCCCGGAATCAACCTCGGCCAACTGTGCGCCCACATCGGCGCCGATATCGGCCGCTTCGCAGTGATGAAACATCTGGCGGCGCTGGAGCGCGGCGGTTTGGTGATCTCGCAGCGCGATGGCCGCGAGCGGCGGCTGTGGTTCGATCCAACGCCCATCCAGCTGATCCACGAACGCTGGACCAGCGAATTCAGCGTGATCTGGGCATCGCGCCTGACCCGTTTGAAGTACGACGCCGAAGGCGCCGAAGTGCTGCCCCTGATGGCATCGAACGTGTTGGCATCGAATGTGTTGCCACCGAAAAAAAAGGAGGGTCGTCGTGCCTGAAACCAACACTACGGAAGCGGTGTTCCGCATCTTCGTCAAGGCCAAGATCGAACGTGTCTGGCACGAACTGACCAAAACCGGCGAGGCGCAAGGTGCGGTGTTCAACGCATGGCTGCACACCAGTGGACTGGTGCCCGGCGCACGCATGCAGATGCGGACAGGCTCAGGCAAACACGTCATGGTCGACGGCGAAGTGCGTGTCTTCGAGCCACCGCACCGCTTCGTGCACACCCACCGCTTCACCCAATACGACGACCCGGTCTGCGAAGTCAGCTATGAGCTGAAACAGGTTGGTGACGGGGTCGAAGTCACCCTGCGGGTCAACCAGATCCCGGTAGGCAGCAAGACCGCGAAGGACATGCAAGGCGGCGGCAACATGATCCTGAATTCCCTCAAGGCCATCTGCGAGACCGGCCGCCCTTCCTTCGGCACCCGGCTGATGTATTGGATGTTTGCGAACATGGAATTCGTGTTGCCGGCGCGCACGCGCACCGAACACTGGCCGCTGGATCGTCGTTGAGTGATCGTCGTTGAGTGATCGTCGTCTGAACCGCCACCACCAGGAGAACGTCATGGCTGATCCGCAAGCCGCCCTGCTTACCCAGCTCGGCAACATCCAGAAGAAAACCGGCAAATCACTCGCTGAACTGCACGCCGCCGTAGCGGCCAGCGGGACCGTCAAACATGGCGAAAAGCGCAGCTGGCTGATGCAGCAATTCGGACTCGGCCACGGCGACGCCAACACTGTCATCCACGTGATGAGCAACCCGGTCGCTGGCCTCGGGCCAGCACCTGAAGGCGCTGCTGCTGCGGAAGCGGGCGATCCACTGGACGCCATCTACATCGGCCCCAAGGCCGCGCTGCGACCAGTGCACGACGCGATCTTGCACATGGTGGCGGGCTTCGGCGAATTCGAAATCGCACCGAAAAAGGCCAACGTCAGCCTGCGCCGCAAGAAACAGTTTGCCACCGTCGGACCCGCTACCCGCGACTTGATCGAGATCGGCCTCAACTACAAGTCCTTCACCGCCACCCCACGCCTGAAGATTTTGCCACCGGGTGGCATGTGCCAGGCCAGCGTACGATTGGGCTCGGTAGGTGATGTGGACGCGGAGTTGGAGGGGTGGATGCGGTTGGCGTTTGATGCGGCGGGGTAGCGGCGGTGTTGATTCGGCTTTGGCCGAGGTCCAGTAAATGGCCGTGATTCCGAGGGGGTCAGAATCCAGGTAGTGCTCGTCATTCCGGCGTAGGCCGGAAATCCAGTTCTTGCTTCTCTCGCTTGCTCATTAGCTTGTCGCAAGGTTTCGTCCACCTCAGCGGTGGCCGAGTCACTTTTCTTTGGCGACTCAAAGAAAAGTGACTCGACCGCCGCCGTAGGCGGACGAAACCGTGCGGAGAGCCATCAAGAGCGAGAGAAGCTAGAGCTTTGTGCATCGCATGCCGCGGTGCGGCGAAAACTCACCCCAATTTGCTGAACTCATGCACCGCATCCACCAACGCCCCCACATGCTCGGGCTGGATGTCCGGCGTCACCCCATGACCCAGATTGAAGATTTGGCCCGGCCCAGTGCCATAGCTGGCCAAAGCCGCTTTGACTTCGCGGCGGATGGCTTCAATGGGCGCGTGCAGGACGGTCGGGTCAAGGTTGCCTTGCAGAGCGACACGGCCGCCGGTGCGGCGGCGAGCTTCTTCCAGTGTCACCAGCCAGTCAACACCCACACACTCGGCACCGCCTGTGGCGAGTTCTTCCAGATACGGGGCATTGCCCTTGCCAAACACGATCAATGGCGTGCGCTCGGCACCTTCACCGCGTGGCAGGGTGGCGGCAATTCGATTGAGATAGCGCAGCGAAAACTCGCGATACAGCGGTGGCGACAACACGCCGCCCCAGGTATCAAATATCTGTAGGGCCTGCGCACCGGCGGCGCGTTGCGCGGACAGGTAAGCGATCACGGCCTCGGTGACAACTTCCAGCAAGCGATGCAACAGGGCTGGCTGGCTCCAGGCCATCGACTTGATCCTGGAAAAGGTGTCGCTACCGCCGCCTTCGATCATGTAACAAGCCAAGGTCCACGGGCTGCCGGAAAACCCGATCAGCGGTACACGTTCATTGAGCTCGCGGCGAATCAAACGCACCGCGTCCATCACATAACGCAGTTCGCCTTCCATGTCGGGAACCGCCAGCTTGGCGATATCACTTTCGCTGCGGATGGGTCGCTCGAACTTTGGGCCTTCGCCATCGGCAAAGTACAAGCCCAGACCCATGGCATCCGGCACGGTGAGGATGTCGGAAAACAGGATCGCGGCATCCAGTGCAAATCGATCCAGAGGCTGCAAGGTCACTTCGCAGGCGAGCTCAGGCGTCTTCGCCAACGCGAGAAAGCTGCCAGCGCGGGAGCGGGTGGCCCGGTACTCCGGCAGATAACGACCGGCCTGACGCATGATCCAGACTGGCGTGGCGTCGACTGGCTCACGGCGCAGCGCGCGCATAAAGCGGTCATTCTTGGGGCTCAAGACTTAACTCCGTTGGGGAAGTACAGGCGGTGGGCCGCTACCGCGGCGCGTCCATGCCTTGCGCGAACATCACTTGAAATCCGCGTTTGAGTTGGCTGTCGCGGGCCGACGACAGCGCCTTGATGGCGTCGTCGCGATCCAGGAACAGCTCACGCTTGGCCGAGTTGCGGCCGCCGGGTTGTCCCCATTCGCGCAGCAACACCCAGCCGCCGAGCAGGTCCTGGGCAAGGCTGAGCGAATAGAAGCGGGGTTGTTCGCCGGCAAGCGGTCGCTGCTGAAGATAAATGCGCATACCACTAGTTTACGTGGGGCCAACCCATGTATGGCGCGTGTTGACCTGGCGTTGATCGAACGACATGACGGCGATTTCAGTCACCAAGCACGTTGAGCACGTCGGCATCGCTGACGCCGTCGACGATCTCGGCCGAGCCCACGCCACGCCACAGGATCAATCGGACTTGCCCGGACACGGCCTTTTTGTCCAGGCGCATGGCGGCGAGCAGGCGCGAGGGTTGCAGTCCCGATGGCAGGTTCGTCGGCAACCCAAAACGCACCAGCAGCTGGATCAATCGTGTGGAGTCCGCCGCTGACGCGCGCCCCAAATCGGCCGACAAGCGCGCGGCGCAGGCCATTCCGATAGCCACGGCTTCGCCGTGCAAGACAGTTCCAAAGCCGGCCTCGACTTCGATGGCATGCCCAAACGTGTGGCCAAAATTGAGCAGGGCGCGTTCGCCTTGTTCGGTTTCATCGCGAGCGACGATCCCGGCCTTGTGTCGGCAGCAGCGTTCAATGGCTTGGCCGATGGCATCGGCATCCGCCGCCAACAGTGCGTCGGCATGGGCCTCCAGCCAAGCGAAAAAATCGCTGTCGCCCAGCGCGCCGTACTTGATGACTTCCGCAAATCCGGCCTGCAACTCACGGTTTGGCAGGGTCGCCAAGGTGTTGATATCGGCGATCACGCCACTCGGCTGATGAAACGCACCCACCAGATTCTTGCCAGCCGGCAGGTCCACCGCCGTCTTGCCACCGACCGACGAATCAACCATCGCGAGCAAGCTGGTGGGCAATTGCACAAAGCGCACACCGCGCATCCAGCAGGCCGCAGCAAAGCCGGTCAGGTCGCCGACCACGCCGCCACCCAGTGCGATCAGGGTGGCGTCGCGGCTGGCACCCATTTCACTGAGCGCCGACATCACCTCGGCAAAGCGGGCGAGCGTTTTTTCCTGTTCACCCGGCGGCAGGATCAGGTTGCGTTGAGTGAGCCCCTGCAGTGCCGTGCTTACCTTGGACAGGTAATGCGGCGCGACATTGGCGTCAGATATCACCAACACATGTTTGCCGCGAACGAATCGCCGCAACAGCTCGCCATCGTCGAGCAAACCGGCACCGATGTGAATTGGATAGCGCCGCGCACCCAAGGCAACGTCGACCTCTCGGATTGCACTCATGCCGCGGCCTCGATCCGCTGCCAGCGCTGCCTCAGCGCGCTGGCCAAACGATCCGCTGCGGCGCTGACTTTGCGGCTATCCGACTCGAATACGTAGTCAGCCAACGAGGCATACAGGGGATTACGCACCAGCGCCATGGTCTCCAGGCGTTGCCGACGATCCACGGCAGCCAGCAACGGCCGGCTGCGATCTCGCGCCAAACGCTCCAGCTGTTGATCGACCGATACCCGCAACCACACCACATAGGCATTGGCCGCGAGGCAGCTGCGGTTGTCTGGATCGAGAACGGCGCCGCCGCCGGTGGCGATGAGCTGGCCTTCGCTGGCGCACAGTGCGGTCAGCGCGTCGCGCTCGCGGCGGCGAAACCCGGCTTCGCCCTCAAGCTCAAAAATGGTGGCAATCGACACACCAAGTTGCTGTTCGATCCATTGATCGGCATCGACGAAACGCAAGCCCAAGCGATCAGCCACGCGTCGGCCTATCGAAGTCTTGCCCGCGCCCATCGGGCCGACAAAGGTCAGATTGGGAGCTGGATTCATGCTTGGATGCTAGCATTTGCCTCATCGCAATCCATCTCATCCACGATGCTTCGTTTCTTTTTGCTGTTTGTCACCCTGCTGGTCGCGCTGTTTGGTTTTCGCATTACCAACTTTGCCCGCGAACATTTCACCCTGCCATTCACCGGTCTGTTGGCCGATGTCAGCGGTTGGCTGATTACGCTGTTTGACGCCAACGTCGCCACCGAAGGCGTCGTCATCCGCAGCTTGAGCAACGGCTTTGCGGTGGCGATCGCACCCGGTTGCGATGGCATTGAAGCGGTGATCATCCTGGTCGCCGCGGTGTTGGCGTTTCCGGCGCCCTGGAAACACAAGCTGGTCGGGCTGGTGATCGGCTTCTTCGCGATTCAGGCATTGAATCTGGTGCGGATCATTTCGTTGTTCTACATGGGCCAGTACAGCCAAGTCGCCTTCGACTGGTTTCACCTGTACCTGTGGCAGGCGCTGATCGTGCTGGATGCACTGGCGGTGTGGCTGATCTGGTTGCGCTATCTGCCACGACCGGTGCGCCGCGAAGCGATGCCAGCTGCGGCCTGATGCGACTGTTGATCGCCGGCTGCGGCGATCTGGGTACCCGTCTGGGTCATTTGTGGTGCGCGCAAGGCGGCAGCGTCGTGGCGCTGCGGCGGCGGGTCGATGGTTTGCCCGCTTGTTTCAAGGCCGTCGCCGTCGATCTTGCCAGGCCGCTGCCACCCGGATTGCTGCAAGGTGGCTTCGATGCGATCGCCTATCTGGTGAGTGCGGACGCGCGCAATGTGCAGGCCTACCAGCTCGCCTATGTCGATGGCTTCAGGTGCCTCTTCGAAGGTGTTTCATCAGCGCGCGCGCGCGTGGTGTTTGCTTCCAGTACTGCGGTTTATGGCGAAGACGCGGGTGGCTGGGTGGACGAAACCAGCATCACCCAGCCCACGGCTTTCAACGGGCAGATATTGCTGCGCGCGGAGCAGCAGGCACACGAACTCGCGCCGCAGGCAACCGTGTCACGCCTCAGCGGTCTCTATGGCCCCGGTCGCGAAAGTATGTTGGAACGCGCGCGCGCGGGCGAAACAGGCTCGGCACGCTGGGGCAATCGCATTCATGTCGATGACGCCGCTGGCGCGCTTTTGCATGTGTTGCGGATGCCGCAGCCGCCGAGCCTGCTGTGTGTCAGTGACGATGCGCCCGCCCGCGATGACGTGGTGCTTGCACATCTTCGGCGAGCGATGCAGCTAACCGCGGTCGGCGACGAGGGCGCGGCGAAGTCATGCAAGCCAATGTCTGAACACGGGCGTCGAGTGAGCAACCTGCGCTTGCGCGCGGGCGGCTTTCGGCTCCGCCATCCCAGCTTCGTTGAGGGTTACGCCGCCGTGCTAGGGGCTGTTGACAGCCCCGGCGCGAGCGGCTCCGAGTATGTCAACGGACCCTGGGACCAGCCTGCTGCGGCAGCTTTGCTATAGTCCGTGGGCCGCGTCTGCATTGTGTCATCTCGTACCTTCCGCCCACCTACCGTCCTCGATGTCCGACCACGTTCGCAAACTTTGTCTGTTGGGTGACTCAGGCGTTGGCAAGTCCGCAATTGCCGCTCGCTTGGGCGCGTCGCCGGCGGCGCGGCCGGATGGGCTCTGGGTGCACTACTGGACCGCCCCGGAAGGCAACATCCCGTGTGCACTGTGGGATTTGCGCGGACGTTCTTCACTGGATTCGCTCAGTCAGGCATTTCTCGCCCACGCCGATGGTTTTGCGCTGATTGCCGATGCCGGCAATCACGAGAGCATCCAGGCGGCCTTGCAGGTCGGGCAGATGGCGGCCAAATTGATCGGTGAGCGACCACAGGTGCTGATCCTCAACCAATTCGATGGCGCCGTTTGTTCGGCTGACGTGGCAGCCATGTTGGCACCGAACATTCCTGCCTTTTTCGTGTCGGCGGGCACAGGTGAGGGCGTCGAGGCCGCGTTTGCACACTTGGCGCAGGCTGTCTCCACCGTCTGATCGCGGTCGCAGGCCATGGATTCCGCGATACAAGTTAGGAGAGACCCTTGACCGACTATTACGCCGAGGCCCTGGTCGCCTTTCGTGACCTGCTTGATCGTGCCCGTGCCAGCGGTGATCCCGAACCCACTGCAATGACCGTCGCTACCAGCACGCCCGCAGGCCGCATTTCGGCGCGCACCGTTTTGCTGAAAGGCCACGACGAACGCGGCCTGGTTTTCTATACCAACTTCCGCAGTCAGAAGGGTCAAGAGTTGCTGGCCCATCGCCAGGCAGCGCTGCTGTTCCATTGGCGGCACATCGATCACGGCGTGCAGGCACGCTTTGAGGGCGAGGTGGAGACAGTGAGCGATGCTGAGGCCGATGCTTACTTCAGCTCGCGCCCACGCATGAGTCAGATCGGCGCATGGGCCTCCGATCAATCCGCGACCCTGGCCTCCCGCGCCGCCTTTGACGCCCGCATCGACGAAATCGAAAAGCGCTACGCCAATCTGCCGGTACCGCGGCCACCGCACTGGTCAGGCTTTCGCGTGGTCCCGGATCGGATCGAACTCTGGTTCGGCGCCGAATTCCGTCTGCACGAGCGCTATCTGTATGAGCGCGGCGCAGATGGGGAGTGGAGCAAGCGGATGTTGTTTCCTTGATCTTGTTGAAGCGGGACTGGGGGCTGGGGACTGGGGGCTGGCGTGCCATGTGGTCAGCCCCACTGAAGCTGCGTACTACGAACCAGGAAACCCCCCCCCCCCCACCCCCCCCCCCC
>JBQTGY010000059.1:0-27965 GCA_052390415.1 Pseudomarimonas sp. | reverse complement strand
GGGCGCGAGTGATCACGTTCGGCGGCTTCGCCGCTACGCGGGGCTGTTGCCCCGAGCGGATTTGCGGCCAGCGCAAGGCGCGCCGAGTCGGAATGGTGGGCCCATTGCGGCGAGGCGCAACGCAGCGATGGCCGCAAAGACCAAGTGAGCATCGTGCCAGCGGGAAAACGCAGCGACCACTTTGTCATTTTGAGATTCATCACTTTTGACGAGGCGCACCAACGAAGTTCGGGCGTTTTCACGCGACCTCATGAAATGTCCGGGTTAATGGCCGCTGAGCTAGGGCGCAACACGCGCAACCCACTGCATCCTCAGGGTGGTCCCGCGAAGCGGCGTCTTGAGGCGCTCCGATCAACGTGCTGGCCGGGCGGAGCAATACCCCGCGGTCATTGCGCCCCGGTCGGTTGCGCCGGGCGGTACTTGCGCCTGATACGCAAGATCAGGCCGCCGCCCAACAAGCACAGTGTCGAGACAATCACGCCGGTGGCCAGTGGCAGCCAGAGCTGTTTGAGCGAATAGATCTCGGCACCCTGCAGCCGGCTGGGCAGGTAAATCATCTGCACCTTGTCGCCGACCTGTTCGGAGAAGCCATACGTCGCCTTGGTTTCTATCTCGATGGGTTGCTCGCCAGCCGGGGTGAAGCGCACGCTCAAAAGGTACGAAACACCGGCCTCTTTCGACCGCTTCCGGTAGGCGCCAAGTGACTCTCCCGAACGGCGCGGTGATTTGCTGCCGGTGGTGCTGCGTTCGGTGATCTTGACGATCTCTCCCTCCGTCAACTGACCGAACAAGGCGAGTGGGGCGTCCTTGAATACCACCACGCTCATGAAAAACAGTCCGAACACGATCAAGGTCCAACCAAGGCCTGCCGGCGGCCCTTGGTTCTTGACGGCCGATGGGTGACGGAATTTTGTTGCGGCCAAGGGTGTGCTCCAAAAATCGTTCTTGATTGGTATGCCGAAAAGTCTAAATGCACGATCACTCAGTCATCAGTGCCGCTGCGCC
The DNA here is from genome assembly GCA_052390415.1 of Pseudomarimonas sp. Classification (GTDB taxonomy): domain Bacteria; phylum Pseudomonadota; class Gammaproteobacteria; order Xanthomonadales; family Xanthomonadaceae; genus JANNWF01. Next base: position 26,960 of record JBQTGY010000059.1, on the reverse strand, counting down.
ACCACACCGTCTCCCGACCGCCCTCCTGCAACTTGCCAGCAATGCCGGCGATACCAAACACCAACAGCGCCAGCGGGCCCGCCCAATCCAGGAACAGGCTGTCTTCGCGCGCTTCCTCGGGGTTCTCAGGCAAATAACGCACCGAGACCGGGTCGCCGGGTTTGGTTGAGCTGAACCAGGCGGTAGCCCAGCCGGTCTTGAGGGTGAAGGGTCCGCCGCCGGCCTTGGGCGTGTAGTTCACGATCGCACGCTCGGAGTAGTCGACGCCTTCTTTATCGGTGGACAGCTTGGCATCGACGCTCAACACGGTGCCGATCACGACCTCGCCGTGACGTCTGAATTCGATCGACTGTTTGCCGAGGTACGCCGCACCCAGCAAGCAGGCAATGCCTATGACCATCGACCATCCGCGACCCATGACTTTCCTCGTAGCGGCGCGCGCAGCGCCTCGTTATTCTCGGCCGGCATGCTGTCGCGAGCAATGCGAACCAACATCCGGACGCCAGGGACACTTCAGCGCATGCGGCGAAGATCGGGACTGCTGCAAGGCGCGGCTGCGGTGTTCGTGCTGAACTATCACGGCCAATCGTCACCCGTTTCCCGCAGGAGTCCGCCCATGCATCTGCGCTCACGCACTCACCGATCCGTGACTGACTTGTTTCGCGAATCTCGGCGATTTGCCCTCGTGCTGGGTCTGCTCGCGATGGCTGCCCATTCGCATGCGGGAAGCTTTGATTGCACCACCCCACCCACGCCGCAGCAAACCAATCCGCAAGTGCTGGGCAACGGCAGTGCGGGCAGCGTGACGCGTTTGCAATTGCAGCAGGCGCTGGATACAGCAAGTGAAGTGCGACTCAACATCGGCAGCAGCACCTTGCTGCTCGACCAGAGCCTGCGATTGACCCGCGCGGTCAGTCTGGATGGCGGTGGCGCGGTGCTGTCGGGTGGTGGGCTGGTGCGGGTGATGGAGATCAGCAATCCGACCCTGCTCAGCGACTTCACCATCACCCTGAAGAACCTGCGCCTGGTCTCCGGCAACGCGCGCACTGCGGTTGGTGATCAGTTCGCGCGTTCGGGCGGGGCGATCTTGAACGACCACGGCAACGAGCCGTTTCGCGCCGTGCGGCTGCACGTATTTGACGTCGAGTTCAACAACAACGACGCCATCGAGGTGGCGCAGGATGGCGGTGGTGGTGCGGTCTATTTGTTGGGCCACCGCGAGTTCATGTGTGTGCGCTGCGATTTTTTCGGTAACGAGGCCAGCAATGGCGGTGGGTTCTACGGGCTAGGCACACAAACGCTGCGTTTCTACGACAGCCAACTGGCCAAAAACGTCGCCACCGGCGATGGTGGCAATCCGGGCAGTGGTGGCAACGGCGGCGCGATGGCGGTGGATGGCGACACCCGCGAGCTCAGCCTGTGTCGCACCGACCTGATTGCCAACGACAGCAATGCCTTCGGTGCCGGTCTGTTCACCACGGTCTACGACCAGACCAGCATCACCCGCATCTGGCAAAGCACGATAGAAAGCAATAACCAGCGGGGCACCGATCAACACACCGGCGGCGCCTACATCCAGGGCGGTCCGGTGTCGATCCGCAACTCGACCTTTCGCGCCAATCAAGCGGTCGGCTTTGCTGGTTTGTCCCTGTTCGACCATCAAACCGGCAACGGCCTGATGCGGGTCGGTGGCGAGATCATCAACAGCACCTTCGTCGGCAACGTGGCGCGTACCGGTTTGGGTGGTGCGATGAACTTGCAGGGCAGCAATCCACTGCTGCTGCAGAACCTGACCATCGCCGACAACCGCGCCGACTGCCCGGTGTGTTTTGCTGGTGGCATCGCCAACCCGGCCAATGCACCGATCACCTTGCGCAACACCATCTTCCGCAACAACATCGGCGGCAATGCATTCAACCCATGGGCGATGCTCAACCCGGTGGCCAATGGCAGCAACAACCAACAATGGCCGATGGTGCGGCCTGGCAGTGGTCAACAGGAATTGCCAGTCAGCCCCGGCAGCCAATTTGCCGATGCGCTGACGCTGGCGCCGGCCAACAATGGCGGACCGACGGAAACAATGGCACTGCCGGTGGGCTCGCCGGCGATCAATGCCGGTACAGCGACCGGCGCATTGGCGACTGACCAACGTGGCCTGCCACGCTTCGGCGCGGTCGATGTGGGTGCTTACGAACTGCAAAACCTGGCGTTGGTGTTCCGCAACGGGTTTGAGGGGTAGGCGAGAAATCCAGAGCGCATCGCAATTGTTGGGCCGATTGCACGCCGTCAATCGCGGTTCTCTGCCGCTTCAGAAGCGGCGTCGCAGGAGCGACGCCCTCCAACGGCGGGCTCGGATTGGGGTGAACGCTTGCGAGCGAATGGAGGGCCGCGCTCCTGCGCGGCTGCTCTGGATGAGCGTGTTCGGTGGATGTCAAGATCAACCGAAAATCACAATGCACCACACCCGCCGCGCGATCCACGACACTCTTTTGCCGGAACGATTGCACAAGGCGGCACCGCTTCGCGCGATGCCGCCATCCCGCTGCTTTCAATTACTGACGCGGCTCGCCATTACGATTGACAGCGATGGTGGCACCCGGTGGATAGCTCATCCGCACCCAGTGCTCCACGCCGCGATAGTCGTAGCTGACGTCCCAGTATTGCGGCGCGCCGCTGTACTGGGTTTCGCAGCGCTGCACACCGCGCTCGTAGCCACGCTCGTCGCGTTCACGGCCTGCTCGGCTGCCGACCACAGCGCCTGCCACTGCGCCGCCTACGGTTGCTGCATCACGGCCACGACCATCACCGATCTGGTGGCCAAGAATGCCACCGATGATCGCGCCGGCAATCGCTCCCTGCACTTCCTTGTTGCGGCCGCCACGTGACTGTTCGTAGCGATCGCGCTCGATCCAGCAACGTTGCTGTCCTTGCCCTAGCACCGCGCGCACCGAGGTGACGTTGGCTGTATAGGTGCGCTCGTTGGGGCGCCGGCGATACTCGTAATTGGGCTCGGCCAACGGTGCGGGAATTCGATTCTGGTGCTGCCTGGCGTTTGCCGGACGAACCGAGGAGATCCGGTTGTCCAGGCGGATGCCGCGCAACGAGTCGTAACTGCCCGGTCCCAACACCACGCAGGTGCCGCCGAACCGCACGTCATCGCACACTTCCCAATGACCCCGATCGACGACGATCGAGGACGCGAAGTCGTTGTACTCCCGACCAAAATTGGGCACCGCTCGCTGCGACGATATCGCTCGCCCACGGAAGCCCTCGCCTTCATAAAACGTGATCGCCGCCGAAGCCTGCGCGGAGAGCAGCAGCGCCCCCGTGGCAACCAGTGACTTGATGATGAGGTTCATAGCTTTCTCCCACATTGGTGATGCAAGGCGGATCGCGCGCCAAGCGGCACCCGCCGGGATAGCCCGACGGGCATCCTGCGCTCAAGTTGCCCCAGCCACTGATGAAGGTCTGTGCGGTTGAGCACACGCGCTGATGACCGCGACCAGAGAGCAACCTCAGCGCGGACGCAGCAACCAGCTCAGCAGGTAACCGGCACCAATGGCGATCGCCACCGTGGTGAAGGGACGCTTGTGCAACTGCGTTTGCAGATTGCTGCCCAAGCGCTTGCCTGCATGCTTCAGGTGCTCTCCGCCTGACTCCATGATCGCCGCCACATGCGTCGCGGCATCGGAAACACTTTCCACAGCATGGCGAGCACCACTGGTCGCGCTTTCGTAGGCCGAATGGGCAGCGTTGGACACGCTGTCCGTTGCGCGATGAACGGCACCAGAGGCGCTCTCCATCGCGCGCCCAACAGCAGTACCGGAGGGAATGATCTGGGTTGAAGGGGTCGAGGTGGTCATGCGGTGTGTTCCTGCGGTGAGGTGAAGCTGCGGTCGCGCTGCGCACCTGTCGGTGTGACAACGCGATAGCGACAGCATCGCCTGCCAATGTGATGCCGTCGGTTCGGTGAAGCACGCAGCGGGCAGCCGCTGCTGCATTTATGCCTTCGTATGTTTCCGCACAGACGCGCTATTGGCTTTGCGCGAGGCTGGAATTAGTCATGGACTTGCGGCACTCCATGACGTGGACGAGCACCGATTTCGCGGCTCGTCGCGCGGCACTGGGCCGGAGTGGGTTTTGAGGGAGAAGATGCAGATGCTCGCGACCCGTTCGATACTCGGATGCCTGCGCGCATCCGCTGCCGCCATCCTGTTGCTGACAGCAAGCGCTTCCGCAACGGCGCAAACCATGCCGCCGCTCGGTACCGCCGCCGCCTTTTCAGTATTGGGCGGCTCAGCGGTCACCAATACTGGAGCCTCGGTGGTCACCGGCGACCTGGGTCTTTGGCCGGGCACGGCCAGCTCGATCAGCGGCTTTCCTCCCGGCAGCATCACCGGCACGTTGCATGCCGGCGATGCGGTCGCCCAGCAAGCGCAGAGCGACCTGACCACGGCTTACAACAATGCGGCCGGACAAGCCTGCGGCACGTCGCTGACCGGCACCGACTTGGGCGGGCTGGTGCTGACGCCCGGCGTCTACTGCTTTGCAAATTCGGCGCAGCTGACTGGCATTCTGAGTTTGGACGCGCAAGGCGATCCGAATGCAGTGTTCATCTTCCAGATCGGCAGCACCCTGACCACAGCCAGCAACGCGGCGGTCGTTCTTATCAATGGCGGAAGTGGCTGCCGCGTGTTCTGGCAGGTTGGCAGTTCGGCGACCTTGGGCACCGGCACCGCGTTTGAAGGCAACATCCTTGCGCTTACCAGCATCACCGTGACGACGGGCTCAAGCGTCTCCGGTCGCGTGTTGGCTCGCAACGGTGCGGTCACGCTCGATACCAATGCGGTTGGCGGCTGCATGATGGGCGCTTGCCCGATCATCAATCTGACGCCAACGGTATTGCCGTCGGGCACGCTGGGTGTGGCTTATAGCGCGACGATTACCGCAAGCAATGGCACGGCACCCTACGTTTACAGCGTTTCGGCCGGCACGCTGCCCACCGGCCTGCTGCTGAATCCAAGCACGGGTCTGATCTCGGGAACGCCCACGGCGCTAGGTAACTTCCAGTTCACGATCACGGCAACGGATTCTGTCGGCTGCCTGCGCTCGCGGTCGTACACAGTGATCATTGCCGCGGCGATGTGTCCTGCCATCAATCTGGCCCCGCCGACCTTGCCAGGCGGAGCGATCGGTTCTGCCTACAACCAGATCGTGACCGCCAGCGGGGGCGCATCGCCATATACCTACAACATCACAGCGGGAGGATTGCCGCCCGGCCTGCTGCTCAACTCCGCGACGGGTCAAATCGCCGGAGCCTTGACGACAGTGGGATCGTTTGGCTTCACCATCACCGCCGTGGATGTGAATTTCTGCGTGGCATCGCAGGCTTACACCATCCTGGTGGGTGGGCCGAACTGCCCGCAGCTCAGCCTGACGCCTGCGTTCCTCGCGTCGATGTTCTTCGGGCAACCGTACAACCAGACCGTTGCGGCGACCGGCGGCACCGCGCCCTATACCTACAGCGTAACCAGCGGCAGCTTGCCGGCGGGCTTGAGCCTGAACCCGCAAACAGGCGTGCTGTCGGGAACGCCAACCATGGTCGGACCATTCAACTTCCGCATCACTGCGATCGATGCGTTGGGCTGTTCGATCTCGGCCAATTTCGGCTCCGCTGTACAGGTCGTGCCACCGCAGTCGATACCGGTATTGTCGGGATGGAGCTTGCTGCTGATGCTTGCCGGGATGCTTGGAGTTGCGCTGGTTGGCCTGCGGCGCTGAGGCCACGTTGGGCAGGAGGGCCGCGCGGGAGCGCGGCCCTCCAAACGAAACAGGCGCGCGCCGATTCGCGAATCGCTGTGCCGCAGCAGTCAACTTAGGCTTCGCCGCTTCTGCTGCGCACCCAGCGCAGCAACACCGCGATGCAAGCAAAGCTGCCCGCCACCGGCACCAGTGACAAGGCAGTAAATACAAAACGCATGACCGGTGAGACTTCGAGTTCGTGGCAGGTGGCGTAACTGCCCCAGGCACCGATCACGGCCAGCGCAACGGCGGCAAGTTTCAGCGGAGTGCCCACCAAGGTGCCAGCCAGCAGCAACAGCAGGATGAAGGCGAAGCTGCCGATGGCTAGCGCAAGATGATGAAGACCAATGGGTTTTGCGGGCGCAGCGTGACGTTCTGAACTGTGGGCAGACTCGCTTTGTGCGGTCGGCTGGTGAGTACGCCCCGATGACGCCGCGCGACCAGCATTCGCTGTGGCCAACGATTCGACTCGCGGCCCCGCCACTGCGTTCGGGTCCTTTGGACTGTCGGCGTTCGCAGCATCACGCCATAGCGCCAGCCCGTCATCCACCGTACCTGCACGCAGCGCGAGGCGGCGGGCGGACAGTTGCGCAATCAGTTGGCCGGGCAGTCGCAACTTCTCGGCCAGCAGCATCGAGGCCGCGAAACTTCCGGCCATCACGCCGGCGCGCTGCGCATCCCGCGAACCACGCGCCTTGGCCATCAGCATCAATGCGTTGGAAGCAATGAAATCCTTGGCCACGCCATCACCCGCGCGATAGCACATGCCGAGCATGTACAGCGCTTCCGCATGACCGGCCTCTGCCGCCATTCCCCACCAACGCATGGCTTGCTCGATGCTCTTGGGTTTGCCATCACCGCGCTGAAAGCACACGCCCAGGTTGTATTGGGCTTCAACCAGGCCGAGCTGAGCCGCCTTCTCCAGCTGCGCGGCCGCCTGTGCGTAGTCTTGCGGGATGCTTTCGCCGGTGAGGTATTCGATCGCCAACGCGTACATGGCCTCGCGATCACCGCCGTCGGCGCGCTTGCGCAGTTCGGCGACGGTCGCGCGCTTTTCAGCGGTTGGAACGACAGGTGCCGGCTCGGCATCGCGTGGTGGCTCGGTCGCGAGGCCCGATAGGCCCACCGGCGCAAGCGGTTCCAGCGTCAACGGTTGTTTGATCGAAGCGGCGGTCGCGTCCGGAAGCGATGAACTGCCAGTACCCGCCTTCCATTCAGCGAAACGACGATCCAGCAGCGGACGCAAAAGGTCGAAGTTTTCCCAGGTATCGGGCACACAACACAGATCATCCGTGGGGTGGCCCGTATCGGGAATCTGCTGCGCGAACACCGCTTCGTAATCGGCCACGAATTGGCGGCCGTAGTAACTCAAGGTGAACGCATTGCCTTCTTCGTTGAGGTCATCGCTCATCAACTTGCAGTCGCATTGGTCGCTCAAGAATTCGCCGCCGGTTTTGCGGCGCTCACGTACCTCGTTCAGCGCAACGTCCCACGTCGAGCCTTCCCACTTCGATTCCGGCACCAAGCGGTTCAGCACCGCCCAGGCCAGATACATGCCGATGTGGGTGTTGGCGGCGTTGTTGTCGAGTTCGGTCTCGAATTCGAGGAAGGCGTACTCGGCGTCGTCGTGTTTCATCGGCCTTGTGCAATCTGAAATCTGAAGGGCGGTTGCAGACTCTGCGACCGCAGCGGTTGCGGGAATATGGCAATCGCCGCGCGAGGTGTCGAGCCAAAGGCAGGTGACCTCCAAGCGCACCGCTCCACACCAAACTGGACGCTCGCCGCCGCTGTCGCCAGACTCTTGTGATGCACGTTGACCTGATTGCCAAACACAGCTTCCAGTCCGCCCCCGAGGCGGTGTTCGCTTTGGGTCTTGATCCATTGCGATTTCCTGCGGCTTTCCGTGGATTCGGGCCGATTCCGTCGATACGAAGCATGACTCTGCATGCGCCCCCTGCGGTTGGCAGCACCCGTGAGTTGGAGAACAGTGATGGCTCGCGACCGCAGGAGCGCATCACCGCGCTGGAACCGCCACATCGACATGCCTACACCTTGAGCGGCCTGAGCGCGCCGTTCTCCTGGCTGGTCCGTGCGGGTCATGCCGATTGGTCCTTCACCGCCGTGGCGCAAGGCACCGCGGTTGAGTGGCGCTACCGCTTTGAATTGACCAGCCCGCTCGCCTGGCCGCTCGCATCGCCGCTGCTGAACCTTTTCATGACCGCAGCGATGCGGCGTTGTCTGGCGACCATGGCAATGCTGTTGGAATCCGACGAGGTGCACCGCTGATGGAACAGTGGATTCTGCTGGCGATGGCACCGGTCTTTCTGGGCCTGATCGCGCTGGAAGCCTGGTATTGGCGCCGATCAAATCCAGCGATGTACAGCTGGACCGATACGCTCTCCAACGCTGGCTTGGCGCTGCTGCATCAAGCGGCGGACGCACTGGCCTGGCTGCTGGTTATTGGCCTGTTTTATTGGGTCTACCAGTACCGGCTTTTCGAGCTGCCATCGGCCTCGGCGTTGACCATCGCCGCGCTGTTTGTTGCCCAGGATTTTTTCTACTACTGGTTTCATCGCGCGCATCACCGCGTGCGCTGGATGTGGGCTTCGCACGTTACCCACCACTCGTCCGAGCGGCTGAATCTGTCGACCGCGTTTCGGCAGAGCCTTACCTATCCGATCTCGGGCATGTGGGTGTTCTGGTTGCCGTTGGCGTGGATCGGATTCGAGCCCACCTACATCGTGGCGGTGGTCGCGATCAACCTGGGCTTCCAGTTTTTCGTGCACACCCAGGCAGTCGGCAAGCTTGGCTGGATCGAAAAAGTCTTCAACACACCTTCGCATCATCGTGTACACCACGCGCGCAATGCCAAATACATTGATCGCAACTACGCCGGCGTGCTGATCATCTGGGACAAGCTGTTTGGCACCTTTGTCGAGGAAGACGCCGAGGTGCCCTGCGCCTACGGCATCATCGGCCAGATTCATAGCCACAATCCGATCCGATTGACCTTCCACGAATGGATCGCGATGTTTCGCGATGCCGCGCGCGCGCAAGGCTGGCGTGGTGTGCTGGAACAACTGTTCGGGCCACCCGAGCGTTCGCTGGCGCATCGCAACGCGGCGGCGGCCGATCCACGCGTGATTGCCGACAATCCCTGAGGGCACTCGATGGGCAGCGAACACTACATCCTCGCCATCGACCAAGGCACCACGTCCTCACGGGCGATGCTGTTCGATCACGCGGGCGCCACCGTCGCCATCGCCCAGCGCGAATTGACGCAGTTTTTTCCGCAGCCCGGATGGGTTGAACACGACGCGCTGGAGATCCTGCGCAGCGTGCGCTTGACGGTGGCCGAGGTACTGGCAAAGGCGCAGGTGAATGCGGCTCAGGTGGCGGGCATCGGCATCACCAACCAACGCGAGACCACGGTGGTATGGGATCGCGTCAGCGGCGAACCCATCCATCACGCCATCGTCTGGCAGTCACGACAATCCGGTTCGATCTGCGAACGGTTGTTGGCGGAAGGTCATGACGCGCTGGTGCGAGAGCGCACCGGGCTGTTGATCGATGCCTATTGTTCCGGCACCAAAGTCACGTGGCTGCTCGATCATGTTGATGGCGCACGCGAACGTGCCGCGCGTGGTGAATTGTTGTTCGGCAGCATCGACAGCTGGTTGTTGTGGAACCTGTCGGAAGACCACACCCACGCCACCGACATCAGCAATGCCTCGCGCACCCTGATGTACGACATTCACCAGCGGCGCTGGTGTCCGGACTTGTTGCGTTTGCTGGATGTGCCCACGAGCATGTTGCCGGCGGTGCGCAGTTGCAGCGAGATCTACGCGTTTACCGATGTCGAATGGTTGGGCGCGCGAGTGCCGATCGCGGGTATGGCGGGCGATCAACAGGCCGCCTTGTTCGGCCAAGCCTGCTTCGCACCGGGCACCGCCAAGAACACCTATGGCACCGGCTGTTTTCTGCTGCTGAACACCGGCGCGCATGCCGTTCACTCAAAGCATGGTTTGCTGACCACCATCGCGTGGGATGTCGGCGGTCAGGTCGAATACGCACTGGAAGGCAGCGTCTATATCGCCGGCGCAGCGGTGCAATGGTTGCGCGATGGTTTGCGGATCATCGGCACCGCCGCCGAGTCGCAAGCCTGCGCTGAACGACTCGAATCCACCGACGGCGTGTATTGCGTGCCGGCATTCGTTGGCCTCGGCGCACCCTATTGGCGCAGCGATGCACGCGGCGCGATTTTCGGACTCACGCGTGGCAGCGGACGCGATCACATCGTGCGCGCCGCGCTGGAGTCGCTGGCGTATCAAACCCGCGACGTACTGGACGCCATGCAGGCCGATTCCGGCATCGCCCTCACGCACCTGCGCGCCGACGGTGCCGCCATCGGCAATGACTTCCTCGCTCAGTTTCAAGCCGACATGCTCAACGTACCGCTGGAGCGCGCCGCCACCTCGGAGACCACCGCTCTTGGTGCGGCCTTTCTGGCAGGCTTGGCGGTGGGCTTCTGGGACAGTCGCGAACAGATCGCCGCCCAGTGGCGAATCGGCCGCACCTTTGAACCCGCCATGGATGCCGCCCAGCGGGAAGCCCTCTACGCCGGCTGGAAACGCGCGGTGGCAGCGACGCTGGCGTTTTGAATTTCGCCATGCAGGAGCGGCGGAAGCCGCGATGCTCCTGTTCCATCAGTGCAGAGCATCGCGGCTTCCGCCGTTGGGCCGCTTCGCTGAGACCATCGCGGCTTCCGCCGCGCCTGCAAGGCCACCATTCTTTCGACAGCCCTGACCGCCGGTGCTACGGTGTGCACAAGAGGTGAACGGTGCAGAGCTTGACGGATCGATTGTTACCTCAATGTCCTGTGCGCGGATCCTGGTCTGCGGCAGACGAATGGGTGTGGGCCTTGGCCACGCGCCGGCTGGATGTCGACGAATTGGTCGATGTCGCTGCGCGCTTTGCGACAGCACATTTCGGTTGTCAGTCGGCGCAACTTCGCCTGCTGGATGGCTCGCCAGCGACCATCCGCGCCACCGACAACCACAACGCCACGGCCAATGGCATCGTCATTTCCTTGGCGGATGGCCAAGCCGAGCTGGCGCTGACTTTCGACGTCGAGGCGCTCGCAACGCTTGCTGTCAGCGACACCGCCGGTGCCTGCATCGATCTGCTCGACCTGCGCCTGCGCGATCTGCTGAGCATGCGGCAACTGCGCAGCGAAGCGCAGGCCGCGCATCGCAACGAACATTTGCAGCAAGCGCTGTACGCCATCGCCGACCTTGCCTATTCCGATCTCGACCTGCGCGAAATGTTGGCGCGTGTGCATCAAATCGTCGATCGCCTGACCTACGCGAAGAACTTTTACATTGCGCTGTACGACGATGCGCGGGATGTCATGTACTTCCCCTACTACGCCGACGATGGCGACTCGTCGATGTCGCAAGCGGGGCCGGAGGTGGCGGGCAGTGACTATCCGAACAGCCTGACCTTTGCGGTACTGCACAGCGGCAGGTCCCTGCTTGGCCCGAGTTTGATGCTGCGTCGGCAATTGGGCTTGGGCGACGATGTTCGACTGGGTCGCGAATGCGTCGATTGGCTAGGCGTGCCCATGCTGCACGGTGGCCGCGTGCGTGGCGCAGTGGTGGTGCAGAGTTACGACGAGACCCTGCGCTACAGCGAGGATGACCGCTCGTTGCTGGCTTACGTCGCCCAACACATCCTGAGCGCGGTCACCCACAAGCAGGCGCAGGACGATCTCGAAGCCGCCGTGCAGCGGCGTACCAACGAACTCGCCGAAGCCAATGCCGCGTTGCGCCTGGAAGTAAGCGAACGCGAACGCGCGCAACGCCTGCAGGCCGCGCAATACCGTATCGCCCAGTTGGCCAGCGAAAGTGGCAGCGTGCAAAGCTTCTATGCCGGCGTGCACAGCGCCGTTGCCGGGCTGCTGAACGCACGCAATTTTTTTATCGCCCTGCTGTCTGACGATGGCACCGAGTTGCACTTCCCGTACCTGGTCGACGAGCGCGACGATGCGCTGTTGTCGCGCCGGCTCACCAACGGCGTCACCGAATGGGTGCTGCGAAATCAGCGACCGCTGCTGGCCACCGCCGACGAAATGCGCGCCCTGATCGATGCCGGCGAGATGGTGGTGTTCGGCACCTTGGCCGAATGCTGGTTGGGCGTGCCGTTGCTGCTGGATAACCGCGCGCTGGGCGTGATGGTGGTGCAAAGCTACGACAGCGACCGCGACTACGGTCCGGCCGAGCAGGAGATCCTGCAATTCGCGTCCTTCCATGTGGCCACTGCGCTGGAGCGCCGGCAAACCCACGAGCGGCTCCGCCAGGCCAATATCGAGCTGGAAAAACGCGTTGAGCACCGCACGCAGGAGCTGAAACTCGCCAATGCCGATTTGCGCCAGCAGATCGTGGTGCGCGAACAAGCCGAGTCGCGCCTGCAACACGAAGCGCTGCACGACGCACTGACCGGCCTGCCCAATCGCGCCGCCTTGTTGGGTCGGCTGGAACGCGCATTGACCCGTTATCAGCAGGATCCAACGCGGCTGTTCGCGGTGCTGTTTCTCGATCTGGATCGCTTCAAGGTCGTCAACGATTCGGTCGGCCATTTGCTCGGCGACCAGCTGTTGATCGAAGCCGGCCGGCGGATTGCCAGTTGCGTGCGCGAGCCCGATTCGGTGGCGCGGCTTGGCGGCGATGAGTTCACCATCCTGCTGGAGAACATCCGCAGCGTGGACGACGCCAGCCACATCGCCAGTCGCGTGTTGGCCACACTCGTCGACCCGATTCGCATCGGTGACAAGGAAATCTATTCCTCCGCCAGCATTGGCATCGCGCTCACCCATCCGCGCTACACGCGGCCGGAAGAATTGCTGCGCGATGCCGATGTCGCCATGTATCGGGCCAAGGCGCACGGCCGCCAGCGCTTCGAGTTGTTTGACGAACAACTGCGCCAGGAAGCACTCAACGTGCTCGACATGGAAAGCGACCTGCGCCGCGCGCTAGGTCGACATGAGTTCGAGCCGTATCTGCAACCCATCGTGCGGCTGTCCGATGGCACGGTGCTCGGTTACGAAGCGCTGCTGCGCTGGCGACATAGCTCGCGCGGCCTGTTATTGCCGGCCGAATTTCTGGCTGTGGCCGAAGACTCGGGCAATGTCGAACAAATCGATTGGCAACTGTACGAGCAGGTATTGCGCGCCATTCCTGATCTGGCGGAGCCATCCGCCTATGTCGGCATCAACGTGTCAGCGCGCCACTTCCGTTCGCCCAACCTCGCGCAGAGCCTGCTCGAAATGATTAGGGCGTACCGAGTGCCCCCCAGCCGCGTGCGGGTGGAGGTCACCGAAGGTGCCCTGCTGCAAAATCCCGAGCAGGCCTGCAGCACCATGTTGAGCCTGCGCGATGCCGGCGTACTGACGTCGCTGGACGACTTCGGCACCGGTTATTCCTCACTGTCCTACCTGCATCGCTTTCCGCTGCACGCGTTGAAAATCGACCGCTCGTTCGTATCTGAGCTGAAGTCCGATCTCAGCGGCAGCAGCGCCGCCGTGGTGCGCGCCATCCGCGCCTTGGCCGGCTCGCTGGATATGGAAGTGATCGCCGAAGGCATCGAGACCCAGCTGCAATGCGACGCCCTGATGCGGCTGGAATGCAGTATTGGTCAGGGCTTTCTGTTTGCCCTGCCGCGGCCGGCGCAGGAGTTGGCGCGACGGCATTGAGGCGCTACAGGCTGCCGACGCACGGGTGCGAATCGGCTAATTCCAGCGCGGCTGCAGGATCAGAACCAGCAGCATGAACGCGCCGAACAGCAAACCCGGCACCGCCAAAATGCACAGCAACAACATCGCCAGAGCACGCTGCCGCGAACGTTCAAGCGTTATCGCACCGCCGATCACCAGCGCCAAGCCGAGCAGGATGCCCAGCCACAACAGACCGTTGAAGGCTGACACCGAGCCATCCGCAAGTCCGATCACAAAGAAAAACACGATCACCGCAGCGATCAGCACATCGAAGCCGAGCAAGCACAGATAGGCAATGCGCCAGCCGCCGCCAGTCGAAGTGGGTATCGGCGGTGTCGTCGGTGTTGGCTCAGGCATGGATCGGTCTCCACCTGGCCGTGTCGCTACCGCGCGGCGTCACCGGAGCCCGGCGGTCGTGCCGCCAGAATTTCGGTGAAGCGATGCCCGTCGGTGTAGATCAGATCGCTGACACGCCACTGGTCCGACTCGCGCTGAAGCAAGAACTCGATCTGCTTCTGCACATGCGCATCGCCGAAAACGACCTTCACTCGCGCCTTGCCGTCCGCAAGCGTCGCCGCACTGACGGCAAATCGTGTCGGATATTCCTGACTGTTGGTCAGCGGATCGCCATTGATCGGCGGCGGTTCGTCGGTCGGCCAGGGCGCAGCAAAATAACCGTCGATGGCCGCATTCAACTCGGTCGCCAACCATGCACGCTTGTCTTTCCAGTAAGCAGGCAAGAACCCCATGTCGGCGGCGAAATGACTCTCCAACACCTGCTGCACCGCCGCCTCTGGCGTCCCAGCCGCCGCCAGCGCGCCCGGCGCTCGGCTCAAGCTATAGATGCGATTGTCGAGGGCGAATAGCAGGCTGTTGGCATCCGCCAGATGAAACTCGAACAGTCCGGTTTCACAACGCAAACTCAATCCACGCGTGACTCCCGCAGGAAAGCCCAGCTGCTGTGCATCCGCCGCCGGCTGCGGCAAGCCGCCCTGAAACAATCCTTCTGCAGGCATCTCGCTGAGCCCGTAGTGCGCGTCGCCACACCTCAACACCCCCGGCCCACGCACTCGAGTCGCTTCGAACACGACCACCTCGCCCAACGACAATGGAGCAAACAGTTCGTCCGCCTTGACCACCCACGGCGCAGGCTGCTGGCGAACGATGCGCCAGGTGCCGAGCAGATCGTTCGCGCTGGCGTTGCTGACGGCCGTGCAAGCAACCATCACCAACGCGGCAAACAAGGTCGCTCGACACAGCGCGAAAACGGGTATTGCAGTTGGGTGCATACGCAAGATCGAGTTGAGAAGGTTCAGGGCGGCAGATTGAAAAGTAGGCCTGTTTCCGTATCCACCTGCTTTCGCTTTTTGAGGCCACTTTTTTTGTCTCGCTGCCCAATCGGATTGGGAATGTCCCAATAGGCAGACGCCGCCGATGTACTCATTCTCAGCAGCTTGGGATTGCCAAGTGCAACTTTGCTGGTTGGCTGGGTCGGACTCAATCCCAGTGCGAGAACAATTTGACTCGCAACAGCCCTCGCCAGCGGCGGCGGGACAGCATTGCCAATCTGCCTAGCACCGTGCCACTTGGTTTCATTGAATCGAAACCAGTCTGGAAATCCGTGCAGCCTTGCCATCTCTCTGACCGTGACGCATCGGTTCCATTGGTAGTGGATGGGGCGAGGACTGGTGAACGCGCCTCGGGCGGCATCGGTACCTGCTCGCAGCGTGTTGGCAACTCCGTCTCTCGGGAGTTTAAGAAACCTGGAGATTGGCTCAACACTGCCGGGCTCAGTTTCAGCGAATCTTCGCCGCGAAATCTCGGAATGATCTGAGCGCATGCTTGACGTTAAAACGTTTGGGTTCCAGCGCCGCGGGTATCCGTATCCCCAGGCTTCCGGTGCCTCGCAACGCATGGCCTTGGCATACGGTGATGCCTTGAGCCAACCCTTGGTCTCAACCTCGTCCCATTTCAAGAGTTGGTGAAATGCCTCAGCGTCGGGCATATCTCCCAACGCTTCAAAACAGGTGGGCGAGCTTGGCAACTCAGTTGATGTCGAACCGGGTTTGGCGGTTTTCGCGGCTGGATAGTCCGGGGCGGGCACGCCCTTCTTGCCGCCGAGCAGGAACAGGCGCTGGCGATCTTGAGGGACGCCATAGTTGTAAGCGTTCAACACTCGCCAGTCTCGCTTGACGGCATAGCCGGCGTGATCAAACTCCTCGATGAGCTCTTCCAGAAACTGGCGATGCTTTCCTAGCGTCAGACCCTTCACATTCTCAAAAACGAAGTAGGTCGCACCGAGTTCGCGGACGATCCGCACGAAATCCTTGACCAGGGAATTGCGCGGATCATCAAAAGCCCGTTGCCCCATCATCGAGAATCCCTGACAGGGAGGTCCACCGAAAACAACATCGACGTCCCGATTGCCGAGCTTCGCTGCCTGACGAATGGAATCGCCGGTAAGCTCAGTGACAGATCGCGGAATCACCGTGCAATCAGGGAAATTGAACTCGTGCACGGCGGCATGGACAGGGTCAATCTCGACGGCGGCTACCACGTCGAACCCCGCTTGCTCAAAGCCCAAGCTCAGGCCACCGGCACCCGCGAACAGATCAATTCCGATGGGACGGTTCACTGGTTGGTTCATGGCCCAGATTATAGGGTGCTCGGCGTCAATCGTCGATCGGAATGGATCGTGCATTCGATTCACATGGTTGTTGGACGGGCACAGGCGTCTGCGGGACTGCTAATGTCATCGACTGATTGGGGGGGGGCCGACCCCCCATGGCTGCGATGCAGTTGTCCATAGCTGGGAGCAATGACGTGGCGAAGCCGAGCAAGAGCGTTGCAGAAAAACCGCGAGCGCCGAACAGGTACTCGGCCATCATCGCCGAGGTGTTCCGCAGGCACTACGTCAAGGGCAATCGCAGCGTCCCTTTCGACCGCAGCGAGTTCGTCGAGATTGCAGCGGAGAAAGGAATCGCTGCACCGAAAAACCTCGGCGACACCATCTATTCTTTCAAGTACCGAGCCAAGCTTCCCGAAGCGATCACCAGCACGGCACCCAGTGGGTTCGAATGGATCATCGCCGGCACTGGAATCGCGAAGTACGTGTTCAAGCTGGTCAGGCCGCTGGATATTTCTCCGCGAGCCAACCTGCTGGTCGTGAAGATTCCCGATGCGACTCCCGAGATCATTGAAGCCTATGCGCTCGGTGATGAGCAAGCACTGCTAGCAAAAGTTCGATACAACCGCTTGGTCGACATCTTTCTGGGAATTTCAGCTTCCTCGTTGCAGAACCATTTGCGAACGACGGTACAGGGCATTGGTCAAATCGAAATCGATGAACTTTACGTCGGCATCGACAGGACCGGCTCGCAGTATGTGGTTCCGGTGCAAGCGAAAGGTGGCAAAGATCGGCACGGCCGACAGCAAACCGAGCAGGACATCGCTTGTTGCGAACAGAAATTTCCACTGCTCAAGTGCCGCCCCATTTCCGCGCAGTTCATCACCAGCAACCGGATCGCGATGTTCGAATTGGCGGTCCAAGCGGGCGAAGTGAAAGTGGTGGCGGAAGAGCATTACGAGCTCGTTCTGGCCTCGCAGATAAGTCCTGACGACTTGGCTCTGTACGCACGCAAGCGGAAGCATGCCTAGTGGACTGTAACGGACAAATCGAAAGTAGCTCGCTCGGTCTGGTCGCGCTGGACTTGCTCCTCACTCCGCCAATCGCTTTGGCTATTGGCCTCGCTCCGGAGCGGCGTCCATCACGCCCATCCCGTCGCGATCCCACTTCCGCTTCATCCGTTACAGCCCACTAGTCGGGCTAGTCGCCCGACCTGATCGGTTCACAAGTTTCCGCGATCGGGATTCTTGACTCAGGCCAATCGACCCCACAACAATAGGCGCCGCATCGAATCAACGATGCGACCCACGTTGCGTACATGTCATTCATGCCGCAGTCGACGCCGAGGGGTGCTGCGACGGGTGTGCCATTTTTCCTCGGCCTCCGCCACGCTCGGTGCTCGAACTACCCTATCAAGCGCGCCCTCCTGATCTGGAGGTGTTGCGATGTCTGTTCAATTTGCGCATGGCTCGGCCCATGAACCCGCTTTCCAACTTGCGATTGCCACGTCGGCGCAGATTCCCGGCATTCATGCCGATGATGCGCATCTCGCCCAGTCGCTGAAACGCCTTGGTGTCGAGCCGACGGTCTGCGTCTGGAATGATCCGAATGTTGATTGGTCGCGCTTCTATGCCGTGCTGATTCGCACGACTTGGGACTATTTCAAGCTTTTCCCGGCGTTCAAGGTCTGGTTGGATCAGCTGCGAATTCCGACCATCAACAACGCGCCGCTGCTGCGTTGGAACAGCGACAAACGCTATCTGTTGGAGCTCGAGTCGCTGGGCGTAGACATCATTCCTACGCGCCTGGCAAAAGGCCATGAACTGGCCGAGGCACTGGCGCCGATGCGCGGGCATGAAGTGGTGATCAAGCCAACCGTCAGCGGCGGCGCCTGGCACACCGTGCGCGGCGTGGTTGGTGAGCAGGAATTTGAGCGCGCGCTCACGCAATTGCCGACCGATTTTGAGTATCTGGTGCAGCCATTTGTGCCCGAGGTCGTCGCCAATGGCGAGTGGTCGCTGCTGTATTTCGATGGCAATTACAGTCACTCGATACTCAAGCGCGCGGCGCACGGCGACTATCGGGTGCAAGCCATGTACGGCGGCAGTGAGGAAGCCATCGAACCCAGCGCACAGATGATCACCAGCGCTGATCGCGCTTTGGCGGCGGTGGCGACGCTTGGACACCCGGACCATGCCTACGTGCGCGTCGACGGTGTCGTCGTGGATGGTCGCTTCTGGTTGATGGAGCTGGAGATGATCGAGCCGCATCTGTTTCTGACCCATCGGCCGGACGCGGCTGAGCGCTTCGCAGGCAACCTGCGCAAGCGGCTGGAAGCATTGCGCGGCTGAGGTCGGTAGGCTGGGTTGGCCTCATCAACCCAGCATCACGGAGCCGGCAAAGAGCGCTGGGTTGGAGGAGCCAACCCAGCCTACGATGCAAACGGAACCTCAGTGCCGAATCTCGAACTGCAACCCAACACTGCGCGGCTCGTTCAAGAACACGGTGAGGTTGTTGAAGTCGACACCGCCGACGGCGATTTTGCGGTCGGTGATGTTGCGGCCGTAGGCGCTGAGTTGGTAGCGGTTGTTGGCCCAACCATATCCAATCCGCACACCGCCTTCGGTCAGCGCCGGGCCCGTGAATTCGAGGCTGTCATAGAGGAAAAAATTGACCTCGCTGCGGTGTGACCAATCGGTGCTGAGCTGCAATTCGCCCGCGCCGATGGGCCGCACGTAATTGAGCGCGACATTGGCGATGCGCCGCGGTGCCTGCGGCAACGAGTTGCCATCGATGCTGACCAAACCCGGCCCGGCAGCAGCATCGAGCACGCTGCAGCCGCTGCCGCAGGGTTGCACGAACAGGCCGTCGTCGTTGATCTCGGTGCGGTTGTAGGAAAGACCCGTGCTGAAGGTCAGATGCTCGCCGATCAGCACTTCCAGATCGAGTTCCGCACCGTCGCCACGGACTTCCTGTGCATTGATCAGAGTGTTGAAGTTGGCCGCTCCACCGACGGCGGTCAGTTGCGCGTCGTCGAGGTCATAGCGATACAGCGAGAAACCGAGGCGGGCGCGGCGGTCCCACAGCTCGGCTTTGCTGCCGATCTCGAACGAGGTGATCTCTTCGGAATCTGCCACCGACACCACATCACCAAACAGCAGACGACCCTGAATCGATGGCGCGCGATAGGCAGTGGCAATGCGGGCGTAAAGATTCACATTTTCGCTGGCGGCAAAGTTGAGATTGAGGTCGCCGCTGAGATTGTTATCCGACGGGTCGACACGAATCGGTGCCAGCGCGCCCGCGCCAATCGGCGACAGCAGCCGCTCGGCAACGAACTTCTTGTCGTCCTGGGTGTAGCGCAGTCCCGCGCCGACCCGCCACTGCTCGTCAAGTGCGTAGCCGACGCTGCCAAACACCGCCAAGGCTTGGGTCTCTTGACGTTGCCGGGCCAGACCGTTGACCAGGCTGCCTGACAAGGTGTCGTAGCTGACATTGTCCAGACGCAAGTCTTCGTCGAACCAGAACACGCCGAGTTGCCAATCTGTCGGCCCCTCACTGGCAGACTCCAGCCGCAACTCCTGGGTCAATTGTCGATGGCTAGGAATGCCGTCACCGGATTCCGCAGGAAATGGGATGAATCCCGGTCCAGACGGCGGTGCAAAACCGGCACCAAAGCCGCCATCGACGTCACCGCGGGCAAACATCTCCACCGATTCATACGCACTGATGGAGAGCAAACGAAAGCCACCGAAATCCCAGCTCAATTTGGCATTGCCACCGAGCGTCTCCACGTCCAGATCGGCACGTGCGTCTTGCGCCAGCGTGAAGCGATCCAGCCCATCGACCAAACGGTTGCTGCCCAATTGCACCGCGTTGGCGCGAAAGATCGCCGAGCCGCCGTTTAGATTGCGTGCGCGCACTTGCAGCAGCGCTTCAAAGTCGTCGTTGGGCCGCAACAACCACTGCGCACGCAGGGCGCTTTCTTCGAAGTCGCCGCGCTCATCGTTGGCGATGCGCGTATTGCGGGCGACATCACCACGATTTTGATACAGGGCTGACACGCGGAACGCCGAAGACTCGTTGATCGCCACGCTTTGTGCCGCCTCAAACGTGCGCAGATCGAAGCGGCCGACACCGAGGCGCACATAACCATCGTTGTCGAAGTCGGGCCGCACCGATTCAAACTTGAGCACACCGCCAGGGGTGTTGCGTCCGAACAAGGTGCCTTGCGGACCACGCAACACTTCGATTCGATCCAGATCAAAAATCGGAAAGCCCTTCAGCGTCGGGTTCTCCAGCACGACGTCGTCATACACCATTGAGATCGGCTGATTGGCATTCAGATCGAAGTCGGTATTGCCCAAACCACGGATGTAGAAGCGCGGAAAGGTGCGGCCGAAGGATGACTCGGCGTGCACGCTGGGAATGCGGCTGCCCAGCACCAGAGTGTCAGGCGCTGCAGCGGTGACATCACGCAGGGTTTGGGTTTCCACCACCGAGATCGACACCGGCACTTCCTGCACGTTTTCGGCGCGCCGCTGAGCGGTGACGATCAGGGTGTCCAAGGTGCGCGACTCGGGATCGGCAGGCGGCGCTTGTGCGTACGCCGGCGAGCCCAATGCAAGGGCCGCAAGCGCAGCGGCAATGGACAGGGACAGCGGTGTGATCGAGGTCATGGGTTGGCCTTGGCAATGGGGATGCTCGGAAAATGCGGGAGCCGCCGGCATGCAGCCTGCGGTGTCAGGGGTGAAGCATGCGAGTAGCGGCGGGGCGATACGCTCACGCCTGCACTGGGCTGGGGTCAGTGCTGGCAGGGCCCAGCAACAAGCGACTCAAAAAGCGTCCCAGACCACTCAGAAACCGGGCCACGCCTGCGCTTTCGGCGTGCGCATCTTCCCAAGCGAAGGCGATAACCCGCTGCCCAACACCGTGTTTGTCGCGCAACAGCACCAGCGCCAAGGTTCGCAGATCGTTGCGCGATAGCTCGCGCAGCAGGCGCCCTTGGCGGTTGTCCAAGGTGTGCCGACGCACATCGGCGAGCATCGCTGCGCCCGCCTTATCCAATTGCAAGCTATCGATGATGCCGCCCAGTTCCCACTGCTCTTCGTGATCCGCGAAGGTGACACCATGGTCGTGTTGGATCGCAACCAGCTTGCCGGTCCGTTCGCTGCCTTCCAGCGCATACATGGCCTGCCAACGGTGGCCAAGATGGGAGCGACTCTCGGCCCACAGGGTGGCAAAGGCTTGTTCGGGCGTGGCGCTGTCTGGCAGTCGATCCAGCACGCCGAGAACCACGCGAGTGCGCGAGGACAGGCCGTTGAACGCGCGCGAGAAGGCACCCAATTCATCGTGGGAAGCGTCTTCGAGGCGAGTACCAAACTCGCCTTCCGCCACATGCCGGCAACCTTCGGCAGCGCGACCGATGCGCATTGCGACACGACGCCAGAACCACAGACCAATGGCCGCGATGGTCAGCAGACCCAATCCCCACGACAGCCGCGTCAAGGTGCGCGCCTCGGTGACATGCGCAGCGGCATTGTCTGCAAAGGTCTGCTCGGCCGCTTGCGCAACGCTACTCAAGATGGGTGCCTGTTCGGCAAGGTATGCCGCACCCCATTCCAGCCGTGGCTCGTTGACGTTGTCGCCGAGCTTTTCCCAGAGCCCGCCAATGAAGCCTGCATGTTGCGTGGCAAGGCCTGCCAACGCCTTCGCCGTCGCGCCTTCGGTTTGCGCGGCTACCGCAAGCAGCGCCGCCACCGATCCGTTCAAGCCGTCGAGATCAGCGCGCAAGCTGACGAAGGTGACCAACACATCGCGACCATACGACTCATAGTCACGCGGCGCGACCTTGCCGTAGGCCAGTGCGTTGCGTTCGATGTCCTTGGCGCGTGATGCCACCTCATGGGCCAGGGCCAAATGCTGCTGATCGGTCAGGCCGCGTTTGAATAATTGTTCGTTAGCCGCCAGCACGCCGATGAACAGCGAAGCCAACACCAACAACGCCAGCACAATCTGAGTTTGTAACGAAATTCGCACGGGACACCCTTGGGTTGAAGGGCGATTGCCCTCGAGTGTCAGCAAGAGCGATCGAGCAGCGCAAACGGTTCGCCGAGACTCCGAATCGATTCGCGATTCGTTGGCTGCGTAACAAATGGTGATGGGCTGGAAGCGAGCTCATGGGCTCAGCTCAGCAAGCTCGGCACTCAGGGCTGCGAATCAAATTTCCCTCTGCTCACTCTTCCAATCACAACCGAACCACTTTGACCACATGGCGATCACCCGCGATGGCGAAAAGTCCCGCAACACTCCGGCCAAGGCGCGCACCCAACGCATGAGCACCCTCAAGGATGCCGACTACCAGCGCGCCTATCGTTATGCGATGGCGTTGTGCGGTGATCGGGACATGGCCTACGACGTGGTCCACAACGCGGTGGCCAATTGGTTGCACGCGGCTCCCAAAAACGTCGCCGAGCCGCTCGGCTATTTTCTGCGCATCGTGCGGAATTGCTTCATCGCCGATGGCAAGCGCGCGGCCATGCTGCGCTGGACGCCGCTGGACGATGTTGCGGGCGTGATCGCCACCGACATGGCGCCGCTGGAGGAGACGTTTTTGCAGCGCGCCCAACTACAACGTATCTGGGTCGATCTGGGTGCCGCCGAGCGCGAGGTGCTGTATCTGTGGGCCGTCGAAGGCTTCACCATTGAAGAGATTGCGCAGCAGACCGCAACGCCGAAAGGCACCTTGTTGACCCGGCTGCATCGACTACGCAAGCGCTTCGCCGAGCCGGGTCCTCTGCGCGCCGCTGGAGAAATGTGATGAAACAACCCCATGAGAACGTCCCGCTCAAACAAGCCGTGCTCGAGCTGTTCGAGGGCGAGCACCTGGATGCAGAACAATTGCGCGGATTGCGCGCAGCGAGCGGGCAGCCGGCGTCACCACAGCGCCGACACTGGTTGGCCGCCGCCGCCGCGGTGGTCGCGGTGAGTGGTTTGGGGCTGGTGCTCACGCGTCGCGGGTCGGATGCCGAGCATCTGACGATGTTGGCCGAAGAAGTCGCCTACACCCACCTCACCTATTCAGCCGCCGCGGGTGTCGCCCTGGATGCCGTGGGCAACACCATTGCAGTCTTGCGACCGCACTTTGATGGGGTCGGGTTTGCCTTGATCGACGCCAGTGGCGATGCCGCCCTGCAAGGTGCTGCGTTGGAAGGTGGCCGCGCCTGCATACTCACAGCGGCACCGGCAGTACAGCTGCGCTATCGCGGTGTGCTGGGCGAAATCAGTGTATGTCAGACCCGCTTCAATCCACTGCGGCATCGCGATGTCCCTGATTTGGCTGGCACTGCTGCAACGCCGATCGTGCTGCACGCGCGTGGTGTGCGGGTCAGCTTGGCGCATCAGCAAGGCGTGATGTTTGCAGTGGCGGTGGCCGCGTGACGCGGCCGCTGGCAGGGGCAGCATTGATGACGGTGACCCTGATCACGGTGTCGGGCGCGTGGGCGTCGCTGGCGATGGCAAGTGGCGACTTGCCACTGCAACGCTTCGCTGCCGAGGTCGAAGCCGCTTATCCGGCGACGCCCACGCTCACCCTGGAAGCGTTCCTGGCGCATCCGGATCGTGCCGAGATGGTCATCGTTGATGCGCGCCTCGACGCTGAGCGCGCGGTGTCGCAGTTGCCCGGCGCGATCAGCAGACAACAACTGCGGGATCGGCTGCACGATGGCGCTTTGCGAGCTGCCGAGCCGGGCAAGCCGGGCGCCACACCCACGGTATTGGTCTATTGCACCATCGGCATGCGCAGTGCCGAGTTGACTCGGCAATTGCGTAGCGAGGGCGTCCCCGCGTTCAACCTGAGTGGCGGCGTGTTGGCCTGGGCAGCCGACGGCCATTCGTTTGTCGATGCCAAGGGCTTGCCCACACGGCGCGTGCATGTCTACGGCCGCCGTTGGAACTACTTGCCCAGCGGCTACGAAGCCGTCTGGTAGTGCTTTGTTCACCCCACCCCATTGATGGAACTTCGCCATGCACGCCCGCTTGCCCGTTCTTGCATTCGCCACTGCGATATTCATGCTGCCGATGCTGGGCGGTTTGGCGCATGCCTCCGGGTCGATCCCACCGACCGACAACGGTGCCTTCATCGATCGCTTTCAACAACACCAGCTGCGGGATAGCTACCAGGAAGGTCAGGCCATTTATCTCGAACGCATCGCCTGCGGTGATTGCCCACTACCCGGTGGCGTCAGCAATGTCGACGCGGCGCGTGTGCTGGTCGCGCGACTGAAAGCTGGTGAATTTGAGTTGCGCCGGAGCGAGCGCAATCACTTGCGCCGCTATGTCGAACGACGTTGGCAGTTGCGTTGATTGACCGCACCCTCAAGACCTTGCCGTGAATACAAATTCGGCCCGTATTGCGGTGGTGATCCCCGCGCGCGATGAAGCGCTGATCATTGGCCAGGTCGTCGCGGAACTGCTGGCTTTGCGGCGCGGCCAAGCTGCACTTGTCAACCAGGTGGTGGTCTGCGACAACGGCTCGGCGGATGCAACCGCCGCCGAAGCTCGCCTTGCCGGTGCTGATGTGGTCAGCCAGAGCAGGCCTGGTTATGGCATCGCCTGCCTGACCGCCCTCGCCGCTGTGGATGCGTCCGACATCGTGGTGTTCGTCGATGGCGATGGCTCGATCGATGCGCGCGAGTTGGAGAACCTGCTGCTTCCCTTCCGCAACGGAGCTGATCTGGTGATCGGTTGGCGGCCGCATGCGCTGTCTGAGACAGGTGCCATGAGCCTGCCACAACGGCTGGGAAATCGTATTGCCACCGCCCTGATACTGCTGCTGTTCGGAACCCGCTTTCGCGATCTTGGACCATACCGCGCGATCACCAGCGCAGCCTTGCAACGTCTGCACATGAGCGATCCCCGCTATGGCTGGACCGCCGAAATGCAGCTCAAGGCCCTGCTGCATGGCATGCAGATTGCCGAAATCCCCGTGCGTACGCGACGCCGTATCGGCCAGTCCAAAATCAGCGGCACATGGCGCGGTGTATTCGGCGCGGCACGCGGGATCATCGGCACCATCCTGCAACTGCGGCTGAGTTCGCTGGCCATCGGTCGAGGTCGGCCGATAGCAATTCGGCCAGAAAGCGAAGCAAACTAGTGGGCTTTGACGGATGGAGCGGAAGTGGGATCGCTACGGGATGGGCGTGATGGACGCCGCTCCGGATAGCCAAAGCTATTGGCGGAGTGAGGAGCACGTCCAGCGCGGCCAGACCGAGCGAGATACTGTCGATTTGTCCGTTACAGTCCACTAGGTTCGCACTTGCATGAGACAGCATCCAGCGCTCGCCGCGGTGCTCGGTTTGCTTGTGCTGACCTTGTTGCTGGCCCTGAGCTCACGCATCAATGCGTTTGCACGCGTCGAATGGATCGTGCCGCTTCTGCTGCTGTCGCATGTCGCTTGGTGGCGCGCTACGCAAGTGCGTTGGCGGCCGCGCGCCGTGTTCGTGGTCTGTGCGCTGCTGTGCGCCTGCGCCATGTTGGCATTGCCCTTCGCGGAAGACGATCACCACCGCTACCTGTGGGACGGCTACATCACCGCGACCACCGGTTCTCCGTACGGCATTCCTCCCGCTGCGTACTTCGGCGATGAGACGCTTCCTGCCGAAATGCACGCCGTGCTCGATGCGGTGAACCACCCGCAGGTGGCCACGATTTACGGTCCGCTGCTGCAATGGTTGTTCCTGAGCATCCACCTGCTGAGCCCCGCCAATTCACACCTGTTGCGCGCCGCGTTGGTAGCCATGCATTTGCTGGCCGTGGGCCTCGCTTTGCGGCACCTGCCGCCACGACACGTGGCCTTGGTCGCATGGAACCCACTACTGATTCATGCCGGATTGATGAATCTGCACCCGGATTTTTTGCTTGGCTGGTTGCTGCTTGCAGGCACTCTTGTTGCCCGGCGCGGTCGCCTGCTGAGCACTGGAGTGTTGGCAGGTCTCGCACTTGCCATCAAAGTCTCCGCGCTGGCGGTGCTGCCCTTGTTGTGGCTTGCGGCTGGCGAGCGCCATGCCTGTCACCAACGCCATAGCCTGCATCGAATACGCTTGGCTTTGCCTGCAGCGGTGACCTGTGTCGCGGTCATTGCGCTGATCTACACGCCCTTCTGGGGTAACGCGTCCGGCAACGCCACCGACGCCGCCGGATTGGCCGTGTTTGCGACCCAATGGCAGTTCAATGCAGGCGTGTTTGCATGGTTGGCGGGTGGGCTCGGCACGGGCGTGGCGAGACCCATGGTGGCGCTGATGATTGCGGCAGGAATCGGCTGGCTCACACTGCAACGGCTTGAACATCGGCGATCACCCATGAGCATCGCCGAAAGCGTGGTCGCCGGCTTCGGGCTGCTGCTGATCCTGTCACCCGTGATCAATGCTTGGTACCTGCTGTGGCTGTTGC
This sequence comes from Pseudomarimonas sp., assembly GCA_052390415.1. Classification (GTDB taxonomy): domain Bacteria; phylum Pseudomonadota; class Gammaproteobacteria; order Xanthomonadales; family Xanthomonadaceae; genus JANNWF01. The sequence goes on along the minus strand of JBQTGY010000059.1, from coordinate 312 downwards.
CCTGCGCGGCACTGACGCGATGGCTCAGCCCGTGGGTCACCGCCGCCGCGCTGTCGTTTACGTTCTTCACCCACGGCCAACTCGGCCTGCCTGGAGATCGCTTCGAGTTGCATTGGCTTGCTTCCGCCACGCAATGGACCGCGATTGCAATGGCGCTGGGCCATGACTTCGGACGACACCGCCATCTAGCCCGGACATTTCATGAGGTCGCGTGAAAATGCCCGGAAACCTTTGCTGCAAGAGGGGTTCTGCCACATCACGCGGCGAACAGTCTGTCCGCCTGCATTTTCCCGCTGGCGCGGCCCTCGCTTG
>JBQTGY010000058.1:0-14236 GCA_052390415.1 Pseudomarimonas sp. | reverse complement strand
GCCGGTCGGATGCCGTCCATGATCAAGCCGTAGCTCACCTTTTCGAAAGTGCGGAAAATCATCACGTGACCAACAAACTCATCCGGCAGTTTCACCTTATTGCGATGGAATTTGTTGTTGATCGGGTACGGATGCGCGACCTCATCGACGACCCGTTCGCCCGGCCGGTAGATCGAATAAACCTGACCGTTCTCGACGCCATCGTCAGCACCCGCCGACAACGCAACCACATCGCGCGGCCCGCCGTATACGAAGCGGTCGGTCTGCGCCAACACGCGCATGTCTTCGGGGATCGAGCGCGGAGCGCGCGGCTGGAATGAGAGATCGAAGGGCCGATTGTCGATTGGCATCAGCAAGTCGCCCTTGCGAACCTCGGTGCCTTCTTCGGCCAACATGAATGTGGCCGGGTCACCGCCCACCGTAATGATGCCGGTGGCGCGCTCGATCACCTCATAACCCAGCACTTCAAAGCCATTGTCAGACGCGGCGAAGTAGGCCCATTCAATTCCGGACGTCTTCGGATCCAACCCGTGGGCGAGCGTGTATTCGTCGGCTTTCAAACGCTTGCGGCCGTTGACCGGGTGCGGATGCACGGCAAAACGGACCGTCGGACGCACCACGGCAAACTCTTGTCCAGGCTCGAAATCAGCGCCACGCACGTACGCCGTCTGCCGCGAAGTCGACATCAATCGACCTTCTTCAAGCTCCAACACGTATGGCAGGCCTTCCATGGTCTCCTTGTCGATGACCCGCGGCTTGCGCAGGAAGGCTTCGACGTCGGCCAGTGGAATTGCAGGGATCGAATCGAGCGCCTGCCGACGCGCTTGCGGCGACAGCTTGGTGACCGACAAAGTGGGCCTGCCGCCCAAGTAGGCCAGGCTGATCACATCACCCGGGTATATAAGGTGCGGATTCTCGATTTGCGGGTTGGCTTGCCAGATCTCCGGCCACAGCCAAGGCTCATTGAGGAAGCGGGCAGCGATGCTCCACAACGTGTCACCACGCTTGACGACGTATTCGTCGGGGTGGCCTTCACGCAGATCGACCGCCATCGCTACGCTGCTGATGGTGATCAGGGCTGCCGCGCAAACGGTAAGAAGTTTTTTAAGCATGACGGCCATGTGCCTGTTTCCCCAGCAGGTTTACTTCACTATAGCCCAAAGATTGCCGACAAACGAGCGCTCTCCGCCCGTACAGTCTGGCAGCGCTAGAATAGCGCCATCTTTTGACTTACGGCGGTCAAATCCGCCCCTACCTGCCCTATGGCTCTTTTAAGCATCCTTGAGTTCCCTGACCCGCGCCTGCGGACGGTTGCCCGGCCGGTGGCCGCAAGCGACTTCACACCGGCATTTCAGCAGTTGATCGACGACATGTTTGCGACCATGTATGCCGCGCCCGGAATTGGTCTGGCCGCCAGTCAAGTGGACGTGCATCTGCGCTTCATGGTGATGGATATCAGTGAGACGCACGACCAACCGCGCGTATTCATCAATCCAGAAATCGTTGAGCACGCTGGCGTGCAGGTGCATCAGGAAGGCTGCCTCTCGGTGCCCGGCATATTCGCGGACGTCAATCGCCACGAGCGGATCCGTTTGCGCTTTCTGGATCGCCTTGGAGTGGCCCAGGAAATTGAGGCCGACGAGCTGTTGGCGGTGTGTATCCAGCATGAGATGGATCACCTGGAAGGCCGTTTGTTTGTCGATTACCTGTCGCCACTCAAGCGTGAAATGGTGCGCCGCAAATTGGCCAAACAGCGCCGCGCTGATGTTGCCTGAGCGCTGCTCGGCCCATCATTCGCATTGAACCACTTCGCATTGAACCACTTCGCATTGAACCACTTCGAATTGAACGGCTTCGAATTGAACGGCTTCGAATTGAGCATGGTCAGCATTTGCAGGCACGCCCACCGATGAGTCTGCGTGTCGTGTTTGCCGGCACCCCAGCGTTTGCGGTGCCTTGCCTGTTGGCCTTGTTGCGCAGTGGTGTCGAGGTGGCGGCCGTGTATACGCAGCCTGATCGTCCGCTGGGTCGCGGCCGGCGGATGGAACCCAGTCCGGTCAAACAGGCTGCGCAGGCCGCGGGGATCGAAGTGCGTCAGCCGGAGCGTCTGCGCGGCCGTGAGGTCATTGCGGCGCTTCGCGAACTCAAGCCTGACCTGTTGGTGGTGGTTGCCTACGGCCTGCTGCTGCCGCAGGCCGTGCTGGATATCCCCCGCTTCGGGTGTTGGAACGTGCACGCGTCGCTGCTGCCGCGTTGGCGCGGTGCCGCGCCCATTCAACGCGCCATCGAAGCCGGTGATGCGCAAACCGGCGTGTGTTTGATGCGCATGGAAAAGGGCTTGGACACCGGGCCGGTGTTGTTGCAACTCAGCGCAGCACTCACTGGCAAAGAGACTTCAGGCGCGTTGCATGATCGGCTTTCGTTGTTGGGTGCCGAAGTGTTGACCGATGGAGTCGGCCTGCTGCGTGCCGGTCTGGTTCCGCAGGCACGTGCGCAGTCGGAAGCGGGTGTGACTTACGCGAGCAAACTGGAAAAGTCGGAAGCGCGGCTCGACTGGTCGCAGGACGCGGTCATCCTCGAACGCAAGGTGCGCGCATTTTTGCCGTGGCCCGTCGCCGAGGCAGAAGTTGCCGGTGAACGCGTTCGGATTCATCGAGCCGAAGTCATCTCGTCTGACCAGCAAGGGAGCCTCCCTGCACCCGGCAACGTGACCCAGGCCACGGCGCTGGGAATCGATATCGCCTGCGGCAGCGGCGTGCTCCGTTTGCTGGATGTGCAACGCGAGGGCGGGCGCGTAGTGAGTGCGCGCGACTATTTGAATGCGCGACCGGCGCTACGTCCGTGATCGCAGCCACCGCGGGTGCTGCATCGCGTGCTGCTGCCGCGCGGGTGTTGGCGCGGGTACGTTTTGATGGCGAGTCGCTGCGCGCGGTGCTACCCAGCCTGGCAGACATGCAACGCGTTGACGCGTTGCTCGATCCACGCGACCGCAGCTTGGCCGAGTCCAGCGTGTTCGCTGCCTGTCGCGGACTTTTCCGCTACGAGGCACTGCTGACGCTCCTGCTGCAAAAGTCGCTGGTTCGCAGCGACGCCGACGTTCACGCCCTGCTGTTGATCGGCTTGACCCAACTGGATGCGTTGGGGATGCCCGCGCATGCCGTTGTCGATGCCTGTGTTGCCGCCACCCGCGTGCTGAACAAGCCCAGGCTGGCAGGTTTGGTGAACGCGATCCTGCGCCGCTTCATTCGCGAGCGGGAAAGCTTGTGCAGCGCCATCAGCGACAACGAGCCGGCGCGCTGGAACCATCCGCATTGGCTGATCGATGCGCTGCGCAGCGCCTGGGGCGAAAACGCGGAAAACGCGATGTTGGCGGGCAACCAACAGCCGCCGCTGTGGCTGCGCATCAATCGGCGCCGCACCGATGTGACGTCATATTGCGAAATGTTGGCCGCAGCCGATATCGACCACCGCATTGACCCGGATTTGCCGAGTGCTTTGTGTTTGCCCAACGCACCGCCGGCGCGCAATTTACCGGGCTGGGATGCAGGGCTTGTGTCGGTGCAAGACAGTTCTGCGCAGCGCGCAGTTTTGGCGATGCAGGCCCAGCCCGGCATGCGCGTGCTCGATGCCTGCGCAGCACCCGGCGGCAAGACCGCTGCGCTACTGGAGACCACGGACGATCTCGATCTGTTGGCCATCGATGCCGATCCCACCCGGCTGGTGCGGATCGCGCCGGCGCTGGCACGACTCGGCCTGCAAGCGCCTGTCGTCGCCGCTGAAGTCGAACACCCCGAGCGCTGGTGGGATGGACGCCCGTTTGATCGCATCCTGCTCGATGCGCCGTGCTCGGCGACCGGCATACTTCGACGGCAACCGGATATCCGCTGGCATCGTCGCGCCACCGACATCGCGCCACTGGTCACACTGCAAGCGCGGATGCTGACTGCACTGTGGCCTTTGCTGAAGCCAGGTGGGCGACTAGTCTATGCGACCTGTTCCATTCTTCCGGCCGAGAACGCCGCGCAGATCAATGAATTCGTCGCCGCTCATTCCGACTGTCAGCCGCTGCCTCTCGCCGCGCACTTCGGGCGTGCGGCAGGGCATGGCTATCAACGTCTGCCGGGAGAGGGCGACGGCGACGGTTTTTTCATCGCCGCGCTGGCGCGTGGTTAGCAATCTGCGGCACCCTGGAGTAGTAGCCATTTTGCTGTTGTTGTTGGCGGCTTGCAGTGCGCCGACGCCGGATCGCGCCAGCATCAGCAGCGCGCGAGCGTTAGCCAGCGCGGGCGGCGCCGACCTTGAGGTCGTCCAGCAGTTGCGGCTTTCGCCGGCGATGCTGGACGCGTTGGACGCCGGCATCGCGTTGCGTTTCAACTATGCCATCGCCGCCTGCGACGGCACCCGATTGACGCGGTCGCTCATCGAGCTGAGTTACTCGGCGCTGACCCGCCGTTACAGCCTGCGCAGCGGCGACGGTGAGCATCGCTATTTTGCGCGCCGTAGTGGTCTGCTGGCCGCACTGGATCGCATCCGGCTGCCGCTGTCGGGCGTCGAATCTCTGCACTGCGATGGCGTGGTGCATCTGGAGTTGGATCTCTCCGCCTTACCGACCCCATTGCGTCTTCCCGCCGTGTTGCTGCCCGGCGAGTGGAAGCTGATATCGCCGCCGTTCGCATGGTCCGCGAGCAACTAGGCACTCGCCTAGGCTGGGCGGCGCTGGCCTTGGCGCTGGCGCTGCTGGTGCTGTCGTCCTTGTATCTGGCGGCCGACGCGGAAGGCTTGGGGCAGCGCTACGCGCATCTGTACCCCTACGTGTTCGGGTTGGCGGCGGCCGCGTTGTTGACCTTGAGTATCGCCATCGTGCTGCGCCTTTGGCGATTGGCGCGAGATGTACGCGCGGGCGTTCCCGGTGCGCGACTGAGTCGGCGCCTGTTGCTGATTCTGTTGTTGCTGGCCTTGCCGCCGGTCGGTTTGGTGTATGCATTCGGCGCCCGTTTCATTGCCGCGACGGTCGACACCTGGCTCACCGCCAATACCGCCGAGGCAATGGACGAGTCCTTGGCGATTGGACGCATGTACCTGGACGACCAGCTGCAGGCTGCCGATGCCGACGTGCAGCGCGTCAGCATGCAGCTGGCCAGCGTCAGCGACGGCGAATTGGCCGAGGCACTGGAGACCGCATTGGATGGCAGTCGCGCCAGCCAATTGGCGGTCTACAGCGACGGTCGTCTGCGTGCTATTGCTGCCACGGATCCGGATTCAACACGCAACTCGCCGCCCACCGACGACATGCAACTTGCGCTCAATGCACGCGGGCACTACGCCGATACCGAGGTAGTCGACTCCGTGCTGCGTCTACGCGTGTTGCGAAGCATCGAGGGCGCGCCGCGTGGGCGCGTGGCGCAGGGCATCTTTGCCCTGCCTGCTGACTATGCGCAGCGGCTCGCGACCGTGGAGGCCGCCGCCGCCGCCGTACGCCAAGCCAACTTCTTGCGCGATGCGCTCAAGCTCGCTTTCCAACTCATCCTGACCTTGGTCTTGTTGGTGTCGGTGTTGTTGGCAATCCTGCTGGCGTTCGACGTTTCCCGCCGCGTGGTGGACCCGATCGCGCGGCTGGCAGCGGCCAATCGCGAGGTGGCGGAAGGTCGCTTTGATGCGCGCTTGCCCGACACCCGCGATGACGAACTCGGCCTGCTCGCGAAAAGCTTCAATCGCATGGCGGATGACCTGCAGCAAGCCAGCGCGCAGGCCCGCGCCAGCACCGAAGACACCGAGCGCCAACGCGCCTTCTTGCAGACCGTGTTGGCGCGGCTCAGCTCGGGTGTATTGGTCATTGATAACAATGGTGACTTGCGCAGCAGCAACGCCGCCGCGGCCAGTGTGCTGGGTTGCCAGATCGATGCCTTGCTCGGGCAACCCCTGCTTGCGCTAAGCGCACAAACGTCCGCCTTGTCGCCGCTGGTGGACACCTTGCTGCTGCGCTTGCGCGAAGGCGTGCGCGAGTTTCGCGAAGAGATCCTGCTGGCACGCGATGAAGGCCGCCAACAATTGTTGTTGCGTGGCGCACGCTTGCCGGATGAAGGCTTGGTGGCCGTATTCGACGACACCACCGAAATTGACCGTGCTCGGCGTGACGCGGCCTGGGCCGAAGTCGCCAAACGCTTGGCCCACGAGGTCAAGAATCCACTGACACCCATTCAACTCGCTGCCGAGCGCTTGCGTCGACGCGTGATGCCTACTTTGGCGGCTGCCGAAGCCGAAGTCGTTGACCGCGCCACCCACACCATCGTCGCCCAGGTCGAAGCCTTGAAGACCATGGTCAACGCCTTCAGCGACTACGCCAAACCGCCGCCGCTGGCGCGATTGGCGCTCGACATCAATGCACTGGTGGCTGACGTGGTCGAACTGTATATCGGCGATCCGCGCCTGCAGCTCACCGCCCACCTGGCGACTGATCTGCCCAAACTCACCGCCGACGGCGGGCGCTTGCGACAGGTGCTGCACAACCTGATCAAGAACGCGCAGGAAGCCGCTGCAGAACGCGCTGGCGTGAGCGTGGAAATCAGCACTTCGGTGCGTGTGGAAGCAGGCAGTCAGTGGGTCGAGCTCAGCGTGGCGGATGATGGACCTGGGTTGCCCGAAGGTTTTGACGCCGCGTGGTACGAGCCCTATCGCACCACCAAGATCAAGGGCACCGGACTTGGGCTAGCCATCGTGCGCAAGATCTCGGAAGAACATGGCGGCCAGCTGCGCGCCGAGAATCGCAGCGGCGGCGGTGCGAAATTCAGTCTGCGTTTGCCGGTGCAGTTGGGCTGATCCCGGCCGCAGCATCGCTCAGATGCGCATCAAATCCGTTTCAGACACGTCAGATCCAGCGCAATGCCCGCAGCTTTTGCATCCACACCGTGCGGCAGGATGCCCAGACAGGGAAATCCGATTCGCTGCCGCAAGATCCTGACGGTTTGCTGCACAAAAGCCAGCTGCGGATCCACCGCGCTGCCAATCCACCCCAGCACTTTCGCGCCATCTGCCTGCAATGCACGCAAGCTCAACAGGGCATGGTTGATGCAACCCAAGCGCAAACCAACCACCAGCAGAACTGGCAGGTGCAACGCACGCACCAGGTCAGCTTGCATCAGGCTGGCAGATAGCGGCGCCATCCAGCCGCCGACGCCCTCAACGACGACGCAGTCGGCGCTTTCGCGCAGCGCCGCATACGCGCGTTCAATCGATGGCAACGACACCTCTACGCCATCATTGGCGGCGGCAATTTCCGGCGCGGTGGCGTCACGCAACGCGATCGGGTTGATCAGCTCATAAGCTGCCCCGGCCTCACTTGCCCCTTGCAGCGCCAACGCGTCCGGATTGCGCACGCCGTCGCCACTCAACACGCAACCGCTAGCCAGGGGCTTCATTCCGATCACGCGCGCTCCGTGACCACGCAGCGCGTGAATAAGGGCGACGGCGGCATAGGTCTTGCCCGCGTCGGTATCGGTGCCAGTGAGATAGACAGAGCTGAACATTCGGACCGGTGATCATTGTGAATTTGCAAAGTGTAGTGGCGCATAGCTCGTTACACTTCGCCGATTGGCAACGGAGCCCCCATGTTCGATTCGCAAACACTTACCGGCGCTAAGTCCGAGCAATACACGCAATTGCTGCAACAGGCCCAGTCCCTGATGCACGGCGAGTGCGACCGCGTCGCCAATGCGGCCAATCTGGCCGCATTGGTGTATCACAACCTGCCCGCACTGAATTGGGTGGGCTTCTATTTCTTCGATGGCAAGGAGTTGGTGGTGGGGCCATTCCAAGGCCTGCCCGCCTGCGTGCGGATCGCCTTGGGGCGTGGTGTGTGCGGCACCGCAGCCAAGACGCGCACCACCCAGCGCATTGCCGACGTCGATGCGTTTCCCGGACACATTGCCTGCGATTCCGCGTCTCGCTCCGAGCTGGTTGTACCTTTGTATCGTGGCAATGATTTGATCGGAGTATTCGATCTCGACAGCCCACAACTGGACCGATTTGATGCAGACGATCAGCACGGACTGGAAGCAATTGCCGCCGCTTTTATCAATAGCCTGAAGCCACTGGAGTAACAAGAGATGGCAGCACCGCGTGGCGACAAGATGATGAATGTGGGGCCAAAGTCGGCTGCATGGCTGCGCCAGGTAGGCATTCGCAGCCGCGAAGAATTGCTCAGTCATGGCGCGGTCGGCGCATTCGTGAAGATCAAACGCGCGGGTTTCCGACCCAGCTTGAATCTGCTGTATGCCCTGGAGGGCGCGCTGCTGGAATGCCATTGGCAGCAGTTGCCGGAAGCACGTCGCGGCGAGTTGGTCACCGCCGTTGAAGCGGCCGTCGCACTGTTTCCGACCGCCAAGGGTCGTGCCGCCGGAGCCGTGGTTGAACGCAGTGGTGCGCAGTTCGAGGCAGATTCCAATGTGGATGGTGGCGACGCGTCGGGATCGGACTTCGGCCTGGATGATCCTGCCGCAGAAGCGAGTGACGGTGGCGCGGATTAGGCCACTGCAACAGCACCGCAGGCGCCGACAAGGCTGACTCCAGGCCAAACAAAGTGCTGCGACGACTATGCTGCATTACTTAAGACGCTGTGTTTAGCTCGTGTCGGGGCCAATTCGAATTGCTTACACCCGCGGCCGCACGATCGCCATGTCGCGCGCATCCGCGCGCCACGCCGGCGTCTCGGCGATGCACGTCAAGACGTTTTCCGGATCGGCGACCCGTGACCACATGCTGGCGTGTTCGGGGTTCATGAAACGGGCGTCAATCACCTGCTGCATGAAGGCATCCAGCGGCGCATAGAAGCTCGCGGTGTCGAGCAGAACAATCGGGTTGAAGTACAACCCGAGGCGCTTCAGCGTGATCGCCTCGAACAACTCTTCCAGCGTGCCGCAGCCACCGGGCAGAGCGACCACCGCATCCGAGCCGGCCAGCAATCGATGTTTGCGTTCGCGCATGTCTTCGACCAATTCCATGCGCGTGATGCCGACGTGGCCCCATTCCAGATCGGCCATGAACTTGGGCAGGATGCCGATTACTTCGCCGCCGGCGCTCAAGGCCCCATTCGCCACCGCGCCCATCGAGCCAGACGAGCCACCGCCATACACCACCGTGCATCCGGCCTCACCCAACAATTGGCCCAAGCGAAACGCAGCAGCGTGATACAGCGGGTCGCAATGATCGCTGGAAGCGGCGTAGACACAGATGCGCATGGCTGGGCCTCGATGGAATGGTGACCATCCTGCCAGCGCGCTGGTCGCCGGGAAAGCAGCGGAGCAAGCTCGCGCTAGTTATTCCGCCGCATCAATGCCGTTTGCAGCGGAATCGGCAGCGGTCGCGCCAACGCGGCGGAGCCGCCACGAATCGCCTCCAGCACATCCACCAACGAACGAAACGCCTGCGCCAGCTCCGCAAACAGACTGCGCTCGCAGCGCGGCGCCCGCATTGCGGCGGAGGCATAAGCACCGCGGCCCAGATCAATGTAGTAATCGTTGCTGACCCGCCGTTGCTGCGCCAATTGCGGAAACAACCCAGCAATCAACAAACAGCGATCGCCGACATCACGCAGCCGATCCGGCGTCATCGGCGTCTCATGTGCCAACAACCAGTCCAGCGCCATCGTGCGCCTTGCCAATGCGCCGTCGCCGCAGTGACGCATCAGCGCAAACACCAAGTAGGACTCCAACATTTCCCCCAACGCCAGATGTCGACGCTGCTCGCCCTCGCAGACCAGGTCGTGCCAAAGCGCGGTGGCAGTGCCTTGTTTCAAGTGAGATTCGGGCTGCGCAAAGGTATCCATATCGGGTCTCCGTCCTGATCCAGCGCCGTCATGATCCGGCGTCGCTTTCGACATTACGGAGGCGCGACCAGGAACAGAAGCCAGCACTCGACCCCGATGGCTGCCAACGCAATTCGTCTCATCCAACTTCAGACCGGAAAGCCACCTCATTCAGACCCAATGAATGAGCACCAGCATCCCCGCGCAGGCGCGCCTGCGCGGGGATGAAGAAGACTTGGGTCACGCCATCCCTCCGTATACCGTCGTCAGTTGCCGATCTCGTTATCATCATCAGCGGCGGCGGACTCAATCGGAGGGCAGCAGGCATGCAAGGCGCAGGCGGCACCAGCGGCGGTATCGGCACCTTCCTGATCGGCTTCGCCTGCGCGGTGGCCGGCGGCTGGATGTTGCTCAATCAGGTCACGGTGAGCGGCGGCATGTGGTCGCTCGGCGGTTACAACAGCTTCGGCCTGTCGCTGTTGCCCTTCGTCGCCGGCGTCGGCCTGCTGTTTTTCAACGGCAAATCGGTAGTCGGATGGCTGCTGCTGATTGCCGGCCTGGTCATCATTCTGGCTGGCGTGATCATGAACCTGCGCATCTATTTCCAACCGACCAGCCTCTACAACACCCTGATGATGCTGGCTTTGCTGGCGGGTGGGATTGGGTTGATTGCGCGGTCGTTGAAGGCAGTCGATGCGGCGTTGCCGCCGCCTGAGAAAAAGTGAGAGGGTTGTCAGATCATGCACACCGTCACTCTGTTCAGACCCGTTGGCCCGAAGGAACTGGAGCTGATTGAGGCATCGGACTGGCGCAGGTTTCCGCCACGACTGCCGGATCAACCCATTTTTTACCCAGTCTGTAACGAAGATTATGCGGTCCAGATTGCCCGTGACTGGAATGTTCCCGCCAGCGGATCAGGCTTCGTCACTCGGTTTGATGTGGATGCTGAGTTTGTTGGGCGATACCCACGTCAAGTGGTAGGTGGTCGTCAGCACGAAGAGCTTTGGATTCCGGCGGAAGAATTGGATGAGTTCAACAATCACATCGTTGGCCGCATCCAAGTGACTCAAGAGTTCAAGTAACTCGACTCGATCCTCAGCCTGCGACTCGGCAAACAAAGCGCTCGGCTCGTCATTCCCGCAAGCTCTTGGCGAGAATCCAGTGACTGAAGCCCTGCTGTTTGTGCGGAGAAGGTGCACAAGGCGCTGGATTCCCGCCTTCGCGCACTGTCGTGCGCGGAAACGTTGTTCAAATGTTTCGCTGATGAAGCATCAAGCCAAGCGCCTGACTCGAAACATCCGTCGCCCCCGCGAAGGCGGGGGCCCAGCGCCTTGTGGCATTCAAGTCACTGAGATCCCGCCTTCGCGGGAACGACGCTTTGTTGTTCGTTTTCGCAAACGTGGCGCTCGATTTTCCCCGGACAGCAGTGCGCCTTCGCGGGATGCCACGTGGAGGCCAAGGGCTAGTCATGGACCAGACTGCGCTCACAAGCTCGGCAGCTTGTTCACCTCACCTGCCCCCGCACCGCCTCCTGCTGCAAGCGCCGCTGCCGGCGATAGCGCACAAACGCCAGCATGAACAGCGGCCCACCCGTGTCCAGCAAGGCCAACAGCGCGGCCGCCATGGGTAGCCATCCGCCACCAGTGGCGAGCAGGATCACGGCAAGCAACAACACCGTGCCGACCACCGGGATACCCATCGGCACCACCGGTGGCCAGTGGCCTTCGCGCAGACGATGGGCCAAGGTGCAGATGGCGCTGAAATAGATGTTCATCAGCGCGAATCCGGCGCCGAGCACGAACGCGATCAGGCTCAGGGTTTCCCACATATCGCCTCCCCGTCATGGTGTGCGTAAACGATCATCGGTTGGTCAGCTGAATTTCGATCCGCCGGTTGCGTGCCAACGCGGCGGGATCACTGCCGGATTCGAGCGGCTGAAACTCGCCGAAGCCATTGGCAGCCAACCGCTTCGCCGGAATGCCCGCAGCGATCAGATGTTTGACGATGGCGATCGCGCGCGCCGATGACAGTTCCCAATTGCTCGGAAAACGCGCGCTGTTGATCGGCTGACGATCCGTATGGCCGTCGATACGCAACACCCAATCGACATCGGCGGGTATTTGCGCCGTCACCTCGCGCAAAGTGCTGGCGATTTGATCGAGTTGCAGACGGCCGGCATCGCCAAGCTGGTCGGAACCGGACGGGAACAATAATCCGGCCGGCACCACGAATCGATCACCGACGATGACGATGTCGTCGCGATTGCCCAGCACTTCGCGCAGCTTGCCGAAGAAATCCGAGCGATAACGCGCCAGCTGATTGACCTTGTTGGCCAGCGCCAGATTGAGCTGGCGACCCAGATCCTCGATCTGCAACTCCTTGGCCTTGCTGGTCGTCTTGGCCAATTCCAGCGAGGCGCTGATCTCATCCAGTTGACTGCGCAGCGCCGCCATCTGCCGGTTCAACAATTCGACCTGCGCGGCGGACTTGGCCGACAGTTCGGTCTGCACGGTGAGTTTGTCGCGGGTGGTCTCGACTTCCGCCAGACGGGTGGCGATTTCCGATTCCAGCTGCCGCTTCAACTCTGCCAAAGCGTTGATGTCGGCGGTCAAACGCGCCGCCTCTTCCTGACTGCCTTCCAGTTGCGCTTGAGTCTGGCTCAGCAAGGTCGCGGTTTCGTCCAGACGCAGTTGCAGTGATTGCGCCTGCGACTCGGAACTGGCCAGCGAAACGCTCAGTTCCTCGACCTGGGTCAGTGCCTGCACCTTGGCGCTCTTCTCCATCGACAGTGAACTCGCCAGCGCAGCGAGTTCTGCGTTGAGCTTGCTCAGCGCCTGATCGCGACCGCTGATGGCATCGGCCAACACGAACTGGCCGATGGCAAAGATCATCAGCAAGAACACGAACACCATCAGCAAGGCCGACAATGCGTCGACAAAGCCGGGCCAATAATCGACCCCCTGCCTGCGGCGGGAAGCGAGTGTGCTCATGGCCTAGCGCTTGCCATCCAAGGCCGCAGAAATCGTCCGCGACAGCAAGCGGAACTCGGCGCGCAGGTCCTCGTTCATGCTGTTGTTGCTGTTGGCCTGCGCGAGTTGCTTGAGGGTCGCGCGCAGCTCGCTCTGGGTTTCCACCAAGCGCGCCAACTGACCATTCAATTCCAGCATCTGCTCATCGCTGCTGCGGCGCTCGCGCGCGCTGTCGACAATGGCACGCTGCATGCGCTCCAGGCCATCGGCGGTTTGCTCCAGCAGTGCTTGCACATAGGACGGCACCGAGGTGTCGCCATCGCCCACGCTGTGGCCGCTGGACAAGCGCGTCATGCCCGACAGCCAGTCCTCCAGCTCGCCATAAAATCGGTTCGATGCACGGCCTGCAAACAGATCCAGCAAGCCGACAATCAACGAACCGGCGAGGCCAAACAACGAAGTCGAAAAGCTGGTCGCCATGCCGGCCAATGGCACTCGCAGACGCTCCTTCAGCGACTCGAACATGACCAACGAATCGCTGCCCGCCGACAGACCGGCGATGATGTCAGCGACGGCGCTGATGGTCGCAAGCAGTCCCCAGAACGTGCCCAGCAAGCCGAGGAAAATCAGCAAACCGGTCAGATAACGACTGAGATCGCGCTGCTCTTCCAGACGCAGGTAAATGCTGTCCAGCAGCGAACGCATGGATACCGTGGAAAGCGTCTGTGGTTTGCCCTCGCCATGCGCAAACAGCTTGGCCATCGGCAACAGCAACACCGGCTTTTGCAGCTTGGCGCGCTCGGGGTCGGAGCGGCGGAAGCCTTCGATCCAGCGGACTTCCGCCTGCAAGCGGACAACATGGCGCAGGTTCACCAGCACGCCAACCGCGAACACCAGCACGATCAAGCCATTGAACCAGGGCTGCGCAGAGAAGGCTTGCAGCAGGGGCGCGTAGAGGACGAAGGCGGTGACCAGCAGCAGGCCGAGCACAGCCAGCATGATGGTGAGCGCGCGAATCGGTTGGCTCATGGTGGCGCTTCCAGTAGTGGTAGTCGTCAGTCGCTCCGTGACGTCATTGCGTTCGGAGTCGTTGTAGTACTTGCTTACCCAGTAACGATGTCGCACCCACGCTTGCTGACACAGATTTGGCTGACACACATCTGGCTGGCCAAGCCGATGAAAGGCGTCGCGAGTATCAGTGCGACCGCAACATCGGCAGACAGTTCAGTCAGTGGATGCTTGCTGATGCTGGCTGGACTGAATATGACTGGTGGAAGTGGATGGTCGCAGCCGACAAGCTCGAACTACCTAGCCCGGATATTTCATGAGGGGGCGCGGATGATCGCGCAGGACTTTTCGGCGAGCGCAAGGCGTGAGGAGCCGGAATGGTGGGCCCATTGCGGCGACGACCGAGCGAATGCGAAGGCGGCTCGCGCAGCGAGCGAACAACGCAGCGATCGCCGCAAAG
>JBQTGY010000057.1:0-31260 GCA_052390415.1 Pseudomarimonas sp. | reverse complement strand
TTTTGTTTGGGGTGACTATTTTAGTGTGTGTTATTTTTTTGGGCTCACCGCGATTTGTGGGGCCACCCTTGTGTACAAACCACGACTCTGCGCCAGCAGAAGGAACCAACCAATCACGCCTCCGCATACCTCGCAAACCCATTAACAAACTTCCCCACCTGCTCGCGAACAGCATCGTCCTTGATGGCACCGGCCGGGTCGAACACCTGATGTGCCCTTGAGACCAGCAATCGCCCTCCGGTCCAGGGGCGCACGCCGAGCATGCGCAGGATGGGCAGCCAGTCGTTCTGCGCCAGGATGGTGCCGAAGCCGCTGGGGCTGGCGCCGATCACGGCGAAGGCGCGGTTGCCGAAGACTTGCGGAATGTCGCCTGCGGGTCGTGACAGCCAGTCGATGGCGTTCTTGAAAACGCCGGAGATGCCGTTGTTGTATTCGGGGCTCGCCAGCAGCACGCCGTCGCTCTCGCTGATGCGCTGCTTCAGCGCGACGACGGCGGCGGGCAATCCGTTGGCGGCTTCCAGATCGCCGTCATATAGCGGAATGCCGTGCAGCGTAGCGATGCTGAGTTCATCACCCTCGGCAAGCAACGGCGCCGCGGCCTTGAGCAAGGCCGTGTTGAAGGAGCCGGCGCGCAAGCTGCCAGAGATGCCGAGAATGCGAGTCATGGGTGGAATCCTTGTGTTGATGGATAGGAGGAAGCGCGTACTTGGATCAAAGAATCAGTTGGCCAATTGTCCAAACTTGCCGCTGTTGAAATCATTCATGGCCTGCCTGATTTCAGCTTGCGTGTTCATCACGAACGGACCATAGCCCACCACCGGTTCGTCGATCGGTTCGCCACTCAACAGCAGCACGGTGGCATCGGTGTTCGCCTCGATCCGCAGTTCCGAACCGGCACGATCCAGCAGCACCATCTGCGCTTCACGCGCCAAAGTGTTGCCGTTGACCTGCACCGTGCCGCGCAGCACTACCACGGCCAGGGTGTGGCCATCCGGCACATGCAGCGTGGCACTGCGGGAGCGCTGCAGGCGGATGTCCCATACGTTCATCGGCGTGTGCGTGTAGGTCGGACCGCGTTGACCGGCGAATTCGCCGGCAATCACCCGCACGCGACCGGCTGCATCAGGCAATTCCAGCGACGGAATAGTGGCGTCCAGCAAGGTCTGATACGCCGGCTTGGTCATCTTGTGTTTGGCCGGCAGATTCACCCATAGCTGCACCATTTCCAGGGTGCCACCGCGCTGCGTGAACGCGTCCGAATGGAATTCGTCATGGACCACGCCGGCACCGGCCGTCATCCATTGCACGTCGCCCGGACCGATGTGGCCGCCACCACCGCCAGAATCGCGATGATCGACTTCGCCTTGATAAATGATGGTGACGGTCTCGAAGCCACGATGCGGATGTTCGCCGACACCACGCCGCTTGCCGCCCGCTTCGAATTGCGCCGGACCGGCGTAATCGAGCATCAGAAACGGGCTGAGTTGGCGGGCATGGCTGTCATACGAAAACAGGGTGCGCACGGGAAAGCCGTCGCCCACCCAATGACCGCGTGGGGCGCTGTAGACACCAAGGACTGATTTCATGATGGACTCCGATTCGTGCCGGCGCTTGAGCGCTCCGGGACCAGCGACTATGGTGTGGCCGAGACGCTGACAACACTAGATGGCGCAAACACGCTTCAGTGTCCTGCCCATGGAACGATCACGGGCGACAAGGGCGGATCACGCACGACTGACACAGGCAATCGGAACGGGCTCCGCCATGAGATCAATGCTTTCCACTTTGCTGCTGGCGGGTATTACCGCGATTCTTGTGGTGCGGCTCGCTGTCGCCTCCGAGCACGTTCCACGCATCTTCATCGCCGGTGACTCAACGGCCAGCGACTATCCGCTGGATCGTGCGCCGCGCGCGGGTTGGGGCATGGCGCTCGGAAGCTTCTTCGGCACCCATCGTGAGGTGCGCAATCGCGCCTTGAGTGGACGCAGTTCGCGCAGCTTCATCGATCAAGGGGCGTTGACTGCCGTCAGCGAGGAAATGCGCAAGGGCGACGTGCTGTTGATCCAGTTCGGTCACAACGACGAAAAGCTCGAAGACCCGACGCGCTATACCGAGCCCACGACTGAATTCCCGCAATTGCTGATGCGTTACGTCAACGCCGCGCGCGAGCGCGGCGCCATCCCGATCCTGCTCACCCCGTTGGCGCGGCGCATATTTGATCCTGGTCAGACGCAGGATCAGTTACTCGACACCCACGGCGTGTATGCCGATGCGGTGCGCGGATTGGCTCAACGCGAAAACGTGGGCCTGATTGACCTCAACAAACGCAGCATGGACTGGCTGCGTGCGCTCGGCGATGAAGCGTCCAAGCGCTATTACATGCACGTGCCATCGCAGCAACTGCAAGACAATACGCATCTGCAATGGCACGGCGCGACGGCGGTGGCTTGCTTCGTCGTCGATGAGTGGAAACGGCTGGATCCGAGCCTTGTTGCCGATGTCGTACGCGACACCGATTGCGGCGCATTGCCCAGTGCCGGCGCCGATCTGGCAACGCAAAAACATCCGTCGGCGGTGATCCATGGCGAAACGCTCGCTCGCACTCAGCCGGGACCACACGGCGGCAACGGCGAAACCACCGCCTATCCGTACTTTGCCGATGCGCCGGACTTGTCTTTCCATTTCCGCAAACGCGCCTTGCATGCGGGCGCTGGCATCGGCCTGCATCAGCACACGCATGACGAGATCTACTATGTGTTGGCCGGGCAGGGCAGCTACATACTCGATGGCGAGATCCACGAGGTGGTGGCCGGAGATGTGCTGCTGACTCGTAGTGGCAGCACGCACGGGCTGCTACAAACGGGTGACGAGGACCTGGTCATTCTGATTACCTACCCCAAGGCACCCGTGCCAGTGAATACCCATTGATGGCCACGCGATGACTGGGCGTCGGTGGTTGCCGCGTCGTGGCGACCGCGACGACCATCAAACTGTTCAACATCTGACATTCTTCAATCACAGAAATGCGCAATCCTTTGCAAGAACAATTGCTCAAGGCGGGCTTGGCGAAAAAGTCCAAGATCGATCAGATCGCTCGTGAGCAGGCCAAGCAGCGACATTCCAAGGCCGGATCGCCAGCCAACAGCGAGCAGGCGGATGTTGAGCGCGTGAGCGCGGATCGCCTTCGTCAGCAACAGGTCGAACGTGATCGCGCGCTGGCGGCGGAACGCAATGCGCAAGCGCGTTTGCTGGAACAGCGCGCGCAAGTCAGGCAGATCGTCGAGCAGACCAAACTGCCGATCGAAGGCGAGATCGACTATCGTTTCCAATGTGACGGCGCGATTCGCAGTCTGCGCGTCACCGAGCCGGTGCGGCGTCAGTTGTCCAAAGGCATTCTCGCCATTGCCCGCTTCGACGCTGGCTACGCCATCATTCCGCGCGCCACGGTGGAAAAAATCGAAGCCCGTGACCCGACAATGATCGTCGTCGACCACAGCCGAAGGTCCACCGCTTCAGATGCGGACGATGAGTTCTACAGTCAGTTCAAGGTACCGGATGATTTGATCTGGTAGCGCAGGACGAGCAGCCGAGCAAGTTCGCGCGCGTGCAGCGCGCGAACTTGCTCGGCGGCTTTTCGGGCCGGGAACTCGCCTCTTCACGCCGCGCTACGAAAATTCCTCGCAAGCAGTGACAATTGCCGCACCTGCCAGGAGACGCGCCCGTGACCACACCGACTGCAAGCGACAAGACATCAACCATCATCTACACCTTGACCGACGAAGCGCCGCTGCTGGCGACCGCCGCGTTTCTGCCGGTGATCCGGACGTTTACCCAGCCGGCGGGCATCAAGGTCAAGACCGCCGACATTTCGCTGTCGGCGCGCATCCTGGCCAGTTTCCCCGAACGGCTCAGCGACGAACAGCGGGTGCCTGACACCTTGGCCGCGCTCGGCAAGCTCACCCTGCTGCCAGAAACCAACATCATCAAGCTGCCCAACATCAGCGCCTCCGTGCATCAGCTGACGAGCGCGATCAAGGAGCTGCAGGAGCGCGGTTATCCGATTCCTGACTTCCCGGAAGACCCGAAAACCGACGAAGACAAGGCGATCCGCGCTCGTTACGCCAAGTGCCTGGGCAGCGCGGTCAACCCGGTGCTGCGCGAGGGCAATTCCGACCGCCGCGCGCCGTTGGCAGTGAAGAACTACGCGCGCAAACATCCGCACAGCATGGGCACGTGGAGCCAGGCGTCGCAGACTCACGTGGCCACCATGAAACACGGCGACTTCTATCACGGCGAAAAGTCGATGACGCTCGACCGCGCCCGCGACGTGCGCATGGAACTGCTCACCAAGAGCGGTCAGAGCATCGTGCTGAAGCCGAAAGTGTCGCTGCTGGCCGGCGAGATCATCGACAGCATGTTCATGAGCAAAAAGGCGCTGTGCGATTTTTATGAATTTGAGATGGAGGACGCACGCAAGACCGGCGTGATGTTCTCGCTGCACGTGAAGGCGACGATGATGAAGGTCTCGCATCCCATCGTGTTCGGTCACGCGGTGAAGATCTTCTACAAGGAAGCCTTCGCAAAACACGGCGCGCTGTTCGACGAGTTGGGCGTCAACGTCAACAACGGCATGGTCAATCTGTACGACAAGATCGCCACCCTGCCGAGTTCCAAGCGCGAAGAAATCATCAAGGATCTGCACGCCTGCCACGCGCATCGGCCAGAGCTGGCAATGGTCGACTCGGCCAAGGGCATCACCAATCTGCACGCGCCCAATGACGTCATCGTCGACGCCTCGATGCCGGCCATGATCCGTGTCGGCGGCAAGATGTACGGCGCTGACGGCCGTCCCAAGGACACCAAGGCGGTGATTCCCGAGAGCACCTTCGCCCGCATCTATCAGGAGGTCATCAACTTCTGCAAGACCAACGGCAATTTTGATCCGGTGACCATGGGCACCGTGCCCAACGTCGGTTTGATGGCGCAGCAAGCCGAGGAATATGGCTCGCACGACAAGACCTTCGAGATCGCTGAAGCGGGCGAAGCGCGCATCGTCGACATCGCCACCGGTGAAGTGCTGCTGGTGCAGCATGTGGATGTCGGCGACATCTGGCGCATGTGCCAGGTCAAGGACGCGCCAATTCGTGACTGGGTGAAACTCGCCGTCACACGCGCGCGCAATTCCGGCATGCCGACGCTGTTCTGGCTGGATCCGTACCGCCCGCACGAAAACGAGCTGATCAAGAAGGTGCAGGCCTACCTGAAGGATCACGACACCAAGGGTCTGGACATCCTGATCATGTCGCAGGTGCGCGCCATGCGTTACACGCTGGAGCGCGTGGTGCGTGGCCTGGATACCATCTCGGTCACCGGCAACATCCTGCGCGACTACCTCACCGACCTGTTCCCGATCATGGAACTCGGCACCAGCGCCAAGATGCTCTCCATCGTTCCGCTGATGGCCGGCGGCGGCATGTACGAAACCGGCGCCGGCGGTTCGGCACCCAAACACGTGCAGCAACTGGTGGAAGAGAACCACCTGCGCTGGGATTCACTCGGCGAATTTCTGGCCCTGGCTGTCTCGCTGGAAGACCTTGGTTTCAAGACCAACAATGAGCGCGCCAAACTGCTGGCAAAAACCCTGGACGCCGCCACCGGCAAACTGCTCGACTTCGACAAATCGCCCTCCCGCAACACCGGCGAACTCGACAACCGCGGCAGCCAGTTTTATCTGGCCATGTACTGGGCTCAGGAGCTGGCCGCGCAAAGCGCCGACCTCGAACTGCAAGCCCACTTCGCCCCGCTGGCCGAGACGCTGACCGAGAACGAGGACAAGATCCTGCAAGAGCTGACCGAGATCCAGGGCAAGCCCACCGGCATCGGCGGCAGCTACATCGCCGATCCGGAAATGATCAAGACAGTGATGCGGCCGAGCGCGACGTTCAATGCGGCGTTGGCGGCGGCGCGGGGGTAATCGGCTCGCGTAGGGCGGGTCTTGACCCGCCAAGCCTTGCGGCCATGTTTGAGCGGCGGGTCAAGATCCGCCCTACGCGATATTCGACCGATACCATTTCAACATCCCTCAAGGAGGATTTATGCGCGTTCTTTGTGCCGTCGCGGCGGCTGCTTTGCTGCTGTGAGCGAGAGGAGTTCTCGCGGCGTCCCCGGTACGGGTCGATGCCAACGGTGTCGTTCTCGGCTTCTACTCAGGTGGGCAGGAAACCAACTCGCTACCGCCGAGTACGGTTTTCGTCACATCGCTGCGGGGTTACCGCCTGTTGTGCTTCTGCTGCTGATGGCTTGCTTGCTTGCCGCCTGCGCTGCTTCGAAGGTGGACAAGCCAAATGCTGCGTCCACGCTTGCGGCTGGGTCCGGTGATACGGAAGAAGCCGACAGTCTGCCTATGGATGGAATCGCCATCCCTGGCGGGGCCGGTGCTGCCGAGTTGACGCATGCAGGAAGCACGTCCTCAACACGTTTTGAGCGCGTTCCCGAGGGCATCCGCGACGCCGAGCATGAGCTTGTTTGGGCAGCGCATGACAACGGCGCTGACGTCAATTGGAATGACGCCCAAAATCACTGTGCTGCCCTCGGACCTGGTTGGTCCTTGCCAAGCATAACCGCGCTGCGGAGCTTGTATGACGAAAGCGGCACGCATTCGCAGACGATTATCGTGCATGAAAAAATGTATACGGTGAAGCTGGTTACCCCAATGATCTCGCCGTCCTCTCTGTTCTTGTGGACCAGCGAGGGCAATGGTTCCTCCGAGGCTTGGTACGTGGATTTGGTCAATGGCAGTCAGGCGGCAGCTACCATCGACAGCACCTTCGCACGGGCGATGTGTGTGGCGAAGCGGTCGTAGAGCGAGCCGCCAGTACGATTGGAGCGGTCGCTTGGTTGATGTTCCTGATCGGTGGTTCAAGCCCCGTCCGACACTCGGCTGAGCAAAAGCCATCCGTTGGTGGCAGCCGCCAAAGGATGGCCGAAGCGATTCGAGTTGATCGCAGTCCATCACCCGAGGCCACCCGCATTGCCGGGGCCTCGGTCCAACCAACGACGACTTGTTCTTGTACTTTGTCACTACATGATCGTGACGCGTGCAGGGGCTGTCGGTGTCCAATTCGATGGTCACGCCACCGCTGGTGACGAACGAGCGCGAAGCGGGCGCCAGCTCCGGGCCCGCCGCTGTTCTCCTCGCATTGACGTAAATCCCCGTCGACGAAAGGCAGAATGGAGCGCGACGAGCTGTTCTTCGGGGAGTGTCGAGTGAAAGTGCAGCAGAACTATCGCGCGCTGGGGTGCCGAGATTGCGCGGGTGGCGCAGGCCTGGATTTCGACTTCAGCATGGCCTTTCAGCCCATCGTCAACATCCGCACGCGCGAGGTCTTTGCTTACGAGGCGCTGGTGCGAGGGATGCGGGACGAACCGGCGGCGGATGTGTTTACCCATGTCAACGATGGCAATCGGTATCGCTTCGACCAGTCCTGTCGCGTCAAGGCGGTGAAATTGGCGGCGGAGTTGGACATGCGCGCGATGCTCAGCATCAATTTCATGCCGAACGCCGTGTATCGCCCGGAGCTGTGTATCCGCACCACCCTGGATGCCGCCGAGACCTACGGATTTCCCATTGATCGGATCATGTTCGAGATCACCGAAGGCGAGCGTGTTGATGACCTCGCGCATCTGCGCAGTATCGTCGAGCACTACCGGCAACGCGGCTTCAAGACTGCCATCGATGATTTCGGCGCGGGCTATGCGGGCTTGAATCTGCTGGCCGAGATTCGCACCGATCTGCTCAAGCTTGACATGGCGTTGATTCGCGACATCGACAGCGACCGCGTGCGGCAGGCGATCATTCGCGGCATCCTGCAAGTCTGCAACGAGCTGTCCACCACGGTGATCGCAGAAGGCGTTGAAACCCGCGCCGAACTCGCCGTGTTGCAGTCCTTCGGGATCGAGCTATTTCAGGGTTTTCTATTCGCCCGGCCAGCGTTCGAAGCCTTGCCGACGATTGCCGAATCGGTGTTCGGCGACTGACACGAGGCGTGCGGTTGCTTGATCTTTTCTGCACGCGCCGATCACTGGCGCTGCACGAGCTTGCGGCCATTCTCACGCGCCCTCCGCACCCTCGAAAGAATCCCCATGGTCAAGCTCGCGATCTTCCACGCCACGTTGCCCCAATACCTTCGCGCCAGCGCCGAAGATGCCGATCAGAAAAATCTGGCCATCGAAATTGCCACCGATCAGCGCGATGAATTGCTTGCTGCTGCGGGCTTGGTCAAGATCGATGCGCTGGTGGCTGACCTGGCCTTGCTGGGTGATTCGCCAGACGAGGCAGTCGCCGAGCTTGAGGATGCGCTGAAGCCGGAGCTGACCTTGATCGTGTACGCCTTTGCCAAGTGGGACGTGGTGGAGCGTCTGCGGCGTCCGAATCGGCAGCTCATGCGTGCACCAGTCAGCGCCCGCGCCTTGCGTTCGAGCATGATTGGCTTGATCGTCAAGCACCTCACCACCGCGCCGCGTGCGGAAGTGACGCCAGCGGTGCCCGCGTCGCTGCTGCGCCTGGAACAGCCCGCGCCGATGCGTCGTTTTGATGACATGCAGCTCGCCGCGCTGCAGGACATCGCCAGCGCCGTTGATTGCGAATGCCCCAATCAGGTCGCCGATCTGGTGTTGGCCTTGAACGCGTTCGAGACCTATTCGTCGCAGTGCCAGAACCGCAACGAAAAGGACGCCAAGATCCATCGCATGCTGGCCCGGGTGACTGGGCACGCGCGGGCAGTCATGGAGTACGCGCTGAAAGAGTTGTGCGCGTTTGAGGGCATCGACACGGGACAGAAGTTTGGCGAGATTCGTCCTGGCTCAACCCTGACGCGCGGTTTGCGCGCCTGAACGTTTTGCTCGGCATTGGGACTCGATCCAAGGCTCGGCAAATCCGAGTCTTGCGCGCTTCAAACGGGACCAGGTTGGGCGACAGGCATGACCAAAGTGGGAATGTCGCCGCCCTGAGGCTGTGAGGCAAATTCGGCTGCCGACGCGGTCGTGTTCCACGGCCCGCAGATTTGATTTCGACCCCGATGTTTGGCCTGGTACAAGCGCTGATCGGCAATCGCGTACAGCGCTTGCCAATCGGTGCCGTCATGCGGATACATGGCCAAGCCACCGCTGATGGTGACGCTCAACCGTTGCGCTTCGAACTCGAGACTTTGGCTTTCGACGGCGCTGTTGAGGCGCTTCGCAAGGGCCTGCGTGGAATCCGCCGCGGCGTCGACAAACAGCAGCAGAAACTCTTCGCCACCGAATCGCGCCAGCAGGTCTTCGGTGCGTTTGTTCGAGGCCAGGGTGGCGGCAATACACCGCAGCACGGCGTCGCCAGCGACGTGGCCGTGGGCGTCGTTGATGCGCTTGAAATGGTCGATGTCCAGCAACAGCAATCCGAAGGGCAGCCGTTGCCGCGCAGCGCGGGCGAGTTCCTGTTCGAAGCGTTCGGCCACCGCCCAACGGTTGGGCAGACCTGTGAGCGCATCGTGGCGGACCTGACGCTTGAGCGCTTGTTCCATGCTGCGGACCTCGACCGCCAGCAAGGCGAACGTGCCGGCTACGGTCACAAGTATTTGACCAATGGCCAGCGCAACCGTGGCCAATGCCGCGTTGGCGGGATCGCCGACAGGAATGACTTGCAGCAGAAGCAGCAGGCGCACGCTCCATAAGGCCGCCGCAGTCAGGCTTACCACGGCCACCAGCTGCAACGTCGCCCGCGTATCGGCAGGTAACCTTTCGAGCAGGCGCAGCGCCGCAAACACAAAAGCAGCGATCGCCACCAACGTGGGCAACACGAAGTTGAGTACTGGCCGGAATTCGCCGACGAAGTTGTTCCAGGCCAGCACCGTTATCACCGGCACAGCCACGGCCCACGCCCAGCGCGAGTCGAATCGTGTCGCGCCGTGCCACAACAACGCCCGCATCGAGATCAACGGTGCCAGCGTGATCAGCGCATTGCCGAAAAAGTAAGCCAGCGATGTTGGCAATATGCGGGATGACAACACCCCCAGCAGGCCAAAGGTGTATAGGAACAAGCCCCAACCCCAGTAGCGCAGCGCCGGTGCCGGCCGCTCGCCGCGGGCGACGGCAAAACAGAGCCCGCCGAGCAGCAGGTTCAGCAGCAAGATCACGAGGTTGAGCGTGTCGTCGCGAATCATGAGCCTGAGTCGATTACGTTGCAGCGTTGCTGGCGCGCCTGCCTGCGAAGCAGTGCCTGTGACATCGACCACTCAAGGCCGTGGACTGCCCTCAGTGTAGACAGGCCCGCGGTTGATGGGAATTGCGGCGGCGTATGCTCCGCGCGCGTCGGCAATGGCGCGTTCCAGATGGCGCTTGCACCGCCGCAGGTGAGGTGGCCACGTCACTCTGATTGAGTGGGAAGTTCGGAGTGTGCTTACTCCGCAAGCGGTTGTTCGTCGCCCACCCGCCAGTAGCGCCCACCGAGGTGTGCACCGGCACCGCCCACCCGGCAGTTGTCCGCGTCGGTGTGTGCCACGGTGATTCCGCCGGGCACGTAGTTCACGTGCAGGTGGCATTCGACGGCGGGGTCGTAACCTTCGAAGGCACCACGAGCGCTGGTCTGAGCCAGGTGCAGATTGACCCGCTGCAATTCACCGAAGGCCGCCGGCCCCCATTCCTGCACCGGGCCGCGGCCGACGCGCATCCAGAATGCGTCCAGCCGCAGCGTTTCATCGCCGCTGGGGCGAATGCTCAGACTGTTCCACGCGCCGTGACCCACGTATTGCCAGAACTGGCCTGTGCGCTGATCGCCATCGAGCTTGCCGACGCAGCGTTCATCGAGCTGCCGACGATTGGCTTGGGTGGCCTTGTGGCTCGTATCGGCGGCTTCCAGCCAGGCACGCGCACGCAAACACTCATTGCTGCGCAATTGGGTAAGTGCGGCGTTGTTGATCGCGATCTGCAGTGCGTGTTCGAGGCGCGAAGTAGCGGCATCGTCAGCCGCTTCCCGCAACGCGGTATGTGCGAAATCGATCTGCCACTCGAACAGGCGCGCGGCGTCCTCGAAGCGTCCGGCTTGCAGTGCCTCGCTGCCCAAACGATTGCATTGCGCGACCGAGCTGCAGGGTTGCTCGGATGTGGCAAGCAGCAAGAGGGCGAAGACGGAAAGGCTCGGCATTGAACACGCACCAGCGGCAAGGAAGGGCAAGTGTACGCAGGGATTTGACAGCAGCCACGCATCGCCGCATCAACCGCGGCGCGGACTTCGGCAAGCCTCATGGGGTCTACCTATTATCGGGGGTTCCGTGGCACGCATCGTTTTCTGCCGTCTCG
The DNA here is from genome assembly GCA_052390415.1 of Pseudomarimonas sp. Classification (GTDB taxonomy): domain Bacteria; phylum Pseudomonadota; class Gammaproteobacteria; order Xanthomonadales; family Xanthomonadaceae; genus JANNWF01. Next base: position 19,926 of record JBQTGY010000057.1, on the reverse strand, counting down.
CGCAACACCCGCCGCGCACGCTCGAATTGATCGTCGTAGCGGCGCGGAAACGGCAGGATGCGTTGGCGGTCGCGAACGCCGGCGGTGTCGCGCATCACGTTGAAGCCCGCGGCGCTGATGATGCGTTCGGCGTGCGTGATAAGTGCGGTGGCCGGATAAGCGTCGATGTGCGTGCAAGCGTCCGGCAGTGACGACGGCGGCTGGCGGCTGGCGATCAGAATCCTCATGGTCTGTGCTTCGATGCGTCGCATCTCGTCCGCGTAGGCAATCAGTTGCGCGACTTCAGACGGTGGTCCGCTGTGCAGCACCAGCCAGTAGCGATCGACCGGCGGGGTGGTGCCGGCCGCACCTTCCGAGGTTGCTGCGAGCAGAAAACCGCAAACCTCGTCCGAATTTTCCCGTACAAATTCGGCATGCGCGGCATGCAACGTTTCCAGCTGCCAAGTCTTGGCGTAGCGGGGCGTAGGCGATGTGAGCAAGGCTGCGTAGTCGTCCCAGCGCAGCAGTCGCGCCACGTACCACAGAGGTATTCCCGCCAGAGCAGACAAGCCGCACAGCTCGCCAAGGATGCCGCCGGGAAAACTGTCGACGCAAATCAGCGTGGGCTGCTGCTCGGCGATGCAGCGGGTCAGCCAATCGCGCAGTTTTTCCGGCGCGTGCTGAAGCTGATCGGGCACACGCCGGGTGGGTATGCCGACGGTGATACGCAGGTCATCCAGGTACTCGGATGCGCTGAGAATCAGCGCTTCATCGGCAAGGCCGTGTTGGCGCAAGAACGCAACGGCGCGGGTCAGATGGCCGAGGCCGCCGCCGATGGCGTAGTAGAGGACGCTGCGCGGCACGTTGGGTTGCCGCAATCTACCGACGAACGTGCCGCCTCAGCGCCCGCTGGCCAGTAGCTCCGCCATCAGAATGCCGCGTTGCTGCTCGGGAATCGCCGTCATCAGCAGAACGCCAAATCCTGCAGAACGCCGGGTGGTGTCGATCAGGAAACGCTCATCACCCGCGGCATCCTTCACCTTGATGCGCTCAGCCTGAAATCTGACCGCGCCGATTTCGCTCTCGCTGGGGTCCAGCACCTTGGCCTTGTCGTCGTAGCCGGTCTTCAGCACCCACGGATTCTGGTTTTCCTCGTTGTCGCTCACCTTGATCTTGTCGTCGCTCAATTTCACTTTCCACAGCAGCTGGCTGTCCGGCGAGCGCAGCTTGAACCCGCTGTCGCTGAACTTGACCTCGGCCAATGCCGCGCCGTCGGACTCGCGCCGATAGCGGCGTTTGTCGCCGCGCCGTTCACCGACGATGCGCGCGCCATCCGGGCCGCTGATCTCGACGTGACTGCCATCCACCCGCAGCGTCCACACAGCGGTGCCACTGGTGTCGGTGACAATCAGTGTGCCGGCTTGGTTGCCGGCTGTTGCCGACATCGGTGTCGACGACGCTGTCGCTGTTGCCGGCGGTGGCGAATCGGCAGCCGGCGGAGCACTCTCACGACAGCCACCGACGAGCATCGCAGCAAACAGGCCGAGTGCGGAAATCCAGCGTGGATTCATCTCACGAACTCCTTTGAGCAACACGCGTGCCGTGCAGGGGAATGGGTTGGGTTGCCACGGATTGCACAGCCACGGCACGAGCTGTGTCGTGCAGCAGATCGATGTAGCCGGCGAGCTCGTCTTGGGGTCTGAAACTGGCAAGCAACTGGGCTTGCAGATGCTCACCCATGCAGCGCAGCGCAGACTCAGACAGGGTGCTCGCGCGCATGAGCGCGTGCACACATTGGTGCAGATCGCCGGGTGCGAAAGTCAACGCGTTCTCGCCATCTTTCAGTATGTCGGCCATGCCGCCCGCGCTTGCCGCCAGCAATGGAACCGCCAGCGCGCCGGCTTCCAGCATCACATTGGGCAGGCCGTCGTAATGCGAGGGCAGGGCGATCAGGTCACAGGCCGCGTACCAGGGCAGCAGTTCGAAGCGGTCAACAAACGGAATGTGGTTGACCCCGGCATACTCGGCCGCCGCGGCCAGCGGTTCCAACATGGCGGGTTCGATATCGCCGACCACCAGTAGATGAAAGCGACTGGCATCGCCGCTCAGGCGCAGCGCTTCCAGCAGCAGGGTGCCGCCCTTTTTCTGCTTGAGATGACCGAACAGTCCGATCACGCGCCGGCCGTGTGCCACATTGCTTTGCCGCCATCGTTGCGCGCGCTGACGATCGAACTCATGCAAGCGCCATTCACTGGCGTCGATGCTGTTGGGAATCCACTGCACCGGCGTGGCCGGATAAAGCGCCGCGACCTTGCGCTGATGATCGCGCGTAACCACGCCGACCTTGTCCGCACGCGCCAACGCCTCACGCACCACCCAACCGCGTCGCAACGAGACGATTCCGGTGTCGAAGTCATTGCCACGCAGCAGGACGATCAACGGCTGCTGCCACCAGGCCGCAAAAACCGGCCCCGCAAGCAGCGGCAGCAGACCTCCGAAAGCGATCACATGGGTGGGCAACCGGGCGGACTGGCCCAGCGCGTTCCACAGCAGATTGATGGCGTGTCCTGAGTCCTCTTCGACCTGCACGCTGTAAAGCCGACCGCCGTGCTGCTGGGTGATCTGCAATCCGCTGGCACGCGTGCTGAAATGCGCCACGTCGACGCTGACACCGCTGCCGCGCAGGGCGCGCACGATGCGGTCGCAGGATTGCGCCATGCCGCCACGACCAGGAGGAAAATTCTCGGTCAGCAGCAGGGGGCGGAGCATCCGATCAGCTGTCGCCAAAGCCGCCACCGGCGTCGTCGGCGAAGTCATCTTTCTCCACATCCAGATTCTCGAAGGAGCGTGCGTCGTAGCGGTCGTAATAACTGCTGGCATGACTGCCGGCGTAAATCGGCAGGTAACCGCCCGAGTAGAAGCGGTGCCGATAGTTGTAGACCCAACGGTCGTCGAGCGCGCTGTCCGCGGCATTCGCTTGCGGCACATGGTGACTACCGGGCAATTTGCTCGCTCGCACGTCGGCGGGCTGCGTGCGCGCGGCGCAGTCCAGGCATTGCCCCTGGCTGCGGTCAGGCGAGGCGTGGCGACGGCACATCCGGCGGCTGCAATTCTTGCAACGCTCAAGCACCGCTTCCTGACAGTCACGCAGGGCAAAGAACCCGGTCTTGCACTCGCAGCCGCTCATTGTGCTGTCCCCACTGTTGCTGGCTTCACCCGTCGGTAAGCGGAGGACACGAGCTCGATGAGCTGACCCACGTCGAACGGGTCGTCGCCCCGCGTCTTGACTTTGCGCGATAGCTTGACCGAGGTACGTCGGTCATCGCGGCTGGCGGCGATGCGTGTCCCGGATGGTGTGCCCTGTGCCTCGGAATACTGGTAGTTGCCAGTGGGCAAACTGACAATGGCGCGCAGCACACTGCACTTGGCGACCTTGGATTTTGTCTTGGTTTTGCCGCGCGCATTGCGCTTGGTGCGGCTGCTATGAAGCACTTCGTCGATCACTTCCCAGCGCAGGCGGCTGCCGTCGGCAAGCCGCGCAGAACCGCTGAACCACGGGTCCAGATAATGAGTGTCCACGACCTTGTGATAGAAGTCGCGCTCATATGGCTTGTCGGTGCGCTGCTTCTTGGCAGTGGTCATCGACGAGGTCAAATCGACCGACACCTCCAGCGGCTCGTCGCGCGCCATATCCTCGCGCAGCACCGCAAAAAAAGGCAGGGCAACGCGGCGCAGGTTGTTGGAAACATCCAGCCTGCTCAGCTTGACCTCGATGCCAATCAACACCACCAGCAACCCGATCGGAAGCAGGAAAATTGCCATCACCACGGGCCAGCTCTGCTCACTCGTCATGACCAGGCCCACGATCAGCCCGATCACCAGCAGCACGATCATCCAAATGGTCTTGCCGCGGGTGCGGTCATTGAGACCGTCAAACTCGGCCAGCGGCCGCAGCAGTTCGAGCAGCTCGACCGCCGTGAATTGACCATCGATGCGTTTCTTGCCGAGCAAGACCCGCTGCGCTGGATTCAGCGTGCGCAAGAACCGAAGTGTGTCCAAAGTCGAGCGCACGGCGAACCTCCCTTGCTCTGAAAACCCTTGCTCCGAAAACCTTTAGCCCGCGTAAGCGGCGACGCCGGATCCGTCATTGCCAACGAACTCGGCTGCCGGCCGAAGCGTCGCATAAAGCGCGCGCAGTTGGCAGAGCAACTGTGGCCAATGAAAGTCCGCGGCCACACGCGTTCGCCCACGAGCGCCCATTTGTGCGCGTAACTCGGGGTAGGCAAGCAGCACCCGGATCGCTCGGGCCAGCTCGTCGGGTCGATCCGCTGCCACCAAACAACCTTCGATACCGTCGCTGAGAATCTCGCCCACCGGCGGCAGTCGTGAGGCAATTACCGGCACGCCCGCGGCCATGGATTCCAGAATCTTCAACGGCGCGCAGCCTTGCACTACGTTGCGGGTGCAATCGCGCAACGGCGCGACGCTGAGTTGCGCATGCGCCAGCCACGGCGCCAACTCGGCATTGGGCAGCGACCAGTGCCAGATCATTCGTGAGGCAATGCCCAACCGTTGTGCCAGACGCTCCAGCTGCCGCACCTGGCGCGAGCGTGCCGAGCCGCAAATCACCAAGCGCAGTGATTCCAGATCCGCCAGACGTGCGAAGGCACGCAGCAACACATCCACACCTTGCCAGGACTGCAAGGCGCCGAAGTACAAAATGTATTCGCTGGGTGCGTCGACCGGCCGCGCCTGCGGAGCGGGCAGATCCGCTCCGTTCGCAATCACGCTGATCTTGTCGTCGTCGACACCCAGATCGCAGAGCATGCGGCGTGTTGTGTGCGAGGGGGTGACGATGCGGTCGCAGGTATGCAGGCAGAACATCTCACTGGCGCGGATCTTTTCCAGCGTGCGCGGGGTGATGCCAGGAAACGCGCTGGGAAGTTCAATCGACGGCAAGGCATTGACCTCAAACACCGTCGCATACCCACGCTCGCGAGCGAGGATGGGCACGCCACTCCACGGGTCGCGGAAGTGGCAGATTGCAAACGACTGGCCACGCGCCTCAAGCAGGGTCTCCAAGCGCAAACCAAACGCCACGGCACGGTCCAGAAAGTTCGGAATCGGCTCGCAGAAGCGCAAGATCTCGATGGCGCCCTCGATCTGATGTGCGGGCAGGGCGTCGTCGCCGAGAACGTACAACAGGCCGCCGCCGGTGTAGTGGAACAGCGTCGGCGCGAAGCGGGCAATGTGCGTGGACGCGCCTTTGCGCGTGGGGAAACGATCAAAGGCGGCGTACAGCGAGCGGCCAGACGTGACGGGGAGCGATGTCATTGTCACGCGTTCAATGGGCATCGCTCACACAGGCTGTCAGCGCGGGGTGCTCAGCATGCCACCCCGGCTACACGTCTGGTCAATCCTGGCTCAAGCCGCCGCGCGCAACGGCGTCACGATGTTCGACTTCGCCGTAGCCAATTTGCTTTGCCGCGATTCCGCCGAGCCCGCCAAGCCTTCCGCACGCACGAATTCGATCTGGCGTACGCCGAGGAATCCGAACACCTGGCGCAAATAAGCCTCCTGGAAATCCATCGGGCTGTTATCGCCATAGGCACCGCCGCGGCTGCTGGCGATGACAACGCGCTTGTCACCCGCCAGGCCTTCGGGCCCGTTGCTGGTGTAACGAAACGTCTTGCCGGCGACCGCGATGCGGTCAATCCACGCCTTCAACGTCGAAGGAACGGAAAAGTTGTACATCGGCGCGCCGATCACCACAAGGTCAGCGGCGAGGAAATCGGCCATGACCGACTCAGCCGCGGCCGCTTCTGCCGGATCGGTCTGCGCAAAGCTGCGGCCGGTCAGGTGGGGCAGCGGTTCGGCGTCGAGGTCGCGGTAGGTCACCACGGCGTCAGGCCGGGCAGCCAACCAGCGCGCCACGATGGCCGCGCTGAGCTCGCGGCTGGCGGAGGCCGCGCCCAACGCGCTGGAATCAATATGCAACAGGTTCATGAGGAATCTCCCGATCGCTGCGGTCGAAGGACCGGCGTGGCAACAGAATCCTCTGTTGCGCATCAGGGATAAATTGGGTCTTATGCACTTCTCCGTTCCATGAGCAGGACAATGGACGATCTCAACGATCTCGCCTTTTTTGCCCGCGTGGTCGAACACGCCGGCTTTACCGCCGCCGAGCGCGCCACCGGTGTGCCCAAATCCCGGCTTAGCCGGCGGATCTCCGAGCTTGAAAAGCGGTTGGGCGTGCGCCTCCTGCTGCGATCAACGCGGCGCTTTGCGGTCACGGATATCGGCCGCCAGGTCTACGAGCAGGCGCGTGCCATGCTTGATGCCGCAGATGCGGCGACGGCCGCGGTGCAGCGCTTGAGCTCGGTGCCTCGTGGACGAGTCCGGATCAGTTGCCCGGTTTCCCTTGCGCAGCGCGAGATGCCGCCGCTGTTGGTGACGTTCCTGCAGAAATATCCGGAGGTGCGGGTCGAGATGCGAGTCAGCAATCGGCGCTTTGACTTGCTCGATGAAGGTCTCGACATCGCCCTGCGGGTACGCACCAAATTATTGCCGGAAGGCGATATCGCCATCCATCGATTCGGTGATTCGCAGGAATTGCTGGTCGCCAGTCCGGACTATTTGTTGCGCGCTGGCAGTCCACAATCACCCGAAGCGCTGGCGAACCACGCCATCCTCAGCATGGCGGAAGGCGAAGGCCGGCAAAACTGGGAACTGCACGGCCCCAATCAAACGCGCGAGCGGATCGACTTCGAGCCGCGTGTCGCCGCGCATGATTTCCCACTGCTGCTCGGTTTGGCGCTGCAGGGTCTCGGCGTCGCGCTGTTGCCGACCTCCATCTGTGCGGAAGCGCTGCAGGCCGGCACCCTTCAACGCGTGCTGGCGGACTGGTCGCTGCCGGTCGGCATCCTGCACGCCGCCTTCCCATCGCAGCGTGCCTTGTTGCCCGCCGCGCGCGCCTTGCTCGATCACCTGGCCGAACATCTGCCCGCGCTGATTGAAGCCGGTCAGCGTAGCTGCCTCCGGCACCAACAGGCGACCAGCCGCAGGTGAGCGTCGCCACGTTGCCCGTGACGTGATGAAAACGTCTCAACCCGCAGCGCCAACTGGGATGTTCGAGGCTGACGAACGCGATCGGTTCGGCTTGTTCGTCCTTGGGGTCGTGACTGTGCTCCTGTGCTCCGGTGTAGTCGGACGAGGGAGTAGTCCGCCGACGGGCTTTCCGGTTGCCGCTTGCTCTGGCTACAATTCCAGCACAGATCGGTAAACCATCACTTCATGAATTCACTGCAAGTTATTTGGAAAAAAGCAATTTATCTCTTCCTGATGGTGGTCGGATTGGCATTCCAGGCAGGCACGCCCGCCGCTGCGACTTCCCCCAGCCATGACGCACGCGGCGACTTCGTCGGCGATTCTGCAGCGCGGAAAGCGCCCACCGTTTGGGGCGGTCCCACCCGTGGTGCCGGGTTCCGTCTGACGGTCGGTGACTATTACGCCACCGCTTCCGACCGGGCCGACATCCTGCAAGTCAATCCACGTGGGGAAGTGGTCGCTTCATTGCAAATCCCCGGTTTCACCGACGGATTCAAAGGCACAGCGTTTGGACCGGACGGCAGGTTGTATGTGGTGGCAGTCGCGGACCTGGGTTACGAGGTGCTGGTGCTTGAGGACGATGGCTCGGTGGTCCGTCGCTATCAAGGCACCGACTACGTGTTTGGCAATCTTTCCTTCGGCAAGATCGCGGTATCCCGCGACACCACCCTGTATGTCGGTGGTCAGAACGTGCTTCGGCGATTTTCCAGGCATGGCACGACCGGAGAGGTGATCTTCGAAGATAACCAGGTCTACGACGTCGACATCCTTCCCAACGGCAACTTGGCGGTCCTTACTGCTTACGACCTCGTCGAGCTGACCAACGCCGGCAGCTTCGTCCGCGATTTGGCTCCCATGATCGGCCTGACGGATGCTCGCGGCGTGCTGTTCAACCCGGCCAGCAACGATTTTTACGTGACCATGTTGGGCAGCTCCGGCAATTTCTTCAGCTTGATGCGCCTGGACGCCGCGACCGGAAACCTGGAGCTCAACCAGACCTTTACATACGCAGACGACCTCACCCTGACTGCGGAAGGTGGCTTGTTGGTGGGCAGCCGAACGCAGGCACCCGGGTTTTTCACGACCGACCTGGCGCCGAATGGCGTGATGGCAACTGACCCACGCATGTTCGTCACCCGCATGCCGGAACCTCTGCATCGGTTCGCTGACGGTTTCGAGTGAGTCAGCCGACCCCATCGTCAGCCGGCCGCTGGTTTCGCGGTCGGCGTGGGCCGGGGGCGGAGTGCGTGCCATGGGAAGCGTCGAGACTGTCGATCCAGCCGGCGCGCGAGCCTGGAAATGCATCGGCGTATGGCACGTAGGGTTTGATATCGAGTATGGGCGTGCCGTCTAGCAAGTCGAGGCCGCGCACGCGCAAGCTGTGAGCATTGATAGCGAGCAATTCCACTGCTGACAGCCCGATGGCGTTCGGTCGATGCGGTGAGCGTGTGGCCAGCACGCTGCGCTTGCCACCGCCACGTGGTGGCCTCACTTCTGACTTCCAGCCTTGGCTGCGGTGGAAAGCGAAGATCAGCCAGATGCGCTGAAACCCCTCCAGATCGCGGAACGCAGCGGCGGGGAAGTCGGCCACAAACTCAACCACAGCTTCAGCGGCAGCGCCCGTTTCGGTGCCTTCGATCACGGTCGGCTGGTGCGGCGCATCGATGCGATGAGCGTAGGGCGAACGCACATAGGCAATGGCGTGCAGGATTGGAAGTGCCCGGTCTGGCATGGCGGTTCTGCAAATGGGTGCGCTAACGATAGCGGAGCGGCCGTGCTGTCCGAGCGCTTACGCCGCCGTTCGCTGTCATCGAAGCGTCACGATGCTGTCACACTTCGCCGCGCGGCCGTTATCCTGTGCGCCGCCCGATCGTCGCCACTCCAGGAACGCGCATGTTTTCCCTGCAAACCATTTTCGGCAAAGGCACCCGCTTTTATTCGCTGCTGGAGAGCGCCGCGCAAGGTGCCGCGGATGCCGTGCACGCATTGCACACCTTGGTTCGCGATCCCAGCCCGGAACCGTCCTTGGGTGATTTCAAGTTGGCCCGCCAGCGTGAGCGCCAAGTGGCCGATGAGATCAGCACCGAACTGGTGAAGACCTTTGTCACCCCACTGGAACGCGAGGACATCGAGGCGCTGGGCAGCGCGTTGTACAAGATTCCCAAGCAGGTGGAGAAATTCGCTGATCGCTACGTGCTCGCCAAACGCCATCTGGCCGGCATCGACTTCGCTCCACGTGCGGCGATGTTGGTGCAAGCGGCCGACGTCGTGGTGAAGATGGTTGCCGAGCTGCGCAAGATGAACCTCGAGCGCATGAAGAGCCTCAACGACCAATTGCGGGCCATTGAAAACGAAGCCGATCGACTGATTCTGGAGCTTTACCGCGATCTGTATGCCGGCCAATACGAAGGCCTGCAGGTGGTGCTCATCAAGGAGTTTTTCGAGATTCTGGAGAAGGCCATCGACCGCTGCCGTGAGGCCGGCGTGGTCTGTTACCAGATCGTGCTCAAGAATTCCTGAGCATGAGCGTCGCCCTGGCAGTCATCCTGCTGTGCATCCTGACCGCGCTGATCTTCGAGTTCATCAACGGTTTTCACGACACCGCCAACTCCATCGCCACGGTGGTGGCAACCAAGGTGCTGACACCGAGTCAGGCGATCATGCTGGCGGTGGTCATGAACCTGATTGGTGCCTTGTCGGGTGAGGCGGTGGCAATGACCATCTCGTCCGGCCTGATCAATTCCGATGTCATCGTGGTGACCTCGGAAATCCTGATCTGCGGCCTGCTCGGCGGCATCGTCTGGAATCTGATCACGTGGTGGTGGGGTTTGCCTTCTTCCTCCAGCCACGCCTTGATCGGTGGGTTGTGTGGCGCTGCTTTGGCCGCCGCCGACAACAATTGGGGAGCCTTGATTTGGGCCAAGGCGGGTGACGCTTGGTACAAGGGCGGCGGGATTCTCTACAAAGTCCTGCTGCCCATGATCAGCTCGCCGCTGCTGGGCTTCATGCTCGGCTTCCTGATCATGGGCCTGTTGTTTGCGGTCGTCAGTTGGATGAATCGACGCGGCGGATGGCTGGGGCGCATATCGCGCCCGCGTTGGGTGAACAGCTTTTTCGGCAAGGCGCAAATTGCCTCTGCGGCCTACATGGGCTTTGCGCATGGTTTGAATGATGCGCAAAAGACCATGGGCATCATTGCCTTGGCGCTGATCGGCGCGCAGTCGGTGGGCACCCTGGACGAATTGCCCGCCCTCCTCGCGTTCCTGAAGCCAGAAGGCGAGGGCATCGATACCTGGATCAAGGTCACCTGCGCCTTGGTGATGGCGGCGGGCACTGCATTGGGCGGCTGGCGCATCATCAAGACGCTGGGCCACAAGATGGTCAAGCTGCACCCGATTCATGGATTTGCCGCAGAAACCGCGTCGGCGACGATCCTCTCCGGTGCCGCCATGCTGGGCATGCCAGTGTCGACCACGCACAGCATTTCCACCGCCATCATGGGCGTGGGCTTCGCCAAGAATCCGCGCGCGCTGAAGTGGTCGGTGATCGAACGCATCGTCTGGGCGTGGGTGCTGACGATCCCGGCGACCGCGGGCATGGCGTATTTGCTGGTGCGATTGTTGCGCAATTTTGGCGTGTTGTAGGGGCGCTTCGGCGGGGATGGGCGGCGCGGGCGAAGCGTCGTCAGCGACCTGAGATCGAATCCATTGCGTCCGTGCCTGCAGGCAGCCGACACTGGGGCTGCGCCGGTCGCCACGTCGCGCGCATTTTTGGCAATGGAGGCCAACACGCGTGCGCCAGTTCATGTGTTTCTGCGGAATCGCAATCGTTTGGCGGCCGCTGCTGCTCTGCATGCTGATGCTTGCTTGCTCGGGGCTGGTGGTGGCAGCCGACTCGCCCCCGGTCGCCGCGAATGCGACTCCCGTTGCCGCTGACGATCTGTTGCGGCAGGCGCAATCGCTTGCTGCTGAGAATCCGCAAGCTGTGGTCGATCTGCTTGGGCCGGTCTGGCAGACGAGTACCCCCGTACAACGTGATGCACTCGCGCTGCTGCTGATCGAGGCGCAGGCCGCACTGGCGCACCATCCCGAAGTGTTGGCGCTGTTTGACACTTTGCAAGCGGCGAAGCTGTCGCCGGAAGACGAGCGTCGGTTGCTGGCAGCGGCCATGCAAGCCGCCACGGCACTGCGCAGCGCGCCTGCGGGTGAATCGCTGATGGTTCGCGTTGAAGCGCTGGCTGCGCGGGGGTTGTCTGCTGAAGCGATGGCTCAGTTATGGGACAACGCGACCGGGATGCAGATTCAGATGGGTCATTTTCCGCAGGCCGAACAATCGGCCCGCAAGGGCTTGGCACTGCTCGGCGACACCCCTTCCAGACAGCTGTTTGCGTTGCGACGAGTGCTGGGGGTGGCGTTGGTGCAGCAAGGGCGAACGCCGGAAGCGATTGAATCGATGCTGGCCGCAGAGCAGGCTGCCGAAGGCGCCGGCGTGCCGCTGGATGCGGGATTCCTGATGAACTTCGGCGGCATGTTCATCTACGCCAAAGAGCCGGCGCGTGCGATCAGTTATTTGAAACGCGCTGAGAAACGGGCGCTGGATGACGCAGTCGAGCGGCGGCGTCTGCCTGCGATTTACAACAATCTGGGCACCGCCGAACACGGCCGCGGCGAACTGCTGGCCGCGCAACGTTACTTCGAGCAGTCGGTCAGCGAGGCGCGTGCGCAGGGCTCGTCTCCTTCCAGTGGTCTCAACAACCTTGCCTCGATATTGCAAACGCAGGGCAAGCTGAGTGCGGCGCTGGCCAGCTTTGAAGAAGTGTTGGCCTTGCAGCGCGCCGCGTCCGACCGTGTCGGTCAGGCCATCGCGCTGAAGAACATCGGCGAAACCTTGGTCATGCTCGAGCAGCGCCAGCGCGCTGCTGAATTCCTTGAGCAAGCGCATGCGATTCAGGCAGAACTGGACAACCGTCCCAAGCGACTTGAGCTATTGCCGTTGATGGTCGACAACCTGGAAGCGCTGGGCCGCCACGACCAGGCCCTGGCGCGTATGCGCGAGTTCAAGACCATCAGCGACGAAGTCATCAACGCGGATTCGAAGGAACGTATGGCCAAGTTGCAGGGTGCCATCGATCTCGCCGAACGTGATCGCGAACTGGCGGCCTCGGAAGTGGAACGTGTGCGCCAGGAAGCCGCGATCATCGAACTGCGAACGGCCGAACAACGTCAGCGCTGGTTGGCCTGGACGCTGGGCGCGGGTGTGCTGGGCTTGAGCGTGGTAGCGGCGCTGCTGGTACGCGCCGTGCGTTTCCGCGCCCGCGCCAACCGCGCCCTGGCCGACAAGAACCATGAAATCGAAGCCCAACGTGGCAACCTGCAAACGTTGAATGAACTGGTCCGCAACCAGAGTCTGCGCGACGAACTGACCCAGCTGCCCAATCGGCGCTTTCTCAACGAATACATGCTGGGCTGGGAGCAGCGCAGCCAGTCGACCGGTGCCCCCGGCATGTTGGTGCTGATCATCGATATCGATGACTTCAAGGCACTCAATGACCAGCACGGCCATCTGGTTGGCGACCAGGCGCTGGTCCACCTGGCCAATCTGCTGCGTGAGATCCAGCGTGGCTCGGATGTACTCGTTCGCTGGGGCGGTGAAGAGTTTGTCTGGCTGTGTCCCGACGTCGGCGTCGCCGCCGCCTCCGCGCTGTGCAGACGCATCCGCACGCAATTGCATTCGCGCCCGCTGCAGTTGGAATCCGCACGCATCGCCATGACCGCGTCAATCGGCTACGCGCCATTACCCTTGTGGCCCCATCGTACCGGCGATTGGCACCTGAGCTTGCGCGTGGCAGATGCCGCGCTCTACTGCGCAAAAGGTGAGGGCAAGGATCGTGGAGTCGGTTTTGTCGGTGCGGCCACGCCGGTAGAAGCCCCGCTGGATGGCGTGTCGATTGAAGCCTTGATTGCTGCTGGCAACGTGCGCCGCGCCGTCGAAGCAGACACCTGAGGCGTCGGCGTCGCCGGAGCACAATGTGCGAGGACGCGGTAAAACCGCCCATCTGCAAAATATACTGAATCTCGAACAGCGATCCGGCAGCGCATGCATGCAGCGGCTTTTCACCTTGGGGCTGTGGTGTCTATTGTGGGCGCTGGGGGCAAATCCGGCGGCTGCCGCACCGCTTGCGCTGGACGACGCAACCCGCATCCACGACGCGTGGCCGCATGTGCGGGTGTTGTCTGACCCCAGGCGAAACATCGATGTCACCGACGCGCTGCAACGATTGGCAGAATTCACGCTGCCGGCCTCGCCGCACGCAGGCATGGGATTTCGCAATGATGCGTTGTGGTTTCACATCCCGATAATCGTCGCGAGCGATTCGGACGGCCGCTGGGTGCTGGAAATCGACTACGCACTGTTGAACCGCACCGAGGTTTTCATCGCCCGCGCAGGTCGCGCCGACAAAGTCGCCACCATGGGCAGCTTGCTGCCATTCCGTGATCGCCCGCTGGGTTCGCGCACGCCGGCGGTGATGCTTGATCTGCAACCCGGCGAACAGGTCGACGTGCTGCTCCGCATCGACACCCGCAGCTCGGTGATCGTGCCGGTGAAATTCATGAAGCCGGCCGTGTTCCACTCGCGCGCCAATCATGAATTCCTGTTGCAGGGCATCCTGATCTCGATCGGCCTGTGCTTGCTGGTTTTCAGTTTGCAACAGTGGGTGAATCTGAAAGACCCGGTATACGGAAAGTACGCGGCAGTCATCGTTTGCCACTTGCTCTTCAGCATGCATCTGTTTGGTCTGGGTGCGATCTACTTGTGGACTGATCGGCCCTGGATTGAAGTGCACATGGCCGGGCTTTCATTGTTGATGGTCTCGGCCACGCTTGCCGTATTCGTGGAGGCGGTACTGGCGGACGATCTGCATCCACGTGCGCGCCTGGCGCTGAGGGCGCTCGCTGCCGTTCTCGTGCTTTTCGCACTGCTGTTCGCGCTGAATTGGATGAACAACCGCTGGTTGGGTGTCGTCTCCGCCGTGTTCGGCCTGATGCCCGCGTTGATCGGCTTGCAAGCCGCCATCGCGCGGGTTCGCCGTGGCGACATCGTGGGCACGTATTTCATCGTCGCGTGGACCGGCTACTTTTTCACTGGGGTGATCCTGTCCCTGACCATCAACGGCCACATCGGCGCCAACTTCTGGACCTTGCATTCGCTGCAATTTGGCGCGACGTTCGACATGCTCCTGTTCATGCGCATCGTCATCCTGCGCACTGCGGCCGAGCACCTGGTGGCGCAAAAGGCCAAGCGCGAGCACGACGTGATGAAGTCGCTCGCCCACACCGATTCGCTGACTGCGCTGCACAATCGTCGCGGTTTGAACGAAGCGCTGGCCAGGCTGGTGCCACATGCGACATCGCAGCGATTGTTGACGATTTACATGCTGGATCTCGACGGCTTCAAGCCGGTCAACGACCAATACGGGCATGACATCGGCGACGAACTATTGATCGCGATTGGCAGTCGTCTCACCGCGGCCGTGCGCAAGCAGGACATCGTGGCCCGCGTGGGCGGCGACGAGTTCGTGATCGTGGCCACCGACGTGGCCACCGAGGCGCAGGCCGCCGATCTCGCAACCAAGCTGCTCGCGGTATTCCACGCGCCCTTCAATCACGGCGCCCACGACTGCCGCGTTGGCGTCACCATCGGCTACGTGCTGGTGCCGCAGGACGGCACTCAGGTAGCCAGCTTGCTCAAGGCGGCCGATGCGGCCATGTATGCGGGCAAGCAGATAGGGAAGGGCGTGGCGGTGCGTGGGGTGGCTCAGGCTTGAGGCGCACGACCTGCTCTACGCATGTCAACAGGCCCTAGTGGACTGTAACGGACAAATCCAAAGTAGCGCGCTCGGTCTGGTCGCGCTGGACGTGCTCCTCACTCCGCCAACAGCGGTGGCTATTGGCCTCGCTCCGGAGCGGCGTCCATCACGCCCATCCCGTCGCGATCCCACTTCCGCTTCATCCGTTACAGCCCACTAGTCATCGTGCCGCAAGGCTGACTCATTGTTCGAAGGCAACTCGTCGAAAAACTTCCAGGTATTCGCGCCATCGAACAGGCGTACTTTCACGGACGCAATGAACTCGGGATCAAAGTTTCCGAGGTGCACGCCCTGCTTGGCGCCGGGCTTGAGCTCGATCGGCTCCCAGTGGGTGACACAGCCGCAGGTTCGGCAATGGATTGTCCTCAATGTTCTATCGCCCTGGATGTACTCAGAAGTGTTCTCGGGGTGGCCTTGGATCTCGACAGTGCCGAACTCGAAGTAGACCCATGGTCCGCCGATGCGACGGCACAGCGAACAATTGCACAACGTGGCCACGGCGGGCGTGGCAGGAAGCTTCAGTTTGACAGCGCCGCAGTGACAGGAGCCTTGATGCATGGCAGTACGTTTCCGAAGGATGTGTGAACCTGCAGTGGTGCGAATTGCCGCAGGAGACGCGCGAGTAGCCGACACATCTCAAATTCACCCTCAAGCCGCACCCGCGCCTGAGAGACTCCGCCATTTTCAATGGTCACTGCCCTCATTCGCCACTCAATGGCAGAGGAGGCTCATGGTTGGCCTCATGCCCAGCGCCGGGTTGATTGCGCGTACTGCTGAAACTGCGTCGGAAAGCTAGCCATCAGTGCGCGCTCTTCGGGCTTGACCTGGAACTGCGTCACGTACGCCATGTATGCAGACACGCCCAGCAAAGCTACCCAGTTCTGCAAGAGCGCCGCCACGCCCAGGAGAATCAACGCATGCCCGAGGTACATCGGGTTACGGCTATGCCGATAGATGCCGTTGGTGAGCAGTGCAGTTGAGGCGTGGGGCTTGAAAGGATTGACCGTGGTTCGAGCCTGCCGAAACAGCAGCTTTGGATAGAGGTTGAGAAGGAGTCCCACGGCAGCGGCGACAACCGCCAGCAAGGAAGACCCTGAGAACACGACGTTCGCGGCGGGAAAGGCGACCGAACCCGCCCAAGCCAGCATGCCTGCCACTAGCATCACGACAGGTGGTGGAACCCGCGTGTCGAGCATTGCCGAGAGCTTGCTCATGGGGCCCAATGCCGTGTTGAGCTGCCGTTGGCCGGCAGCGGTAGGTTTGATCCCGGCATATCCCCAGCGGTCAGCTCGGACACACAGTCAGGGTGCATACGTGAAGCGCCTACGGAAGGAGAAGGGCACAAGCTTGCCGAACCATTGACGGCGCGAATATACCAAGTCAGCAACAGGCGTCAGCAACCGCACTCGCGACCGGTCAACCGGCGGTGTAGACCACCGGCCAGTGCTGGCGGAAATCACGTCCAGCGACGGGCGCGGCGGCGTGTGCGTCGAAACAGGTCGCGCGTCGAGGGGTTAGGCACCAGCGACGAGTAGGGTGTATTGACTCCGCGTGAGCAACCTTCTGAAGTCTCGATCGAAGGTGACAAGGTGCTCGCCGAATTGAGCTATTGCTGACGACAACCACGCATCTGGGATGTCGTTGCCACGCAAGCTTTTCTCAAGGCACAGTTGCCGCAATTTCGACCACTCGGGCCCGAGCTGTGCCAGCGCGACGCCTGGCATGGCAAGTAGCGCATCAATGAATGCGATCGCGTCTTCGACTGGCGTGGGAATCTGGAAGATCTTTGGACTGGTGACCAGCCGCAGGAAGCCTGCGAGAACCATGGGCATCAGTGTGAAGGCGGCGCCCGTGCCTGAGGTACCGAGTGACTTCTCAAGCCATGCTCGCGCTACCTGATGATGCGGATGATCGGTGCGCGAGGCTGCCACCAAGACGTTTACGTCAGGCGTCATCGTCCAGGGCCTTGAATAGAGCCTTGTTGCTCAGTGGGTCGACGCCTGCCACCAGACCGCCCCGGCCCTTGAAGACCGGCAGGCGAACCCGTCCGGGCTTGGCAGAACCTGACCTGGCGCGCAGCCGAAGCTGAAGACCTTCCTCGATCAGGCGGGTAAGGGTGGTACGTTGCTGGGCGGCCAGCGCCTTTGCGTCCGCAAGGAGCTGGTCGTTGAGGTCAAGGGTTGTCTTCATGCCGCCATCATACAGATTTCTGTACCGACGATGCAGGTGGCAAGCGGGCGGTGCGCACCCGCTGGTGCGCTGTTGGAGGGCGTCGCTCCTGCGACGCCGCTTCTGAATCAACACCACCGGCTCCGCGCCGGGCGGGTCTCAAAAAAGCTCTTTCCATATGAAAGTCGAACACCCGCCACCGGGCTTGTTCAACATCGGATCAGATCGCGGCTGCGCGCGATCTATCCTAGTTCGTTAGCTGGCGCCTATTGCCACGCAAGATTGATCTTCCTATTGGGCCCGGCTCGCCGAAAGTTGGACTTGCCAAGCCAATTTAATGCATATACGATTATTGCCGCATGAGCCACGACCCCGCCAAGCGTCGCACGAACCTGCGAAAGCACAAACTCGACCTGGCCGGCTGCATGGAAGCTCTCGATGGTCCGATGCTGACGCGAGAGGATGACCGTGAAGACTACGGCGAGCAACGGTTGGTGAGCCTGGGATGGGCGCATGGCCGAGTGGTGGTAATGGTGTGGACCGACCGCGAGGAAGGCCCCCGATTCATTTCTTGCCGAGAGGCTAAACCGCATGAACGAGAAGCGTACTACCGCGCGTACCCGAAAGGTTGACGTGCCCTACAACCCAGAGAGCAAAGCCGCCACTCTTGAGTATTGGGGAAGCGCGACTGCTCACAATGGCGTTGCGGAGCTGCGCGCCAAGCGCGGACGGCCAGCAAAGGCAGCCGACGAGCGCAAGGAGCAGATAGCGTTGCGCGTGGATAAGGAGGTGCTTGAATGGTATCGCGCGCAGGGCAGTGGTTGGCAAACCCGAATGAACGCGGTGTTGAAAGCGTTTCGGGATGCGACCGTCTAGCTGGGGGGCCCAACGCCGCGTTGAGCGGCCGATGGCCGACAGTTCATCAGTAAACACGAAAGCCTCTCCCCCAACCAGGCGCTCGCCTACCTTGCCCGTTACATCCACCACGGCGTGCTCAGCGAACCCGACATCCTCGCCATCGACCGTGATGACCAGGTGCGCTTTCGTTATCGCGATGCCAAGACGGGCGCACTCACCATTCACCGCCTGCCTGGCGTCGATTTCCTGCGCCTGTTGCTGATGCACGTGCTGCCGAAGGGATTACGTCGCAGTCTCGCAACTACGGCCTGCTGCACCACCGACGACGCACGCTGCTGGCGCGCGTGCAGCTGGCGCTGCAGGTGCGCCTGCCGCCGATCACACCCATCAAACGCCGGCCGATCCTGTGTCACCGATGCGGGCAACCGATGCGCGTGCGCGTGGTCTCGCCGGCCGAGCGCATGGCGCGGCGAAGCGCGATCGAGCGGGCGTGTCGGGACAATGTGCTGTTCGTGGCCTTGACAGGTGACGCGCCGTGGTAAGCGGCTGCGCCGCGATGAAACATCAGGAAACATGCGACTCAGCCTGCGCAGTCCGCTGGACGCATGGTTGGGCGGCTGTGCGACACTTGCTCGCATTGTACAGGTATGCGTACAATGCGGCTACTCAGGAGAATGTCGATGGACGCCATTACCTACTCTGCTGCGCGCGCCAACCTCGCGAGCACCATGGACCGTGTGTGTAACGACCACGAACCTCTAATTATCACTCGAAGCAGCCAGCAGTCGGTGGTGATGCTCTCTCTCGAAGACTTCAAGGCTCTCGAAGAGACAGCGTACTTGCTTCGAAGTCCGGCAAACGCACGTCGATTGCTCTCGGCAATTCAGCAGCTCGACGGGGGGAAAGGGAAGGCACGAGAACTTGCGAAGTGAAGCTCATCTTCTCTGATGCGGCGTGGGAAGACTACCTCTTCTGGCAGAAGCACGATCGAAAGCTTTTGGAGCGCATAAACAAGCTCATCAAGGAAGCGATGCGTGATCCCTTCGCAGGAACTGGAAAGCCCGAGCCTCTTAAGCATGCCCTGGCAGGCTACTGGTCTCGTCGGATCAACGACGAACACCGAATGATCTACAAGGCCGAGAGCGAAGCACTACTGATCGCAGCACTCCGCTATCACTACTAAGCCGCCCAACCGGCGCGTCGGGGTAACGCCTAGGTGGCACCTGGCCGGGCAAGCACACAGCAAAATCAATTCGCTGGTGACGGCGAGAAAAGAGAAGCCGCGTCGCGAAAAAGGGGTTTTTCTACAGCCTCAACGCCACGTTAAGCGGCTGCGCCGCGACAAACCATCAGGAAACACGCAATGCACCCTGCGCAGTCCGCTTGGACGCGTAGTTACAGGGACCGCCCGTACAACTCGCCCTCGTCGCCGCGAACAGCGGCAGAAAGTTGCTGTGCGAGTTGGAAGGCTACTGCCATGACTGGGTCTTGCTCAGAAACGTCCGCAGGCGCTCGGAAGCTGACCTTGCCTCTGCGCCACCGAAATACCTTGTGCCATTGCCCCAGCACCACCAACGCAACCGAGCCAGCTTGGCCGGGAATTGAGATGACTTGGCCGGTAGAAGGATTGGTTGAAGAACCGTCGCTCTCATCGAGTTGAAGAAGCGGATGATCGCTTACAACAGCGCGCCATTCGTCCAATTCGATTGGGCCCGCTCGCTCGATGTGCAATTCGTACGCCACGCGATCCCTCTAACTAGGTTGTAGAAAAACTGGTCCCGATCTTGCTTCCTGTTCTCGCCGAGAGCAAGGAGCAAATCGATGGCGCGGTACAAGCTGATCGACATGAGTCCGCGGTTGTTGCCGGTGGTGCTTGAGCATCAGTGGGTGCCCGGCAGTTTTGCGGATGCGCTGCATCGTTTGGTCGATTTGCTCGACCTTTCTGC
>JBQTGY010000056.1:0-114229 GCA_052390415.1 Pseudomarimonas sp. | reverse complement strand
GTGGGCCCCCCCCCCTCCTTTGGCGGGGGGGGCCCGCGCCCCCCCCCACACACATGGGCCGCCGGGTGGCCCCCCGGTGGGGGGGCGCCCCGCCCCCACCAGAGGGTCAAGCATGCGACTCATCGTGCGCCCTCTTGGCCGCCGCCTTTGGCACCCAGCAAGGTGTTGCCAATGAAACCACCATCACCCGGGGGTGGTGCGATGATGACCGAGACTTTGTCCGACAACTTGTCCGCCATGGTCTTCTGGATCAGCAGTGGATAACGCGAAATCAGCGCGCCGTCGCGTTCCAGTTGCGTGCTGGAAAGTTTGCCGAGTTGCTCGATGCGATAGGCGTCGGCATCGGCCAAGGTGCGGCGTGAGTCGGCTTCGGCGGCTGCTTCCAGGCGGCGGGCGTCGGCCGCTGCCTCGGCCACGCTGATGCGGGACGCCTTGTCGGCTTCTGCCTCGAGGCGGCGCTGCTCCAGCTGCTTCTGCTTGAACGGCAACACGTGGCGCATTGCTTCTTCCTGGGCTTTGGCGGCGATCACTTGTTCGTTGGCGGCGGCTTCGGCGGCCTTGTCGCGGCGCACTTTATCGGCCTCGGCTTGCAGCTCGGTTTCCTTGACCTGCTTGGCTTTCAACTCCAGCGTGTGTTCCATCTGCCGGGTGCTGAGTTCAGCCGCCAACAGGCGATCCATGCCGGCCCGATAGTCCGCTGGAAGGTCGATATTGCCCATGCTCAAGCTGCGCAGCAGCAGTCCGTCTTTCAGCAGCATCGGAGCGAGCTCGCTGGCGATGGATTCTTCCAACTCCTGCCGCTTGCCGCTGAAAATGTCGTGCACGGTGTAGTGGGCAAACTGTTTGTAGATGACGCCCTGCACCATCGCGGCCAGCAACTCAGCCTCCAACTCACTCGCCGGTCGACTGTTCAATTTGGCGAGCTGCTGCGGATCCAGGGCGTAACGTAGGGTGATTTCGGCACCGATGGCGAGGCCTTCGGAGGTCTGCAATGCAGCCGCGCCGTTGGCGCGGGCGCTTTGGTCAGGCCGGTAGATGCGGTCCGCCAACAATGCCGGTGGCTCAATCTCTTCGATGCTGAGCTTGCGCAAGATCAGGCCCTTGGCAGCCAAGCCAGTCGCCATCTCGGTGCTGATCGATGTGTGCAATTCCGCGTGCTGCTCAGCGAGGATGGCCAGCACACTGCGCGCCGCAAACTGGCGTTCGCTCGCTTCGCGCAGCAGGGGAGCCACCAGTTCCGCGTCGATGTCATCGGGCAACTCATCTGAGCGGGCCGCTAATTGCTGCGAGTCGACAGCATAGGTCACACGGATGTTCGCGCTGATGCCGATCTTTTCGGCCGAGCGCAGGGAGTGTTTGTCGGTTTCGACGCTTTCCAGCAGGTAGACGGTGTCGGCCAAAGGATAGCGGCGCAGGCTGTGCAGGCCCGGCAGAAGCAGGACGCGACCGCTGCCGATCACGCTGGCCCCGCCGGTCAAAACATTGCTGCGAACGCCGACCTGTTGACGCTCAATGGTGGCAAACGGCGGCTGCACGATCAGCGCGTAACCCAGCGCGGTGACTATGCCAATGGTCAACAGTTGGGCTCTGTATCGCGGTGTCTGGAACGCACCGCGCCGGGTCGATGAAGGAGTTTCTTGCATTGCCGCTGTTGCCGCCGTGTCACTGCTCACAAAGCCTCCGAATGGGTGGGTGGGTCGCTGCTTGCACTCGCGATCAGCCTTTCTTGGGGCGATTACGAGGCAGCGAACCCATTAGGCAGGGCATTCCGGGCAGCGCGAGGTTGCAGTTGTGGCAGTTGGCGATGCAGATGTGGCGAACTGCGGGCAGGGGGCGTGGCGGGCCTGACGCATGGTCAGGCGCAGCGCAACAAGTTGCGCTCTACAAGGGCGCAAGCAGCGCAGCACGCTGCGCTCTACAAGGGCGGGGCTGGAAATTAGCCTTCCAGGCCGTGAATCCCGCACTCGCGTTTGAGTCCGAAAAACCGCGTATCGCTTTCGGCCATGCCTTCCGCCCACGGGCGAGTGGTGTGGGTGTCGCCGATGGAGATGTAACCGGCGTCCCATAGCGGGTGATACGGCAGTTGGTGGCGGCTCAGGTATCTGCCGATGTCGCGGTCGGTCCAGTCGGCCAGCGGGTGCACCTTGAAACGTCCGTCGCGATGCTCCAGGACGTCGATCTTCTGGCGGGTGCTGGATTGGCTGCGCCGCAGGCCGGCGTACCAGGTGCCAGCGCGCAAGTCGGCTAGCGCGCGCTGCATGGGCTCGACTTTGTTCAGGGCGTTGTAGCGCTGGATACCATCCAGACCTTGTTCCCAGAGTTTGCCGAAACGCGCTTCCTGCCATGCAGGACTCAGGGGGCTGCGATAAATATGAAGATTCAGATCGAGCCGATCGCGCAGTTGATCGATGAATTGGTAGGTCTCGGGAAACAGGTAACCCGTATCCACCAGCACCACCGGGGTCTTGGGTGCGCGGCTGGCGAGCAGATGCAGGGCGACGGCGGACTGCGCGCCAAAACTCGACGACAACACGTGGGTGGCGGGCAAACATTGCAGCGCCCACTCCACTCGCGCTTCGGCACCCAGCGTTTCCAGATGAGCGCTGTGGGCGCGCAAGGCTTCTGAGTCTGTGGCGAGTTCGGTCGCAATATCCATGCAAGGTGTAACCAAGGCCAGGCAACTCATGCGGCGGCTCCGGTAGTGATCTCGGGCTTTGCGTCTTCCAGCAGTCCTGCCCGGAAAGTGAAATCCCCGAACGGCTCGGCGACACGTCGCTCGCCGGCGTAGCGCGCAAACAGTGGATCCAGCGCAACAAAGATCGCGTCTTCGTCGAGATTTTCGCGGTACAGGGTGTTTAAACGGCGACCGGCGATATCGGCGCCCAGGTACAGGTTGTAGCGGCCAGGTGCTTTGCCGATCAGGCCGACTTCGGCAAGCCACGGCCGTGCGCAACCATTCGGGCAGCCGGTGATGCGCACGCGGATGGTGTCTTGCGTCAAGCCATGCGCGGCGAGCGCGGTATCGAAGCGATCCAGAAACGTCGGCAGATAACGCTCGGCTTCTGCCATCGCCAAGGGGCAAGTTGGCAGAGCGACGCAAGCCAGTGCGGCGAGCCGCGAGCCGCTATGCCGGACATGGCCATCCAAGCCGTGTTGCGAGACCAAGGCATCGATGGACGCGCGCGCAGCATCGCTGACGTTGGCGATGATGAGGTTCTGATTCGGAGTGATGCGGAACTCGCCTTGGTGAATTTGTGCAATCGCACGCAGACCGCTGCGTTGGCTGCCGGCCAAGCCATCGGCGATTCGTCCACTATCCAGATGCACGGTCAGATGCCAGCGGCCGTCGAAGCCCTGCACCCAGCCCGGGCGGTCGCCACTGTGTTCGAAAGCAATGGCACGGCTAGGCTGCAAGGAAACTCCCGCGCGCCGCTGGATTTCGGCGACAAACGTTTCCAGGCCCATGCGATCAATCGTGTATTTCAGACGTGCGTGCTTGCGGCTGGTGCGATCACCAAAATCGCGCTGCGTGGTAACCACGGCTTCAGCGAATGCCAACAAATGCTCAGGCGCATGAAAGCCGACCACATCGGCCAGACGCGGATAGGTGCTGGCATCGCCATGGGTACTGCCCAAGCCGCCACCAACCGCCAGATTGAAGCCGAGCAGCTCACCGCTTTCGATGATGGCGATGAAGCCGAGGTCGTTGGAATAGAGGTCGACATCATTGATCGGCGGTACCGCGATCGCGGACTTGAACTTGCGCGGCAGGTAGGTTGGGCCGTAGATCGGCTCGGACTCGCCACCTTCCACTTTTTCGCCATCCAGCCAGATCTCGTGATACGCACGACTGTGCGGCAACAAGTATTCAGACAGCTTGATCGCCCATTCCTGCACCAGCACATGGGCGCGGGTTTCGACCGGA
This sequence comes from Pseudomarimonas sp., assembly GCA_052390415.1. Taxonomy (GTDB): domain Bacteria; phylum Pseudomonadota; class Gammaproteobacteria; order Xanthomonadales; family Xanthomonadaceae; genus JANNWF01. The sequence continues at coordinate 110,304 of JBQTGY010000056.1, read as the reverse complement.
TTGCTGGCGCACATGACATTGCGATTGACGTCGCCGCAGGCAGCAATGGTGTCGATCAGCGTGGCGTTCATGGCGGCGATGGTGGGCTTCAGATCGCGCTTGATGACGCCATGCAGCTGAAAGGCCTGACGTGTGGTCAGCCGCAACGTGCCGTTGGCATAACGGTCGGCGAGGTCGTCCATCGCCAACCACTGCGCCGGCGTGCACACACCGCCTGGCAGGCGGGTGCGGATCATGAAACTGTAGGCAGGTTCGAGTTTTTGCCGGCGGCGTTCGTCACGAATGTCGCGGTCGTCCTGCTGGTAACTGCCATGCAGCTTGATCAACTGGGTATCGTCTTCGAACAAGCCGCCACTGACGGGGTCGGCCAGACTTTCCAGCAGGGTGCCGCGCAGAAAGCGACTGGCCGCCTTGATGCGTTCGACTTCGGTGAGTGGTGCGCTGGTGTTCACGTCATGGGTACTCGGGTTCCCTGCTTTGCTCCCTCCCCCAAGTTCGGGGACGAAGCTCGGCGGATTGCGGGACTTGGCCCGCGCCGTGCTGAGCGCGCAACGCGCCGGGCGGGTTGGGGCGGGGTGAGGCAAGTAAGCTGCTACTGACGGCGATGGCCCTCAGTACACGTCGCGCAGGTAACGGCGCTGGTCAGTCATTTCGCTGACAAAGGCGGTCGCGTCTTCGGCCGACTTGCCGCCGTGGGTGGCGACGACCTGGATCAGCGCGGCGTGCACATCCGGTGCCATGGCGGTGGCGTCGCCGCAGACATAGACAGTCGCACCGGCATCGATCCACGCCCACAGCTCACGGCCCGCATCGGCCATGGCGTGTTGCACATACCGCTTGGCGGCTTGATCGCGGCCGCTGTTATCACGTGAGAAAGCCAGATCGATCCGCTGCAAGCCGCCGCGTTTGAGCGCGTCCTGCCATTCCAGCTGATACAGAAAGCTGCTTCGCGCCTGCCGCTCGCCAAAGATCAGCCAATTACGGCCGCTGGCAGCGCTTGCGATGCGCTCTTGCAGGAAACCGCGATACGGTGCCACGCCAGTGCCTGCGCCAATCATGATGATGTCGCGGCTGCTGTCGGTCGGCAGGCGAAAGCGGGTATTCGGCTCGATGAATACGCGCAGCCGATCACCGTCGACCGAGTCCGCGAGGTGACTGGACGCAGCACCGATGTGGTCGATACCATCAAACGGATAGTCCACCCGCGCCAAGGTGAGATGCGCTTCTTCGCCGACGACCGAGGCACTGGACGCGATCGAATACAAGCGCGGTGCAATGGGCCGTAGTGCCGCAACCAAATCCTGTGCTGACCAGTTCGCGGCATGGCGACGCAGCAGGTCGATGGGTTGGTATTCACGCAACAGGCGGACGGAGTCGTTCTGCACGGCGTGCTGCAAGTCGCTGTCGAGACTGCGCTCGGCGTGGGCGAGCAGCAGCGGCCGGCTCAGGCGAGTGAGTTCGCGCTCTTCGGTCAGCCACGTCGCCAAGGGCAGACTGCGACCGCCGACCTCGACGAGGTGTTCGCCGTCGAGTCCCGTCGTCTGTAGAACCTGACTCACCAATGACGCCGGATTGCGCGGCCAAACGCCCAGCGCATCGCCCGGCTGGTAACTCAAGCCCGCGCCGGCCAGTGAAATTTCCAGATGGCGAACGTCCTTGCTGGCGTCACGCGACGTGATGCGCTGGTTTTCCAGCAGCTCGGCCGCAAACGGGCGTTCGCGACTCCAGCCCGAGCCGCTCGGTCGCAATGCAGTCACGGTGGCGCTGACCGCAGGCGATGGTTCGGCGATCTCCTTGACCCGCGCCAGCGTTGCATCGATCCACGGCGCGGCAACCAGATCGATTTCCACGTCGGCATCGGCACGCTCGGCAAAACGCTGCGCACCCAGTTCGGCGAGACGCACATCGAGCTTGCGGCCAACCACGCAGAACTGCGGGTAGCTGGAATCACCGAGCGCCAACACTGAGTATTTCAAGGCGGGCAGGGCAGGCGCACGCCGGCTGCCCAGGAATTCGACGAACCCTTGGGAATCTTCTGGTGGATCGCCGTCGCCCTGAGTGCTGATGACCACTACTAGCAAGCGTTCGGCAGCCAATTCCTGGCGGGCGTAATCGCCGGTGGCGACCACGCGTACGTCAAGACCGGCATCGCTCGCGCGGCGGCCAATGCGTTCGGCGACGCGGCGTGCGTTGCCGGTTTGCGAGCCGTACAAGACCGTCAGGCGGACACCCGCCGGCTTGCTGATCGGCATCGCCGATGGGGCCGAACGGCCACTGGCAACACCGGCCATGTAGCCTGACAGCCACTGCAAGGCCGTCGCGTCCAGTCCGGCGACCAACTGGTCGAGCAGCTGGCGGCGACCACCGTCCAGCAATTCAGGAATGACGACATCGAGCGATTGGGTGGGGCGAATAGCCGGCTGCGGGGGCATGGCCTGGCTCCTTTAGAGGATGCAGGCATGCTCCGACTGGCCGCCCCCGGCGTGAAAGGAGCATCGGCAATGCCGATATGCCCGTGACGCATGGTCAGGTCGACTTTCTCTGGCAAATGTTTCGAAATTGCGGGAACTCTTTTCTTGTGGCGTGGTCTCCAGCCGCACTGCGGTCCTCTGAACCGCGCCCGACCAGGACTTCCGATGACCCGCACGCTGGCCGCAGCCGTATTGGCCGCCTTCACTTTTTCCACCCAAGCCGCTGGTTTGGATGATGCGCAGGTGCGCGCGGCGATTGCCTCCCTGGTCCCCAATGCCACCATCGAGAGCATCGCTGAGGCGAAATTGCCGGGTTTTTACGAAGTGGTGCTGCCGGGGCAGATCCTCTACGTCACCACGGATGGCAAGTTTCTGTTGCACGGCAACCTGTATGACGTTGTCGCCAACACCAATCTGACCGAAGGCAGTCGGTCGGAGATTCGTCGCGCTGTGCTGAAAGCGGTCGATCCTGAGCAGAAGATTTCCTTCAGCTCGCCGGAAGCCAAATACGTGGTCACCGTGTTCACCGACATTGATTGCGGCTACTGCAAGAAAATGCACTCGGAGATGGCGATCTACAACTCACTCGGAATCGGTATCGAGTACATGTTTTTCCCGCGCGCAGGCGCTGGCTCGGAGTCGTGGGAAAAAGCGGTTTCGGTGTGGTGTTCGGATGACCGGCGGCAAGCAATGACTGATGCCAAGGCCGACAAGCCGCTCGACCGCAAGGAGTGCGTCAACCCGATCGAGGACGACTATGCCGTCGGCAATCGCATCGGTGTCAGCGGTACGCCGATGGTGATCGCGGCAGACGGCACTCAGCTAGGTGGCTATCTGCCGCCGGAGCAGATGTTGGCAAGGCTGGAACAATTGGCCAACCCGCCCGTCAAGTAGGCTGACTGGCAGGGGTCGCCGGACCATTTGACCGTGTGAATCGGAAGCGCGGGGGCTGCTAGTCCCGGCGCTTCCGCTATCCTATGCGGCCCGTCGCCTGCGATTGCGCGCAGTAATGATTGTCTTTGAGGGCCGCGAGGCCCTGTCCGGCTTCCGCCGACGCCGCCTGTTGCGGCAACTCCTACCTTCGACTGACACAGCCTCCGACGCATGTGCGGCGGACTTTGTCTATTTCGTTGATGCCCAAGGCTTGTCTGCCAAGCAGAGCGAGCAGCTTGGCCGCGTGTTGCAGGCCAGCCCCACCGTCACCGAATGCTCGCTGGCGACGGTGTTCGTGCTGCCTCGCATCGGCACCCAATCGCCGTGGGCTAGCAAGGCGACAGAAATACTGCGTGGCTGCGGGTTACCGATTACGCGGGTCGAGCGTGGCATGCGTTTGCGCCTGGGCGCTTCGGTCGCCGCGTTGATCGATCTTGCCGACCCTGCAATGCGTCGGCGGCTGCACGATCCGATGACGCAATCCCTGGTTTCGGACTCGGCCGCTGCGGTTGAATTGTTCAACGCGTCAGCGCCAGCGCCACTGCAGCGAGTCGCGTTGGCGCAGTTGCCAGCCGCCAATCACGCGCTGGGTTTGGCGTTATCCGACGACGAGATCAGCTACCTGCAGGCAAGTTACACGGCGCTAGGTCGCGAACCCAGCGACGCCGAATTGGTGATGTTTGCGCAAGCCAACTCCGAGCACTGCCGGCACAAGATATTCAACGCCCGCTTCACCGTCGATGGCGAGCCCATGCCGCTGTCACTGTTCGCGATGATCCGCAACACTGAGGCGCTTTCATCACAGCTGACGTTGAGCGCCTACAAAGACAATGCGGCCGTCGTTGAGGGCTTTGCCAGCCGGCTGTTTGCGGCTGCTGAAGATGGCAGCTATCAAGCGGCCGCCGCGGCGCCATCGGCCTTCGCGATCAAGGTCGAGACTCACAATCATCCGACCGCGATCTCACCTTATGCAGGCGCCGCGACGGGCTCGGGTGGGGAGATTCGCGACGAGGGCGCGACCGGACGTGGCGGCAAACCCAAAGCCGGTTTGACTGGCTTTTCGGTCGGCCACCTGCGTGTGCCCGAGTTGCCGCAGCGCTGGGAAATGCCACGACCGCTGAATCCGCGCATGGCAACCGCGCTTGAGATCATGGTCGACGGACCGATTGGTGCGGCGGCCTTCAACAACGAATTCGGTCGACCGGCGCTGTGTGGTTATTTCCGCAGCTTTGAACTTGAGTCTGCGTTGCCGGGACTGCGTTGGGGCTACGACAAGCCGATCATGCTGGCGGGTGGTTTGGGTCGCGTTGAGCCACCATTGGTCGAGAAGTTGAGGTTGTCGGCGGGCGATGCAGTGATCGTGCTCGGCGGTCCGGCGATGTTGATCGGGCTGGGCGGCGGAGCGGCTTCGTCGTTGGCCTCGGGCGAAAGTGCCGAGACGCTGGATTTCGCCTCGGTGCAGCGCGACAACCCGGAAATGCAGCGACGTTGCCAGGAGGTGATTGATCGCTGCTGGCAAGCCGGCGCCGCCAATCCGATCCTCGCGATTCACGATGTTGGCGCCGGCGGCCTGTCCAACGCCATTCCTGAATTGCTCCACGACGCCGGCCGCGGCGGCCGCATCGATTTGGCCAAGATTGCTTGCGCCGATCCTGGCATGAGCCCCATGCAGGTGTGGTGCAACGAGTCACAGGAACGTTACGTGCTCGGCCTGCGCGCCGACGCCTTGGCCGACTTTGCAGCGCTGTGCGAGCGTGAACGCTGCCCGCACGCGGTGGTCGGCGTCGTCACCGACGATCAGCGGCTGCTGGTCGGATATGGAGTCACGGCGGAGGAAGGGCCCGCGACGCCTGTCATCGACCTGCCGATGACCGTGCTGTTCGGCAATGCGCCAAAGTTGCTGCGTGAAACGTTGCGTCCGCCCGTCTCGGTGTGGCCACGTTTGGACGTCGACGCTTTGGACGATGGCGTCGGCGACGTCGATCTGTTCGCCGCAGGTCTGCTGGTGCTCGCGCATCCGACCGTCGCGGCCAAGAACTTCCTGGTGACGATCGGAGACCGTTCGGTTGGCGGCCTGTGCGCGCGCGATCAGATGGTCGGGCGTTGGCAACTGCCGCTGGCCGATTGTGCGATCACCTTGGCCGACTTCGACGGTTTTGCAGGCGAGGCCATGGCCATCGGCGAGCGCACCCCGCTGGCGTTGCTCGATGCCGCGGCCAGCGCACGCATGGCGGTGGGCGAAGCGCTGACCAATCTGGCGGCCGCGCCTGTCGCGTCCTTGCGCGAAGTGAAACTCTCCGCCAACTGGATGGCGGCCGCGGGGCATCCTGGCGAAGACGCACGCTTGTTCGACGCGGTACACGCAGTCGGCATGCAACTGTGTCCCGCACTGGGGATCGGCATTCCGGTCGGCAAGGATTCGCTGTCGATGCAGGCGCAGTGGACTTCGCCGGAAGGCAACCAAAAGACGGTTTCGCCAGTCTCACTCACCATATCTGCATTCGCGCGGATTGCCGATGTCCGCCATGCCCTGACGCCGGTGCTGGATCGCGAGGTCGAAAGCGAGTTGTGGTTGCTCGGTTTGGGCGCTGGCAAGCAGCGCATGGGTGGCTCGATTCTGGCCCAGTGCCTGCAGACATTGGGTGGCACGCCACCGGATCTGGATGATCCGCAGCGGCTGGTCGCCTTCTTTGACCTGATCCAGCACGCGCGCGCCGATGGGCTCTTGCTGGCGTATCACGATCGCAGCGACGGTGGCGCTTTTGCGACCCTGTGCGAGATGGCTTTTGCCAGCCACCTCGGTCTCGACATCTGTCTGGATGCCTGGGGTGAAAGCGGCTTCGCCTGCTTGTTCAATGAAGAGCTGGGTGCCGTGGTGCAGGTGGCGATTGCAGATCGCGCACAGTTTGCCGATCTGATTGATCGCCACGACCTTACCCATTGCGCACAACGCATCGGTCGTAGTGTCGACAAACCCCGCATTCGTGTCAGTCGCGACGGTGTCACCCTCGCCCAATGGAGTTGGAGCGAGGCGTTCGCTGCGTGGTGGTCGGTCAGCCACGCAATTGCCCGCCTGCGCGACAACCCCGATTGCGCCGACAGTGAGCGCGAGCAACGCAACGATTACGCCGATCCGGGCTTGCAGCCCGTGGCCACCTTCGATTTGGCGAAAGACATCGCAGCTCCATTCATCGCAGCCCCCTATGTCTCGACCGGCGTCCGGCCGCGCGTTGCAGTGCTGCGTGAGCAAGGCGTCAACGGCCAGGTAGAGATGGCGGCGGCATTTGATCGCGCCGGCTTCACTGCGGTCGATGTGCACATGAGCGACTTGCTGAGCAGCAAGCGTCGCCTGAGCGAGTTTGTGGGGCTGGCCGCGTGCGGCGGTTTTTCCTACGGCGACGTATTGGGTGCTGGTCGCGGCTGGGCGATCTCGATTCTTGAAAATGAGCGATTGCGCGCCGAATTCGCCGACTTCTTTGCGCGCCCGGACAGCTTCAGCCTGGGCGTCTGCAATGGCTGCCAGATGCTTTCGCAGTTGAAGCCCTTGATCGCCGGTGCTGAAGCCTGGCCAGAGTTCGCTCGTAATGTCAGCGAACAATACGAAGCGCGACTGGTGCAGGTGGAAGTGCTCGATTCGCCGTCGCTGTTTTTTCGCGGCATGACCGGCTCACGGTTGCCCGTTGTGGTCGCGCATGGCGAAGGACGGGCGTTGTTCGCCAGCGACGCGGACCGCGAAGCCGCGCATGTGGCATTGCGCTTTGTCGGAGCCGATGGCGGCGCCACCGAGCGATACCCGCTGAATCCGAATGGTTCACCCAACGGCATCACCGGTCTGACAAGCACGGACGGTCGTGCCACCTTGTTGATGCCGCATCCCGAGCGCGTGTTTCGTGGTGCTCAGCTGAGCTGGAAGCCGGACGAATGGGGCGACGAGTCGCCCTGGTTACGCATGTTCCGCAACGCGCGCGCGTGGGTCGCATGACGCTGTCACCGCTGCGCCACTTCGTGTTGTCGGCCATGTTGTTCTTGCCGCTGGCCTTTTTCCTTTGGTTTGTGTTGGCCGGTCCAGTGGTCTGGCCGGTCGCGCAGCTGGCCAACCTGATCGTCCCGCAGTTGTTGCCGGATGCCGTGTCGAGCGTGGTGCTGCATGGATCATTGCTCGAAGTGGAAACCAAGCTGTTGACCGAGGCCGGCCCCAACGGCCAGCGCGGAATCCTCGTTCTCGATGTGCGTCCGTTGATCTACGCCTGGTGTCTGCCACTGTTTGTGGGGCTGGTTCTGGCCACCCCGCTGGAAGGTCGTCGGCGCTGGCGGCAGATCGCCATCGGCTTGCCGGTCCTGTGGTTGATCGTCACCTGGGGCGCGGTGTTCGACATCTTGAAGTTGCTCACGTTTGATGCCGGTCCCTTGGGCGAAGCAGCGATGGCGGCAGCGGGCTTTTCCGCCGATTTTGTGGGTTTGGGTTATCAGTTCGGTTATCTGATCCTGCCCGCGGTGACCCCCGTTTCGTTGTGGGTTCTGCTCAACTCGAAGTTCCTGGAGGAGCTGGTTGGCTGGTCCGGGGAACCCGCAGCCCCGAATGGCGGTCCCACCACACCCGTCGATTCATTGGTCGACTCCACTGCGCCTGTGGTTGCCGAGCCCGCCGTTACCGAGCCTGACGATTCGAAATGAATGCAATCACCGCCGAATCCTTTGCACAGGCTGACCCGGCTTCGAGTCAAGACGCGCTGGAAGAGCGCATCGCCGAACAGTTGCAAGCGCGCGGGCGGCTGAAAGATCACGATCTGGGTCGCGCGCGGCGATTGCTGGAAGAATCCGGCGGTACCCTGATCGCGTTGATGACGCGGATCGGTCTGGTTTCCGAGCGTGACGTCGCCGAGGCCAGCGCCGAGGTGCTGGGCTTGCCCTTGATGGCGCAGCGTGATTTCCCCGAAGTCGCCCCGCCGAATGTGTTGCTGTCATTGCGTTTCTTGAAGCAGATGCACGTCTGCCCGGTCGCCGAGGACGAAACGTCGGTCGACCTGTTGGTTGCCGATCCACAAGATCCTTACCCGATCGACGCAGTGCGCATGGCCACCGGCCGTGACGTGCGCATTCGCATCGGCGTGCGTTCCGAAATTGGCGCCTTGATCGAAAGGCTGTACGGCTCCGGTCGTTCGGCGATGGGCGCGATTGTCGAGAATCTGACCGAGGGCGATGGTCGCGGCGAAGACGACATCGAACATCTGCGCGATCTGGCCTCGGAAGCGCCGGTCATCCGCCTGGTCAATCTGGTGATCCAGCGCGCGGTCGAAGCGCGCGCGTCCGACATCCACATCGAACCGTTCGAGAATCGGCTGAAGGTGCGCATCCGCATCGACGGTGTATTGGCCGAAGTCGAGTCGCCGCCGGCAGGATCGACGGCGGCGGTGATCAGCCGCGTCAAGATCATGGCCAAGCTCAACATCGCCGAGCGCCGCTTGCCGCAAGACGGCCGCATCATGATTCGCGTGCAGGGCAAGGAACTCGACCTGCGTGTATCGACCGTGCCCACCGCGCACGGCGAAAGTGTGGTGATGCGTATTCTCGATCGCGAGTCGATCGTGTTCGACTTCCACAAGCTCGGTTTTACTGACGAGTTTTTGCCGAAGTTCATGCAGGTGCTGGAACAGCCGCACGGCATTTTGCTGGTAACCGGGCCGACCGGTTCGGGCAAGACCACGACGCTGTACACGGCGCTGTCGCGCATCAACACGCCCGACGTCAAGATCATCACCGTCGAAGATCCGGTCGAGTATCAGATCGAGGGCATCAACCAGATCCAGGCCAAGCCGCAGATCGGCCTCGATTTTGCCCACGCGCTGCGCTCCATCGTGCGCCAGGATCCCGACGTCATCATGATCGGCGAAATGCGCGACCTGGAAACCGCGCGCATCGCGATCCAGTCGGCGCTGACCGGTCACCTGGTGCTCAGCACCCTGCACACCAACAACGCCGCCGGCGGCATCACCCGATTGCTGGATATGGGCGTGGAAGATTATCTGTTGACGTCCACCGTCAACGGCATCCTCGCTCAGCGTCTGGTGCGCCGCATCGAGCCTGGGCACGCGCAAAAGTACGCCGCGCTGCCGGAGGTCGTGGAAGAATTCAAGCTGCGCCGTTTCACCCAGGCCGACCCGGTCATGTTGACCCGGCCGATGCCATCGCCACTGACCGCCACCGGCTATCTGGGCCGCACCACGATCATGGAGTTTCTGGTCATGGCCGACCCCATCCGCCGCATGATCATGCAACACGCCGACATGGGCAAAATCGAGGCTCAAGCCCGCGAACTGGGCATGCGCACCATGTACGAGGATGGCCTGGTCAAAGCGATCGACGGCGTCACCACGATTGAAGAGGTGCTGCGTGTTACGCAGGAGAGCTAGTTGTAACAGCGGGGCTGGGGACTGGGGACTGGGGGCTGGGGTGAGTTCCAGCAGCCATGAGCTATGCATGAATGTGCGCCCCAGCCCCCAGCCCCCAGCCCCTAGTCCCGCTCCACCCAACTAATGCCCCTCTTCCGCTACAAAGCCTTCACCCCGGCTGGCGAAACCCTCGACGGACGCATGGAGGCGGCGTCGGTTGAGGAGGTGATTGCCAAGCTGCAGGACGCCGGCAACTTGCTGCTTGAAGCCAAGCCTGCCGATGCCGAAGGTGGCGGCAGTGCCTTGGGAGCGTTGCTGAAGCGGCCAGACATGAATGCCGCCGAGGTGCTGCAGTTCACTCAGCAGTTGGCGACCTTGATGGCGGCGGGGCAGCCCTTGGACCGGGCGCTGCAAATCCTGCTGGATTTGCCGGAGTCGGCGGCGGCGCGCAAAGTCATCGACCGCATTCGCGAATCAGTGCGCGGTGGCGCGCCCTTGTCGCAGGCGATGGAGCAACAAGGCGCGGTGTTCTCGCGGCTGTATATCAACATGGTGCGCGCCGGCGAAATTGGCGGCGCCTTGCACGACACTCTGCGCCGGCTGAGTGAATATCTGGATCGCAGCAAGGCGCTGCGCGAGAGCGTGATCAATGCGCTGATCTACCCCGCCATCCTGGTAGTGATGGTGTGCGCTTCCTTGCTGCTGTTGTTGGGTTACGTGGTGCCGCAGTTTCTGCCGATGTTTGAAGACCTCGGTGCCGAGTTGCCACTGCTGACGCGTGCGGTGCTGTGGGCGGGCAACATGGTGCAGAACTGGTGGTGGTTGCTGCTGGCCTTGGCGGTCACGGTCGCGGTGGTGCTGCCCCGGCAGTTGCGCGATCCTGCCAAGCGTCTGGTGTTTGACCGTTGGTTGTTGGGCCGCGGCATGCTGGGCACCTTGTTTGCACGCGTCGATACGGCGCGCCTGGCGCGTACCTTGGGAACTTTGATTCACAACGGTGTTCCATTGCTGACCGCGCTTTCGATCGCGCGCAATGTGTTGGGTAACAGCGCCTTGGCCGAAGCCATCGACGACGCCGGCAAAGAAGTCAAAACCGGCGGCGGACTGGCAACGGCGCTGGCACGCAGCAAACTGTTTCCTCGCCTGGCCCTGCAGATGGTGCAGGTAGGCGAGGAATCTGGCGAGTTGGAAGGCATGCTGATGCGGGTTGCCGACACCTTCGATATGGAGGTGAAGAACACCCTGGATCGCTTGCTTGCCGCCTTGGTGCCGGTGATCACCATCGTCATGGCGTTCGTCGTCGCCTTGATCATGATGGCGATCCTGGTGCCAATTTTCAGTCTCAGCAGTGCAATGGGGTAATGCAGATGAAGTCTTCAATTCGTTCGGCCGCAGGCCAGCAAATCGCGCGACGCGCGCATCGTCAGTCCGGTTTCAGCTTGATCGAAATTCTGGCCGTGGTTGCATTGATCGGCATGGTTGTCGCGTTCGCCGTCAATCAGATTGGCGACAACGCGCAGCGTGCGCGCTGGAGCCTGGCCAAGTCACAGATTCAAACCCTCGGGGCCAAGATCGAGCAGTTCGAACTGGACAACGGTAGCCCGCCGCAGCGGTTGGAGGACTTGATCAAAGCACCTTCCGACGCCGCGCAGTGGAATGGCCCCTACGCCAAGGAGTCCGAGCTCAAAGACCCGTGGCAAAACGCGTTTGTTTACCGGTCACCGGGTACCAACGGCGGCTTTGATCTGACCAGCCTCGGTGCCGACAAGAAGCCCGGCGGCGAAAAACACGCACGCGATATCAATAGCTGGGAGTGACGGTGTACCCGTCCGGCGCGAATGCTGCGCGGCAAGCGCGTGGCTTCACGCTGGTCGAGATCGTGGTGGTCATCGCCCTGATCGGATTGATTTTCGCGGTCATCAGCGTGTCCATCGGCACCGGACTTGAGGGTGCCAAAGTGCGCGCCGCCAGCCGTGATCTGGCGGCTGCCTTGCGCTACACGCGCACCCAGGCCATCGTCAAACGCGAGTCGCAGGCTTTGCTCCTGGATGTGGACGCGCGCAGCTACACCGCGCCGGGCAAACCGGCGGTTCAGTTGCCCAGGCAAATGAGCATGAAGATGCTGACGGCGGCGTCCGAACAAGTCGACGAAGGTGTCGGCCGCATCCGCTTCTTTGCCGATGGTTCATCCACCGGCGGCCACATCGACCTGTTGCGCGAAAAGGCCGTATGGGGCATCGATATTGCCTGGCTGACGGGTGAAGTGACGCTACGCGAAGGTAATGGCGATGGAGCTCGCTGAACTTCAAGCGGCTTCACGCAGTCCTTAAACCACCATGAAACAGCCCGCCTTCTCCGCCAGCCCGTGTCTTGCCAAAGTCAGCCGCCGCGGTCCGCGTGCTGCGCGTGGCTTCACTTTGATCGAGGTCGTCGCGGCGTTTGCGATTCTCGCGCTCGGTTTGGCCATGACCATGCAGATCGCGGCCGGCGGCCTGCAGCAAACGCGCCAAGCCGCAGATTACACCGAGGCCGCATTGCTGGCGCAAACCCTGTTGGATACCGCCGGTGTGGGCGAAAAGCTCGAGATCGGCGAGACCAGCGGCGAGTGGGAAGGTGGCTTCAGCTGGACCTTGACCGTTTCCCCTTACGAACTCGCCGAACTGGGTGACATTGCTGCGGTCGACCCGCTGACTTCACCCGTGCGGCTGGTAGAGCTTGATCTGGCCGTGCGTTGGGAGCGCTACGGCAAGCAGCGTGAGGCGCACTACCGCAGCTTGCGCGCCATGCTGCCGGAAACCCTATGAGCCTGCCCGCGTTCACGCAGCTCGGTGCAGGCAATCGCCTGGCACATTCAAGACCGTTCGGTGCGGTCAGTGGACACGTGGGATTCTCGCGATCACGCGGCTTCACATTGCTCGAAGTGCTGATGGCGGTGGTGCTGCTGTCCTTGTTGATGACCTTGGCATTGACCAGCATTCGCACCGCCATTCAGGCCAGTCGTTCGGGTGAGGCGATGATCGCCCGCAGCGAACAATCGCGCACCGTGCAGGGCTTCATGCGGCGGCAGCTCGCGCAAGCACTGCCGATCGCCTACGAACAACTTTCAGACGCTGGCACTGAGCGGCGTTTTGCCGGATCGGCCGAAGAAGTGGTGTTTGTCGCCACCATGCCCGGCTATCTGTCGCGCGGCGGCGCGCACGTGCAGACCTTGAGTCTGATTGGCAATGGCCGCGGCCAGCGCTTGCAGTTCAACCACACCCAGCTCAACGGCTACGATCCACAAGACCCGCAGTTCAGTGCCGAACCCGTGGTGCTGATGGAAGGCATCTCCAGCGGCCGCTTCGAGTTTCGACAACTGGATGAAACCGGGGAGTTGGGTGAGTGGAGCAGTGATTGGGAGGCCAGCGAGCGCCTGCCTCTGATGATTCGATTGGTGTTGGAGTTTGAGCGCGAAGATCCACGTCGCTGGCCTGAATTCGCGGTCACCGTGATGGCGTCTGCCGCGGGCATCCAGCCGGTTGGCTTCACCCCGCGACCAGCGCGTGGATTGACCATCCCCAACCCCGCAGACAGACCGTTTCAGCCGAGACAGGAGCCATGAGCATGAAGCAGCGCGGCGTTGCCTTCATCGTGGTGCTTTGGTTGTTGGCACTGGTGACCATCTTGCTCGGCAGCTTTGCCGTGCTGGCGCGCGGCGAGAGCCTGCAAGCGCGGCATCTGTTTGATACCACACAAGCGCGCTACGCGGCCGAGGCTGGCATCAATCGGGCGGTGTACGCGCTAGCCGCGCCAGACCCGTTGGCGCGTTGGACGCCGGATGGCCGAAGTTATTCGTTTGAGTACGCGGGGGCGGACATCGAAATCCAGGTCATCGACGAGTCCGGCAAGCTCGACATCAACGCCGCCGAGATGACTTTGCTGGAGGCCTTTTTCAAAGGCAGTGGTCTGGAAGAGCCGGAGGCGCAGGCGCTTGCCGCAGCGATTGTCGACTGGCGCGATCCTGACGACCTGATTTCGATCAACGGTGCCGAAGACGCTGAGTACGAGGAGGCCGGGTTGATTTATGGGCCGAAGAACGCCTTGTTCGACACCTTGTCTGAGCTGCAGCAAGTGCTGGGCATGAGCCACGACTTGTACCAGCGCATCGCACCCTCCCTCACCATCCATTCCGGCATGAGCGTTCCCAATGCCGCTTTTGCGCCAGCGGAAGTCTTGCTCGCCATTCCTGGTATCGATCCGAACGTGGTCCCACTGTTGGTCGAACAACGCCAGGCTTTTGATCCCGCCCTGGGCGGTACAGCGCCGACGTTGCCCGACGGCAGCCCGCTCGTGGCGCAGGGCGGGAGCGGCACTTATACTGTTCGCAGCCGGGCAACGCTTGCGAATGGCGCTTGGACCGAGCTTGACACCACGGTCCGCCTCGGCGGCGCCGCCCTCTCTGGACTCGCCTACACCGTCTTGCGATGGCAAGAGGGTGAGCCACTTTGAGCGGCCGACGGTCATGGCGACTTCCCGCGCCGCATCATGAAAGTTCGAGCCGCCATGCCCATTGGCAGAAGCGGTGTGCTTCCTAACCCCACCCCCCAGCCCTCCCTGAACATCGGGGAGGGGGTAAGAGCCGAATCCAGCACCCTTCACATCAATTGATACCGATGGCCTTCCAAGACGCTCTAGCGCCCTCCATCAACCGACTGCGGATGCGCTACGCGCAGAGCCCGCTGCCGGCATTTCTTGATTGGTGGCTTGGCCAACTGACTTCGTTGTTGCCAGCGCGCTGGCAGGCGGCCTTGGCCACCAAGGATGCGGAGCTTTGGTTCACGGTCGACGGCAACCGTCTGCTGGTTCGAACACCTGCCGATGCGTCGGAGAAGCCGGTCGCCGAGCTTGATCTTGGTGCGTCTGAGAGTTTGCCTGCCGCGTTCGACGAGTCACTCTCGGAAGACTTGCGTAACCGTCGACGTATCCTGTTGCTGCCATCGACACAGGTGCTGCGTCGGCGCTTGCAGTTGCCGGCGGCGGCGCGCGAGAACCTTGCCACGGTGATCGGTTTCGAGCTTGATCGACAGACGCCGTTCCGCGCCGAGCAGGTTTTTTTCGACAGCCGCGTATTGCCGCATGACATGGCCGCCAAGACCGTGCCGGTCGAGCTGGGTCTGGTTCCGCGCGAGCCCGTCAAAGCCGCGCTCACCGCCTTGGGTCCCTTGGTGGGTCAGCTCGATGGCATCGATGCGCTGAGCGGTGGCACCCGCATGGGTTTCAATTTCCTGCCGCCGGCGCAGCGCAGACGGCGTGCGCATCGGGCGCTGTGGATCAATCTTGGGCTGGTCGCCGCCAGCGTGTTTTTCCTGGTGATGGCGATGAGTCACCTGGTCGATAACCGGGTGGCTGCCGTCGAATCGCTGTTGGCGGAGTCCGACGTTCAGCGCGCTGCAGCAAGAGACGTATCGGTGTTGCGAAAGTCGCTGGAAGAAGCTGTCGCTGGAGCCAATTTTCTGGCAGTGCGCAAGAAGTCAGCGCCCAGCATGATCGAACTGCTGCACACGCTCACCGAAGTATTTCCTGACAACACCTTCATTGAGCGGCTGAATGTCGCCGGGACAACGCTGAGCATGACTGGCCAAAGCGGCCAAGCCGCGCGACTGATCGAGATGCTGCGCGGTGCCAAGGGCATTCGCGAAGCCGCCTTGTCAGGCGCTATCCAGCCCGATGCGCGCAGCGGCAAGGATCGCTTCAACCTCACCGCGCAATTGGGTGAAGCACCAAAGGAGGCCGCCAATGGCGCAGCTGCCAAGCGGTAAGCGAGGCCAGATACTGGCGCTGGCCTTGCTGGCTGGTGTCCTGTTGGGCGGCTATTTCCTGTTCGTGCACTGGTGGTTTACCGGCCCGCTGTTGCAAGCGCGCGCCGAGTTGATTGAACTGCGCGAGCAAGAGTCCAAATTTCGTCATTCGGCGCTGCAACGGCCCGCCATCGAGCAGCGCTTGGCCGAAGTACGTGCTTTCGAGGCGGCAAATCCCGGATTCCTGCCGGAAGACAATTTTGATCTGGCCGCATCCGCGTTGATCCAGCGCCTGCGCACACAGGTCGATGGCCTCGGCGCAGGCAACGATTGTCAGCTGGTCAGCACCACCCCGGTCCGGTCGCGCGAAGAAGAGCCGTTCGAGCGCGTCGCCATTCAGGTGCGTATGCGTTGTGAAACCGAACGCCTTCTGCCGGTGCTGCATGCGCTCGAATCGGGCAGCCCGCAGCTATTCTTGAGCGACTTCGGCGTGTTCACACGCCGGGTGGCCGAACAGGTCGGAGCGCTGGGAATCGGACGCGGAGCCATTGACGTCAATTTCGAGTTGTACGGCTACCTCAGGCAGCGGAGAGCTGGCGCATGAGTGCGGCTTCGCTGCGTCTGCTCACCTTGCTGCTTTCGGTTTTCTGCGGCTGGTCCTTGTTGGTGCTGCTGGCTGTCGAGACCGGGCTTGGCGGGCGCTACAGCTTGCAACCCGAAGATGCCGAGCAAATTGCGGTGCCACCCTCGTTGCGCCTGGATCGCGCCCAGAGTGCCCTCGGCAGCCTTGAGAGTTATGCGGTGATTGCCGAGCGCCCCCTGTTCAATGCCGACCGTCGCCCATTGCCACCCGAAGCGACGGGAACGGCGGCGGCCCCCGTCGCCGCCTCGGCGCCACTGGATGTGATTTTGACCAGCGTCATACTTCGTGGCGACACCCAGATCGCCCAATTTACTGACCGTACCAGCGGTGTTTCGCAGACTTTGAAAGTGGGCCAATCGCTGGCTGGCGAGCAATCGGGATGGAAGTTGGTTGAACTCGCCGCGCGCGGCGCGGTCTTTGAGGGCCCTTCAGGGCGCATCGACGCAGAATTGCGCGTGTTCGATGGTCAAGGTGGAGAGGCGCCGACCGCACCACCGGCTCCACCTGTCATCACCGAATCCACGCCGCCGCCTGCAGGCGGCGAGGGCAGCGCAGAAAATCCGACGGCGCAAGTTGCCGACGAAGCCCAAAGTCCCGAGTCGCGTGCCGAGATGATCCGTCGCCGGATCGAAGAACGGCGTCGACAAATGCGTGAAGAAGCAGCGCGAGCTGCGGAGAAGCAAAAACAATGAGTGCACGTATGAACCTTTCGCTCCAGTCCGCCGGAATTGGTCACCCTCTCTGTTCGATAGGTTCGACGAGGAGCCGCGCGTGAATCATCGTTTTTCAATCTTGATCGTGGTCGCTTTGGCCGTTCTGTTGGGCGGCTGCGCCACAGGCGGGCCGCCTGCGGCACGCATATATACCGACTACTCCGAAGATGCTCCAGTCGTCGGCGACGCGGTTGCCAACGGCGCCGAGTTTTCGGTGGAAGACGGTCCGCAGGAACAAGAGTCGGACCCGAGCGACCTCACCCATGTCGGCACCGGCAAACTGATCAATGAAGCAGCGGCGCGCAAGCCCACTTCCCCCGAAGGCGCCACCGGTGAAGTCACCTTCAACTTCGAAGGCGAATCCCTGCACGCCGTGGTCAAGCTGATCCTGGGCGAGTTCCTGCAACAGAACTATGTCATTGCCCCCGGCGTGCAAGGCACGGTGACATTTTCGACGGCGCGCCCGCTGCGTGGCGACCAGGCTTTGTCAATTCTCGAGATGCTGCTGCGCTGGAACAACGCCACCCTGATCTGGGAAGACGGCCGTTACACCGTGTTGCCCGTCGCGCAGGCGTTGCCCGGCAACCTGACGCCGCGGGTGGGCCCAGCGCAGACCGCGCGTGGTTATGAGGTGCGCGCCGTGCCACTGAAGTTCATCTCGGCCACCGAGATGGAAAAGTTGCTCAAGCCGTATGCGCGGCCAGAAAGTGTCGTCAACGTCGACCCCACGCGTAATCTGATCACGCTGGCCGGCACGCGCGCTGAGCTTGAGAACTACCTGCAGACCATCGAAGTTTTCGATGTCGACTGGCTGGCGGGCATGTCGGTGGGCGTCTTCACCCTGCAGCAGTCGGATGCCGCAGAGGTCATCACGGAGATGGAGAAGATCTTCGGCGAGGGCAGCAACACGCCCCTGGCAGGCCTGTTTCGGTTCGTGCCATTGGAAGGCATCAATGGGGTGTTGGTGATTACGCCGCAGCCCGATTACCTGACGACGATTGAGGAATGGCTGGAACGTTTTGACTTGGGCGGCGGTGAAGCCGGTCAGCGCCTGTACGTGTATGAAGTCAAGAACGTCAATGCGCTGGATCTGTCGGACACCTTGTCGGATATCTTCCAGACTTCTGGAGGGCGGCCTGCTTCATCGTCTGGAGCGGGTGTGGCGCCTGGACTGGAGCCGGTCGAGATTCGCACGCTTGGCGCCGATGGCACGCAACGCTCCACCGCGCAGGATGAGCGCAAGGCGCGCACCGAAGAACGGCGGGCGGCGCGCGCCGAAGCTGGTGCCAATGGTGGTGGCGCGGGCGGTGACGGAATTTCGCTGGGCGCTGCGGACGAAGTGCGCATCTCCGCAGTCGAAGAAAGCAACTCGCTGATCGTGCGCGCGTCGTCGTCCCAGTGGGATTCGATACGGCGTGTCATCCAGCGTTTGGATCAGGTGCCTCTGCAGGTAGTGATCGAGACCCAGATTGTGCGTGTGGCATTGAATGAGTCGCTCAAGTACGGCGTGCAATGGTTTTTTGAGGGCGCGATCGCCGATCAGGCGTTGCGGACGCGAGCGGCCACGCAACGCGGATTCAACGATTTGAGTGGCAGCATCAATCCACCCACCGATGATGGCCCGGGCAGTCTGGCTTGGAGTTTTCTGGGGCCAAATGCGCAAGCACTGATCACGGCGGTGGATGCCGTCAGCGATGTGACGGTGCTGTCGGCACCTTCGTTGGTCGTGCTCAACAACAAGCAAGGCACCATCAACGTCGGCACCCAGATTCCGGTGGTCAGCACCTTCATCAACAACAATATCGGTGGTGGCGGCACCGACCCCAACGGCAACGTTGGTACCAGTTCCGTGCAATTTCGCCAGACCGGAATCACGCTGAGCGTGACGCCGCGCGTCAATCCAGGTGGGCTGGTTTTTCTCGAGATTGAGCAGGAAGACAGCGGTCAAGGTGTCGGCGAAGCAGTGGGCGGTAACGTGCCCATCGACACCCGCACGATTCAGACAGAAGTGGCCGTTCAGAGCGGCAATACCGTCGTGCTGGGTGGCTTGATCAAAGAAGAAAAGAGTGCCGGCAGCTCGGGCGTGCCCTTCCTGAATCGCATTCCTGTGCTCGGCGCGCTTTTTGGCGGGCGCAGCGTCTCGGGTAATCGCGACGAGTTGATCGTGCTCATCACCCCGCGTGTCATCCGCAATGCCGACGACGCACGCCAGATTACCGACGAGTACCAGCGGCGTTTCCGCGGACTCAAGCCGATAGCCGCCTCTCCAGCGGACGTCGAGAAATAGTTGCACAACGGATTCTCTTGAACATTAGGAACACACCCATGCTTAGCCACCATCGCGCTTTCTGCGCCCTCGCTCTCGTTTCAGTGACGCTGCTCGCCGGATGCGCGTCTGCGCCCAAGGCAACTTCATCCAAGGCAACTGCCTTGCCGCCTGAACAAGCGGTGGCAGCGCGTGCCGGTATTCGTTGGCAGGCAATGATCGAACGCCGCTGGGCGGATGCATATGCGTTGCTGACGCCGGGTTACCGGGAAGCGACCACGCTGGAGGGCTTTCAAACCAATTTTGTCGGTAGCCCGGTCAACTGGAAGGCGTTCGAAGTGGGCACCGTAGTGTGCGAAATTGCGGATCGCTGCGTGGCCGACGTAGTTGTGCACTTTTCATTGACCGGGGGCATGCCGGGCGTTCCAAAGATGGAAACCCAGCAAACCGTGCAAGAAGTCTGGCTGTTGGTCGGTGGCGACTGGCACCACCTCCCGCGCAAGTAGAAGACGCAACAGTTATTCCGATCGATTGAGGCCTCCCCCAAACAGGGGGCTCAATGAAGCGTTGCGTATTGACAAGACCCGCGCCTATAATCCGCCTCGCTACACCCGATGTCAGGCCGCGGGAGGTATTGCCTTCCTTGAGCTCAGACCGGACAAGCGGTTGTGAAACAAAGCCCTGTTACCTCTTAGGAGTGTTGTGATGAAGAAGAACTCTCTGTCCACGGCTATCGTTGCTGGCGTCACCGGCATCGCTGGTCTGGCCGGTATGGCCAATGCCGTGAACGTCAATCCTGACGGTCTCGGCCAGGTCCTGCTGTACCCGTACTACACCGTCAATGGTGGCAACGTCACGCTGATCTCCGTGGTCAACACCACTGAGCGCGACAAGGCTGTCAAGGTCCGCTTCCTGGAAGCCCTGAACAGCGCCGAAGTCCTCGACTTCAACCTGTACCTGTCCGAGTTTGACGTGTGGACTGCTTCCATCGTCCGTACTGACGGCGGTGCCTCGCTGTTCACTGGCGACAACTCCTGCACCGTGCCGAATAACGTCGGCAAGGGCGCAACGGGTTCGCCGTTCCTCGACTTTGAATTCCGCGCTGGCGGAAACAACCCGGATGCCGTTGGCACCACCGGGAATGTGCGTTTGAACGCTTCAGCCGCCGGTACCGAAGTCGCGATCAGCTCCGCTGAGCGTATGCGCCAAGGTCACGTCGAAATGATTGAAATGGGTGACCTGTTCGACGGCACCGGCGGATTCATCCCGGCCACGTGGACAACCCACATTGCTTCGACCCGCGCTCCTGCAAACTGCGGCGCGCTGGAATTGGCGTTCACCAACCCGGGTGGTCGTTGGTTGACGTTGGCGCAAGGCGGCCCGGCTGATGGTGGCCCAGGACGTGCGCTGAACGCTCCTTCGGGCGGCCTGTTCGGTGGCGGCGCGATTGTCGACGTTGCGTTTGGTCGCGCGCTGACCTACAACGCCGAAGCCATTGCTGGCTTCTACAGCCCAGTGGGTCTGGCTGAGCCGGCTGGCTTGGCGGATCCGGGCACCGTCGATCTGCACACCTTCCCAGGATCGGTGCAGCCGGATCTGGGTCGCGCTCGCACCGGCGTCGATGCCGATGGCGAATTCGCCACCGCGCGTATCTTCGAGCCGTCGGGCGTGGTCGTTTCGGCGACCTACCGTGGTGCGCAGGGTGGCGTGAATGCCGTCTCGGCCGCTTTGATGTCGCGTTTCGTCTACAACGAATTCAATCTGGAATCGTCCGTAGCCGCAGCGACCGAGTGGGTTGTCACCTTCCCGACCAAGCGCAAGCACACCTACGGCCGCATCCTCGGCGACGTTCGTCCGTTCAGCGACAACGTCAGCGTCGTTGGCACCAACACCCCGTTCGACCAGCATGGTCTGTGCGAAGTGTATGCCTTCACCGTGTGGGATCGTGAAGAGTCGCCGGGTACGTCCATCACCACCGGTCCGATCGTGTCGCCGCCGCCGCCGCCAGGCCAAGCTGCTGCGCCGCCGTCACTGTGCTGGGAATCGAATGTCATCGCGTTCAATCAGACGCTTGGCAATGCGACCCCGACCAACATCTTCGGTGCTGAGCCGAAGCAAGGTGCGCATGGTTTGACCCTGCCAGCCGCTCGTTTGGCTGCCGGCCCGAATGGTTGGGCGCGCATCCAGTTCGACAACCCGGCAGTTGCCGGCTTCCAGAACTACTTGGTGTCGCAGGATCTGAACCCGGTTGGTATCGTTGGTCTGCCCGTCATTGGTTTCTGGGCGGCCGACTACACCAACGCCGGCATCACGGCTGGCGTCAGCGCCAACTACGGTCAGATCCACAAGCACCGCTTGGGTCGCGATGGCTACTTGCTGGATCAGACGCCGGTTCCGGCGTTCGGTACGGCGTTGCCGACCGGCCTGCGCAGCTGGACCCTGCAGGGCTTGGGCAGCCTGTAAGGTTGTACCAGCACAAGGCGTGAGCGGGATTCTGTCCGCTCCGCCTTCACTGCAAAGAGTCAAACAATCGGGGCCGAAAGGCCCCGATTGCTTTTTTGAGAGGCCGCATCAACGCGGTCTCGTGCTGACATCAGCTAGTTCAATATTCAGGCGTGCTTGGTCTTTACACATGCCGAGCCCACCCAGACTCACCATTGCTGAGCCAGCGAACTCACGAGAAAACGAGGAATGATCGTCCTTGTGAGTCTGAGGTTCAGATATGCTCATGGATACTCCAGAAGTTGACCAATCGCAGGAGCCAACTCGTGAATCGAAGCCGCAAATCCTCACTCTTGGTCGGCGCGGCCGCGGCCAGCCTGCTGTTGGCCGGTGGTGCGCAGGCGCAACTTGCCTCACCAAAAATAGTTATCACCAATACGAATCCGCTGGCCGAGATTGGTCTGGAAGTTGGAAGCTCGGTCGAATTTGCGGCCAATGGCGATTTGCAGGTTCGCTGCCGCACCGCGAGCGGAAATTGTGTATTGCAGAATCTGGGCAATGGTGGTAACGGAACCAATCCGCCGACCAATTTGTCCCTGACTCCCTCCAGTACCAACATCACGGCTGGGGCGCCGTTCAATCTCACGTGGAGCAGCAGCAACGCCGAAGCCTGTTTTGGATCGGGTCCAACCAATCCGGCAGTGTCCGGCTGGACCAATCAACCGTTGACGACCTCACGCGGGTCTCCGGGCTTGTCGCTGACCTTGGTCGAGGGGTCATACAACTTCCAGATGCGCTGCTACAACGCCACTGGATCAGCTATTGTCAACGCCGCCGCTGTGACTGTTGGACCCGGTACGCCCCCGGTCGGAGACGGCTATTGCACCGAGTTCTATGATGGAACCACCCGCCCGGTGCCGACCGATGCGCGCTTTACCGCGCACGGATTCCAGCAAGTCGTTCGCACCTTTGTAGACATATGGGGTGTGCAACCAGGCATCGGGCCAGGACCACAAATAGCTGTTCCTGGAAATTACCTGAACCCGTCCAATGGACGCTATTTGGCTATTCCATTCACCTTGTCAGGTGCCGCCAACCAGGTCAGCTTCCAGTGGATCGATGTGCAAGGCTCTGGCATCCCAACCGGTCAAGTCAGCGTCACCATCAGTCCATGTCCGGGTGATTTCCGTCCGCGCGTATTCCCGGCACCTGCCAATGACGTTTACCTCAGTGGGAATTGCCGATTCGACGCGCCTGGAATTTCCGGAAACCTCGTTGCTGCAACCCCCACATCCGGGCTTTCGGGCTGCCTGGCACCAACTGGCAAGCAGATGTACTTCAACATCGCAACGTACAACATGTTCACCCCCACGACGCCGACGAATTCGACGTGTGGTGGCAATTCAACCTGCGGCGTGAACATGCAAGTCCAATGAGTCTGGTCAAATCGGGTCAACGCGTAAAACTTGGAATGCGACGCGGGCCGGCGACTTGCCTGCTGCTCGCTGTGCTGCCCGTTCCGCTGTTTGCGCAGGCGTTACTCCCTCCTGAGCTGCCGCAAGATGTTGTCGCCAAGCGCGGCAACATCGAGCTTTCGCTCAAGGATGTCGACGTCAAGATCCGGACAATGCCGCCTGAATTGAGGGCGGGATATTTGACCGAGTCAGATCGTGCGGCGCGATTCATCGATTCGGTGCTGCTTGCGAAGCAGGTCGCGGCGCGAGCTCGCGAGCTTGGGATCGACAAGGAGCCCGGTTATCTTGAGGAGCTCGAACTTGCGGCCACCGAGTTGCTCTCTCGCACCCTGATTGAGCGGCATACGGCGGAAGCGCCGATTCCCAATGTCAGCAATCTCGCACGCGAGCGCTACCTCGCCGACCCGGCGGCATTCACTCCCGCCGCACGCATCGATCTGAGTCACGTCCTGGTGCCAACGGATCGACTCGGAGAATCAGCGGCGAAAACCATGGCAGACGACGCAATGCGGCGGGCGCAAGCGGGAGAATCATTTGCAGACGTGGTCGCGGCGCTAGGACATAGCGACGTGACCACGGAATCCATGGCCAGTGTAGATCTATCCAAGCTGGATCCAGCCTTCGCGCGGGCTGTGGGTCAGCTGGAGAAAGAAGGTGACATTGTCGGGCCGGTGCGAACCCGCTTTGGTTATCACATAGTTCGTCTGGACCTGTTCAAGAAGTACCCCATTCCGCCTTACGATCAAATTGAGGCGGAATTGATAGCGCAGTTGGAAGGCGAGGCGAGGGACAAAGCCAAACGCGATTTTTTGGCCAGCTTTTCGCGATTGCCGGTCGAGCTGAATGACAAAGCGATCAGTGGCATGCGTACGCGATACCTAGGCGGAGAAGCGCAGTCGCCGAACCCGCCACAGCCTGCCATCGAAAGCTCCAAGCCCTGAAGGCTTGGCTCGGCAGCAGCGCGGGTATCAATGAGAGCCCCAGCGGGTCTTGAACGGCTGAAGTCGAGCAAGCCACTTGATACGACGCGTCAACACAACGCAGCAGATGATTGCCTACCTCGCTCGCCAAGATCTTGCGCAACGATTCAGTGGTAACAGTCTTGGCTTGAGTTGGGCACTGTTGGCCCCCGTGTTGCAATTGGCGCTGTTTGCAGTCGTGTTCGGACTGATCTTCCAGGCACGAATCCCGGGCCTGGATGCCGCCGGCTATGTCGCATATCTCTCCATGGGGATGTGGCCTTGGCTTGCGTTCAGCGACGCGGTCGCGCGCGGAGCCACCGCCTGCACTGATCATTCCGGCTTGTTGGCCAAAGTTGCCATCGCACCCTGGCAACTTGTGGCGGCACGCGTAGTGACCGCGTTCGGCCTGCAAGGTGCAGGGTTCTTGGTGGTCATGCTGTTGCTGTGGGCATTCACGCCGCACGTCGCACCGATCTACTTGCCGATGACCCTGTTGGCTTGGGCGACCCTCGCGGCCATCGCTTTCGGCGCGGCAATCTGTCTGTCGATCATCCACGTGTTCTTCCGTGACTTGCAGCAAATCGTTCAGTACGTGCTGACCGCCACCATGTTCCTGACGCCCATCCTCTACTCGGCAGAAATGGGTCCCCCGGGGATACGTGATCTGCAACGATTCAACCCGTTCGCTGACATCATCGCGGGCGTTCGCGACCCGTTGATGACTAGCGATCTCAGTCATGTCATTCCGCTCACCGGCCTCTGCTTCGCGGTTGTGACCCTGTTGCTTGCCGGCGGGATATATCGCCGCTTCCGTCGTCACATCGTGGACTTCCTGTGAACGCCGTCAGCCCGAGCGAGACGCTACTCGAAGTCCGAGATCTGGCGAAGGCCTATCCGCGCAGCAGCGATGGTGCGGCACGCCTACGAGCCATGGGCGCGATCCTGAGCAAACGCCCGTATGCCACGCACCCCTGCATCGAGGGCATCTCGTTTTCCGTCAAG
This sequence comes from Pseudomarimonas sp., assembly GCA_052390415.1. Classification (GTDB taxonomy): domain Bacteria; phylum Pseudomonadota; class Gammaproteobacteria; order Xanthomonadales; family Xanthomonadaceae; genus JANNWF01. Next base: position 85,231 of record JBQTGY010000056.1, on the reverse strand, counting down.
CGTGGCGAATCGCTTGGTGTCATTGGTGAAAATGGCGCCGGCAAATCCACTCTGTTGAAACTGATCTGTGGCGTTCTCAGCCCGACTCACGGCAGTGTCGATCGCAACGGCAGTGTGGGTGCGTTGCTGGAGCTGGGCGCGGGCTTCGACGTCGAACGCAGCGGCCGCGACAACATCAGTTTGAGCGCCGGGCTGATGGGCTGGAGCGCCGCGCAGATTCGCGAGCGCAGCGACGAGATCATCGCGTTTGCCGACATCGGCCGTTATCTCGACGAACCGGTAAAACACTATTCGTCGGGCATGGTGGTGCGCCTTGGATTCGCCGTGATTGCGGCAGTCAAGCCAGACCTGCTCATCACCGACGAAGTGCTGGCTGTTGGTGACGAGAGTTTCCAGAAGAAGTGCATTCGCTGGATCGAGGACTATCTGCAAGGAGGCGGCACCCTGCTGTTGGTCAGTCACTCGATGTACCACGTGCAAAAGTTGTGCAAGCACGCGTTATGGATCAAGGACGGACGGGCGCAGGCGTATGGCGAAGTTTTCGACGTCACCCAGGATTATTTGGCGTATCACGAGCGAAAATCCGCCACTCAAATTGGTCCGGACATCGAGTCGAATTACTGCGGTGCTGACTACCGTATCACCCGCGTCTGGCTTGATGACAGTGAGGACGCCACCCCTCGCGTGATCCGGAAGGGAGCGGGTCTCGCCATCGAGATTGAAATTTACACGCCGGACGATCGGGTACCCCAGTTTGGCGTTGGCGTACTGAGAGCAGACGGTACGCCCGTTTACGGAACCGTCAGTGACATCACCGGCAGCGCGCCATCGCTCGTTGAGCCCAAGCACGTGCGCTATCGTCTGCGCTTTGACGATCTACCCCTGTTGCCGGGAGGCTATGTGCTGAAGTTGCACGCAACCGATCCGGAAGGGCTGCGACTATTCGATACGGTTGAGCGAGGCCTGATTGTGCGTGGCGAGTCGCGCGAATTTGGTCTGGTCCGCCTCGCTCACCGCTGGGGGTAGAAGCCGATGTCGCCGACCGTCATCGTGCCCGTCTACAACGCGCCGGCGGACCTGGCCATTTGCCTGGATTCGCTGTTGCGCACGCTGGATTCGAGCGCGCAGGTACTGATCGTTGACGATGCATCACCCGATCCGCGCGTCGCACCAGTCATAAGGCGATTTTCCAGGCAGGCACAATTCGCTGTTGTCACCCATTGGCGCAGTGAAAACATGGGCTTTGTCGGCAACGTCAATCGCGCGTTTCGCGATTCCGCACCAGCGGACGTTGTCATACTCAACGCGGACACCATCACCACTCCGCAGTGGCTGGACCGGATCTCCGCGTGTGCTGCCAGTGATGCAACCATTGCCACCATTACACCTTGGTCAAATAACGCCGAGATCTGCTCCTACCCGCATTTCTGCGCGTCTGGCGACGTGCCGGATGATCTGGATGAAATCGCGGCGGCCGCACGGGATCTCGTAACCACGTATCCAGAACTGCCGACCGGCGTCGGTTTTTGCATGTTCATCCGCCGCGCCGCGCTGGATGCCATTGGCGACTTTGACGCTGCAACCTTCGGTCGTGGCTACGGCGAGGAGAACGACTTCTGTCGCCGCGCCGCTGCCCATGGCTGGCGCAATGTACTTTGCGACGATGCCTTTGTAGCCCACCGCGGCGGTGCCTCGTTTGGCCCGACAGGTCTGAAGCCAGGTGGAGAAAATCTGCTGCGGCTTTGTGCTCGCTACCCCGACTACAATGCGCGAGTCGCCAATTTCATCATGCGCGATCCGCTGGCGGAACTGCGTCAACGACTCGCCGAGCGCCATCGCGCGCGTCGCGCGGTGCCGCTGCAGCGGCCGCTATTCGAATAGGTCGATCGGCACCCACCATGATCACACCCGAGCTGCCTTTTACCGGCGAACGATTCACGCCCGAGTGCGTGCGGGAAATATGGCTTGAGCATTGGCATCGTTATGCCTTCGCGTTGCCGCTTGCTCGCGGCAAACGCGTGCTGGATGCGGCGTGCGGTGAGGGTTACGGTAGCGCGTTGTTGGCCACAGTGGCGGGCAGTGTGCTGGGGCTCGACATCAGTCAACAGACCATCGCCCATGCACAAGCCCGCTACGGCCAATCGGCAGCGCTGACTTTCAGATGTGCGGATGTGGCAGCGCTCGACGCTTATGCAGACGCCAGTTTCGACCTGATCGCAAGCTTTGAAACGCTGGAACACTTGCACGCCCAAGAGGCCATGCTAGACGGTTTTGCTCGCCTGCTCGCGCCCGGCGGAGTGCTGCTGATTTCCACGCCGGATCGGCACACTTACAGTGACTTGACCGGGTTTCAAAATGAGCATCACGTGCGCGAACTGTATCGCCACGAGTTTGAGGCTCTGCTCAATGCGCGCTTTTCGCAGCGACGCTTGTACGCCCAAAAGCTGTTGTTCCAGGGCGTGTTGTGGCGATTGGACGACGCCGAATCCGAACGACAGGGCGTAACCCCGGCTGCCAGCGTCGGATGGGGCGCAGCCACGGCGACCACGTTGGACGCCCTTGGCCAGGTCAGTTCGGGATTGGGCTACGCACCGCTTTACTATCTCGCCGCGTGTGCGAAGCGTGCTGAAGACTTGCATGCGCTCACCGATCTGCACCTGTTTGGTGATGCGGAGGAAAGTGTGTATCGCCACTACGAAGCAGAAATCCGCAAAGGAATTGCGGCGGGTCATCGCCTGATTGAACTTGAGCGTGAGCTGGAAATCGAACGCAGTGCACGCGAACAATTGAGGAAGCAGTTGGCGGACCTTCAAGCACCACGGCCGCACGGAGCAGATTGATGGAATTTAGCTACGATTTCGGCAGTGTGCAGAGCAGCGCGCCGCAAAAAATGCACGCGCCCCTTTGGGCAGCGATTGAGGGACGGATCAGTTCGTTGGCAGGCGATGAGGTGGTGTTTTTCGACCCGCTGACCGCTCGCAGCCACGTGATGACGCGACAGGTTTTGCAGGCCTTGGAGCTGTGCCGCGCCTTCGCGCCGATGAGCGTGCATATCGACACCGTCGCCAATACGCTACCTGGCTTGCAAGGCAAGCAGGCCGCGATCAAGCCGGTGCTGGAGTCGCTGCAGACACGCGGGCTTTTGCAGAGCGACGACGCGTTTCTGCAACGCATGCGCGCGGCCGTGCCGCGGGCGCGAGCACCGGTGTCGGGGTTGTTCGTGCGCGCCTGCAATCGGCCCGCGCAACTGGAAGCCTTGCTCGCCAGCCTGCTCGCCAACGCATCGTCAATGACTGCGGCCGAACGCCTGGTGGTAGTGGATGACTCCACCTCACAGGCAGCCATCGAGGCGCATGTACGCCTGTTGCAGGAGTTCGCGGGGCGATGGCCATACCCGGTGCATCACGTCACGCCCGCACTCTGGCGAGCAATCCTGCAAGAACTGAATACAGAGTTGCCCGAGCACGCGTCGGCGCTGGCGGGAGTGCTGAGCAATGGCAACGGCAAACTGCCGGGCAGCGGCGGCAGCGGGCGCAATCTGATCACGCTATTGGCGGCGGGCAGTCGCTATCTGATTCTGGATGACGACAATTTATTGCCCTTGCACCGGATGGCCGACAGCCAGCGCTGGTTCGATCCCAACCCTGCCAAATCCAGCATCCAGACCTTCAGTGACCATGATGCAGCGCTTGCTTCAGGGGTCGCGGACGAAGGCGCGATCAGTTGGCACCTGGATGTGTGCGGGCGGTCCTTGGGAGAAGTGCTGGGCGCCTCGCAGGCCGCCCCGAGTTTGACGTTCGACAGCCAGCAACTGTCCGGATTCGCGCCCAGCCATGCGCCGCATCTGGTCGGTAACGCCCGGATCGCGACAACGGTCAACGGTCACCGCGGCGGATCCTGCGCGACGTCGATGAATTGGCTTTTGACACTCGATGCGACGTCGCGCGCGGGTCTGTGTGAATCCGAAGCCAGCTATTTGGCCAGCCGGGGCGATGCTTCGCTGTGGGTGGGATTTGATCGGACTTGGGCGGCGCGCATGGCGACCATTTCACCCTTCGCGGTCGACAACAGTCAGTTGATGCCGTGCACCACCCCACTCGGTCGTGCCGAGGACCTCGTCTTCAACGCCTTGGTAACCGCGGGTCACGCGGGCTGCTTGCAACTGCTCACCCCGCACACCGCCGGGCATCGGCCTGAGCTGGGACGCGATCGTAGCGCGCAACTGAATCAGCCTCGCATGGTGAGCGTTGGAATGTGCGTAGGTGAGCTGATCGGCAGCACGGCCGAACAGCTCCACAGTGCCAGTGTGGCCGGCCGCTACGCCAGCATCGCGTCCCGACTGGAGGACATGGTTGACGGCAGTGATGCCCGTGTGGCGAGCTATCTGCGTGAATTCCTGGTCTATGAGCGCGCACACCTTCTGAGCCAGCTGCAAGAGGCTTTGCCGGCAGCCAATGACGCCCCCGCTGCGCTGCGCTCCGACATCTCCAGACAAATTGAACTGAATGCGCGGGCGATCGTGGAACGCGGCATCCCGCGCTTCAGCAACATGTCCGAGACCGCTACCGAGCATGAGTGCGCAGAGGCGTTCCGCGACGAAGCCAGTACGTTGTCACAGGGTCTGAGAGCCTGGCCTGCAGCGTGGGAAGTGGCCTTGTCCGATCAAGCGACCTGGTTGGAGCGCGCCCGCGTGCGCCCGTGACGACGGCGCTCGATTCTGCGGACACGACGAGCGGCGAGGCGAAGTCCGTCAGCGTGATCGTTGTCACTCACAACAGCGGAAAGACGCTGAGTCGCTGCCTGCTTGCTGCGCTGGCGCAGGACGCGGTAGCGGCTCTGATCGTGGTCGACAACGGATCCAGCGACCACTGGCGCGATGTTCTGCCATCCGACGCGCGTCTGCGGCGGGTCGAGAATCACGATAACCCGGGCTTCGCGGTAGCATGCAATCAAGGCGCAGTGCTGGCCAAGACGCCGTGGCTGCTGTTTCTCAATCCGGATTGTTTTCTTGACCAGGATAGCTTACGACGCCTGCTCGACCTGGCAGCAGGCAAGTTCGCGCTTGCCGCGCTGGGCGCGGAATTGGTCGATGCAGCAGGACAGGTCGATCCGGCGTCGCACCGACGCGCACCGACGCCGAAAGTAGTCATGCGAGGCAGGCTTGCGATGACCGCTCGTGCGGAGACCAGCAACAGCGAATCCGCAGCGGAGGTCCGCTCGGTGGACGCCATTTCCGGCGCGCTGATGCTGGTTCGGCGCGAAGCCTTCGAGCAAGTCGGTGGCTTCGACCCCGGCTATCGGCTGCACTGCGAAGACCTTGATCTGTGTCGGCGGCTCAAACTCGCCGGCTTCGACGTTGCCATCGCCCAGCAGGTGCGGGTGCTGCATCTGAAGGGCACGTCGAGCCGCGCGCGACCGGTGTGGGTCGAGTGGCAAAAGCATCGCGGCATGCTGCGTTACTTTCGCAAGTTTGACGCGGCCACAGCGCCGCTGTGGATTCGCGTGGCGGTGCCGCTCGGCGTTGCATTGAGGTTTCCAATTGCCGCGCTACGCGCCTGTTGGCAGGCGCGTAGCGAGCGATTCGCCGCGAAAACGTAGCGGGCGAGCAGCGCGTTTTCGCTGGCGTTACTTCAGCGCCTTGAAGCGCAGTCGATGCGGCTTGGCACCTTCTTCGCCCAAGCGACGCTTCTTGTCTTCCTCGTATTCGCGGTAGTTGCCCTGGAAGAACTCGACGTGGCTGTCGCCTTCAAAGGCGAGGATGTGGGTGGCGATACGATCAAGAAACCAGCGGTCATGCGAGATCACCAAGGCGCAGCCCGGGAACTCGAGAATGGCGTCTTCCAGTGCGCGCAAGGTCTCGACATCAAGATCATTGCTGGGCTCATCGAGCAGCAACACGTTGCCGCCCTGCAGCAGCGTCTTCGCCAAATGCAGTCGACCGCGCTCACCACCGGACAAGTTGCCGACCAGCTTCTGCTGATCCTGGCCCTTGAAGTTGAAACGGCCAAGATAGGCGCGTGATTGAATCTCGACACCATTGATGTTGAGGATGTCGGAGCCGCCGGAGATTTCCTGCCAGACGTTATGTTCGCCTTGCAAGGTGTCACGGCTTTGGTCGACGTAGGCAAGTTTCACCGATGGGCCCATCACCACGTCGCCGCTGTCGGCTTTTTCCTGTCCGATCACCATCCGGAACAAGGTCGACTTACCCGCGCCATTGGGGCCGATGATGCCGACGATGCCGCCGTTGGGGATGATGAAGCTCAGATTGTCGATCAGCAGGCGATCACCAAAACGCTTGCTGACGTTCTTGAACTCGATGACGTTGTTGCCCAAGCGCTCACCGGGCGGAATGAAGATTTCATTGGTCTCGTTGCGGCGCTGGTAGTCGATGGCTTGCAGCTCTTCGATCTTCGCCAGACGCGCCTTGCCCTTGCTACGCCCGCCCTTGGCGTTTTGGCGTGCCCACTCCAGCTCTTTCGTGATCGCTTTCTGCCGCGCCTTCTCGGACGAGTCTTCCTGCTTGAGGCGCTCTTCTTTCTGCGTCAACCAATCGGTGTAGTTGCCCTTCCACGGAATGCCGCGACCGCGATCCAGCTCAAGAATCCACTCCGCCGCGTTATCCAGAAAGTAGCGATCATGGGTGACCGCCACCACGGTTCCCGCATAGCGAGCGAGGAACTGTTCCAGCCATTCGACCGATTCGGCGTCGAGATGGTTGGTTGGCTCATCCAGCAGCAGCATGTCGGGCTTGGACAGCAGCAATCGGCACAGCGCCACTCGGCGCTTCTCGCCGCCTGAGAGCTTGTCGACCATCGCTTCCCAAGGCGGCAGGCGCAACGCATCGGCGGCGACTTCAAGCTGTTGTTCCAACAAGTGCGCATCGCCGGAAGCAAGAATGGCCTCCAGGCGCGCCTGTTTGGCTGCCAGTTTGTCGAAGTCGGCGTCTTCATCGCCATACGCGGCGTAAACCTTGTCCAACTCGGCTTGCGCTTGCAGCACTTCACCCACACCCTCTTCCACCGCTTGTCGCACGGTGTGAGTAGGATCCAGTCGCGGCTCCTGTTCCAGATAGCCGACCTTGATGCCGGCTTGCGGTCGCGCTTCACCGACGAAGTCCTTGTCGACACCCGCCATGATGCGCAGCACGGTGGATTTGCCGGAGCCATTCAAGCCCAGCAAGCCAATCTTGGCGCCAGGGAAAAACGACAACGAGATGTCTTTGATGATTTGCCGCTTGGGCGGGACGATCTTGCTGACCCCGTTCATGGTGTAGATGTATTGCATGGCGTCGGCGGGCTCTTGAGTTTGGAAGTGGAGGGGTGACCGGCGGTGCGGTAACCAAGCCCGCCATTATCTGCCATCACCGAGGCCAGCGTCATGACATCGACTGTCTGCTGACGTACGCAAACTGCCCGCGAATCGCCTCAAGCGCGGTGTTGACTAGCCTCTCCCTGCGCTGCGGGCGCGAATCGAAGGAAGGCTCATGGGTAGGCGTTGGATCATAAAACTGCTGACGATCGGCGGCTTGATGCTGCTTTTGTTGTTGCCGATGGCGGCGTTGCGCGACCTCGTGTCCGAGCGCCAAGCGCGTGGTATGGAGGTGGCGGAGGGCATTGCAGCCTCCAGCAGTCGCGCACAAATGTTGGTGGGGCCGTTGCTTTTGATTGAAGCCACCCGGACCCTGCGCCGCGAGCGCGTAGTGACCGAGAACGGCAGCATGCGCAGCGTGGTGGAGTCGGTGAAGGTGCATGAGCAGGTGCTGGTGCCACCGACAAAACTCCTCATCGACGGCGATGCGCGCAGTGAGAGGCGCGGGCGGGGCGTATTTACCAGCCTGCTGTATCACGCCCAACTGGATGTGGCTGCGCAGTTTGAGCTGCCGCCATCGCCCACTATTGAGGGCGATTTGTTGGGATATCAGATCAACGCCATGCGTCTGTTGCTTGGCGTGGGTGACAGTCGTGGCATCGGTTCGATCACGCTGGAGGTGGCGGGCGAAGCGCTGGAAGTCGAGCCCGGTGCAGCGGGCGTTGCATGGCAAACGCAAGGCTTGCACGCCAACCTGCCGCCGGCGCTTTGGTCCGAACGCCAGGTCTCCATGCAGATTGCGTTGGCCCTCAGCGGCACTGACAGCTTGGCCGTGGTGCCCGTGGGCGGCGAGACGACGGTCAAACTGCGCAGCGACTGGCCACACCCGGGTTTTGCCGGCGAGCACTTGCCCAGTCGACGAGACATTTCTGCCAGCGGTTTTGAAGCCGACTGGAACATTTCGCGACTCGCCAGCCGCGCCCAGCAGGCGTTGGCGTCATGCGGTGCCAACAGCGCGGAATGCTACGACCTCACCCAGACCGCGCTCAGCGTGCGCCTGGTCGATCCGGTTGATCGCTATTTGCTGACCGAGCGTGCGCTCAAGTACGCCCTGCTGTTTCTTGCGCTGGTGTTCGGTGCGGTGTTCTTTGTTGAAGCCTTGCGGCAGGTGGAGGTACATCCGATTCAGTACGGTTTGACGGGTCTCGCGCTCGCGGTCTTCTATTTGTTGTTGCTGGCCTTGGCCGAACACATCGGCTTTGCCTTGGCGTATCTGCTCTCAGCGCTGGCCTGTGTGGCCGTCATCGCTCCGTACATGAGTGCGGTGCTTGGAGATCGCAAACGCGGCACGGGTTTCGCGACGCTGGTAGCGGCCTTGTACGGACTGCTGTACGGGGTCTTGCAATCAGAGGACTACGCCTTGCTGACCGGCGCCCTGGCGCTGTTCGCCTTGCTTGCCGGGGTGATGCTGGCAACGCGTCGCCTGAACTGGTTTGCACTGGGTCAAGCGCGAGCTTGAGTTCCAGTTCCAGTTCCAGTGAGAACTTCCTCCGCTGACCAGTGCCATCCGACGCCCGCTAAAATGCGGGCGATTCGGACTCTCCCGGAGATGTTGCGTCCATGCCTCTCTTCACCATCGTTGTGGTGCATTACCAGGGCGTCAATTCGCAGGAGGTTTTCTTGCGCGGAATTGGCTCGCTGCAAGCGCAAACGCTGCAGGACTTCGAGATTCTCTGTTACCACGATGGCCCCTTGCTCGACACGAGTCTCGATTTCCCCGTGCCCGTGATCGCCAGCGAACAACGCCACAATGACTGGGGCCATAGCCTTCGGGATCGTGGCATTCGCGAAGCCCGTGGTGACTACATTCTCCACTTCAACGCCGACAACGTGCTGTTTCCCAATGCGCTGGAGGAGATCGCCAAGGAAATTGCCCGGCCTGCGCGACTGTTTGACCGGCAGCGGCAACCGCTCGATACCAACGACATCATCATCTTCCCGATCCAGATGTGGGGCCTGGTCAAGTTCCGTGAATTCACCCTGCAAATGAAGGGCAAGCGGGACTTCTATTTGACGATGACCGGCCTGCCGCCGCATCAGCTCAACATCGATTGCATGCAGCTGGTGATGAAGCGCGAGTTATGGCTGGCCGAAGGCGGCTGGCACGACAAACGCGAAGCCAGCGACGGCATCATGTACGAGGAGTTTGCTGCCAAGTACGGTTACCGGGTGGTGGGTCCGGTGCTGGGGGCGCATTACTGACTAGCCCGGATATTTCATGAGGGGGCGCTAGCGTGCTGGAGGCTCCGCAGTTCGCAAAAACTCCGCCAGCGCCGCCACCGTGTCGGCGCACTCGAACAAGCGCCCACGATTGGCCAGCAGGCGCGAACGCATCGCGGCCAGCGTTGGCTGGTCTTGTGCCAATGCCACTGCGCGTTCGACATAGGTGTCGTGATCGTTGGCGATCAACTCGGGTACATCCAGCAAGCGCAGCATGGCGGCGGTCTGACGCGCGCGCATGCTCTCGCCTTCGGTGGTCAACACCGGCAGACCTTGGCTGAGCAGGTCGAGTGCACTCATCCCACCCGACCAGTTGACGCTGTCGAGATTCAGGTCGCAGGCCTCGGCCAAACCCAGGAATTGCGGAAATTCGAGAAACCCATGCAGCCGCAGTTGTCGATCTGGGTTCACTCCGTGGGCACGCAAGATCGGGGTCATGCGCGCCATCAACCAATCGAGCACTGGCGGTCGATCATCGACCAACATGTGCAGACAGGCGTGTGGCAGGGCCGCAAGAATGCGGGCGAACAAGCCGTCCTGGACCGGCATCAATTTGTACACGGTTTGCGCACACAAGAGATTGATCCGGGTGCCCGCCGGTGGGTTCAGTTCAACACGCGTCGCTGGCGGGTAGTCGCTGGCTTGCAGGCCATGCCCCAAGCCCGGAAGTCGTTGCAAGCGCTCGCTGTAGGCCTGCTGCGCGTTGGCCGGCTCCATGCTGTCGGGTGACAACACGTAGTCGATGGTCGGCAGGCCACTGCTGACCGGATGTCCCCACAGCGACACCTGCACCGGCGCAAGCCGCAGGCCCGCCAAGCCGGCAGCCAAGGGGTGCATGCCGATCTCCGGATAAACAAGGACATCCAGTTCGCGGCCGGCGATGAGTTTGCGCCAGTCCGGCGCATCCATGCGACCGCTGTGCAAGGTCGCAACGCGTTGCAGTCGCGTGTCCCAGCCTGCTTCGAAGCCATCCAGTGCAAAGACTTCAAGTTCGAAGTCGAAGGCGCCCAGGGCTTCAATCAAGGGCGCAAACAGGCGAGTGACCGTGTGGAAACGAAAGTACGCGCAGCAAAAGCCGACTCGCCGTTTTTGCCGCATCGGCCGCGCTGCCACTCCGGCATCGATGGCAGCCATCATGGAAGCCACCAGCGCGCCATAACGGCGTTGTTCGTCGAAGTTGTCCTGCAAGTAGTGACGGTAAAACGCCGTCGATTGGCCGATGCAACCCCACACATCCAGCTGGTTGAGCGGCTCGGAAAAATCCACTTGCTCGAACGCCGCGAGTCCAGCACTCCAGCGGCGGATGAAAAACGCTGCCGCTGCGTCGCTTTGCGGTGCTGGCGAGTCGGGCTGTTGGAAGTGCGCCCACTGCGCGGTGAGGTCTTCGGGTGCCAGCTGCAGGGCGGCGTCAACCTTGGCCCGTGCGCCGACGAAGTCGCCGATGCTGCACAGGTCCTGCGAGTGCATCAGCAAGCGACGCGCGGTCGGCGCCAGTGCCGCCAGCCGACCACTCAAGCTCGCGCGAATTGCCGTCGTCGTGCCCAGTCCGACAACGGTGAAGTACAGCAGCTCGAACGCATCCGCGTGCTGTGGTTGCCGCCGCAGGACCCACTCGATATCCGCCTGTGCGAGCAAAAGTTCGCGCAAACGAAAGTGCATTTGCGCGGAGAAAAACACCGGGTCGATGTCGTCCGGCCGCAATCGGCGCACTTCCGCCAACGCCAGCAGGGCATTGCCCGGCTCGTGCGTACTGCGCATCTTGGCGAGTTCCCACCACAGTCCTACATCGTTGGGCGTGAGCGCAAGCAAGGCCTCGACGCTGCTGATCGCCGTGCGCAAGTCGCCAAAATCGCGACACAACAAGGCCATTTCGCGGCGGCTGGCGAGCAGACTCGGATCCAGCGCCAGTGATCGAGTGAGTGATGCATCGGCGCGGCTGAAACGGCGCAATTCGCGTTGGCACTTGCCCAACAAGCCCCAGGCGCGGGCGTCATCGGGATTGGCTTCCACAAAACGCGACAACCAGTCGCTGGCAGCGGCGAAGTCGCCTCGTATCAGAGCGTCGCGGACCGCGAGCAGGGGATCGTTGGCTTGCGACATCAGACGTTATGAGCACGGGTGAAGCCCTTATCATACGGGCTGGATTTTCGACCGGACCATCAGCCCATGTTCTCCAGCACCATGACCATTGCCGCCTACGATCCCGAGCTTGCCGCCTCGATGGCAGCAGAACTCAAGCGCCAGGAAGAGCATGTCGAACTGATCGCTTCCGAGAACTACGCCAGCCCGCGGGTGCTGGAAGCGCAGGGCTCGGTACTCACCAACAAGTACGCCGAAGGTTATCCGGGCAAACGCTATTACGGCGGTTGTGAGTTTGTGGACGTGGCCGAGCGCTTGGCGATCGAGCGCGTCAAGCAGTTGTTTGGCGCTGACTACGCCAACGTGCAGCCGCATTCGGGCTCGCAAGCGAACGCCGCCGTTTATCTGGCGCTGCTGCAGCCGGGCGACACGATTCTTGGCATGAGTCTGGCCCATGGCGGCCACCTGACCCACGGCGCCAAGGTCAACTTCAGCGGCAAGATTTTCAACGCCGTGCAGTACGGCGCCGATGCCGATGGCCTGATCGACTACGACGAAGTGAATCGTTTGGCGCAGGAGCACAAGCCGAAGATGCTGGTCGGTGGCTTCAGCGCGTATTCGCGGCACATCGATTGGGCGCGCATGGCGGAGATCGCGAAGTCGGTCGGCGCGTACTTCTTCGTCGACATGGCGCATGTGGCCGGTCTGGTTGCGGCTGGCGTGTATCCCAATCCGATCGCCCACGCCGACGTGGTGACCTCCACCACCCACAAGACCCTGCGCGGCCCACGCGGCGGCATCATTCTGGCCAAGGCCAATGAAGCGCTGGAGAAGAAGTTTCAGTCGATGGTGTTTCCGGGCACCCAAGGCGGCCCGCTGATGCACGTCATCGCGGCCAAGGCAGTGGCCTTCAAGGAGGCGCTGGAACCCGAATTCAGGGCGTACCAACAGCAGGTGGTCGACAACGCGCGCGCCATGGCAGCGACCCTGACCGCGCGTGGTTACAAGATCGTCTCCGGCGGTACCGACAATCACCTGATGCTGATCGACCTGATTGGTCGCGACGTCACCGGCAAGGATGCTGAAGCCGCGCTGGGCGAAGCCCACATCACGGTGAACAAGAACGCTGTGCCCAACGACCCGCGCTCGCCCTTCGTCACCTCGGGTCTGCGTATCGGCACCCCCGCAGTGACCACTCGCGGTTACCTGCAAGCCGATTGCATCGCCCTCGCTGGCTGGATTGCCGACGTGCTGGACGCTCCGAAAGACGCCGACGTGCTGAAACGCGTGCGTGCGGCGGTGACGGAGCAGTGTGCGCGGTTTCCGGTGTATGGCTGAGCAGCCGGGATTCGGGATTCGGGAATCGGGACTCGCTTTGAAGCCGGGTCTCCGGACTCGGGACTGGGGACTCGGCCGAGCTTGCTTTCCAAATCCATCGGCATTGGTGTCGCGCCTCTCGCTGCGCAGAGATGTGCTTTGCTCGCGTGCAGCGCCCCTCGAATTTGTTTTTGTTGCTCCTGTTGCTGCTCGCCGAGTCCCGAGTCCCGAGTCCCGAGTCCCGACTCAATAAAATGCACTGCCCCTTCTGCCAGCACGAAAACACCCGCGTCATCGATTCGCGAGTGGCGGATGAAGGGGCGAGCATTCGGCGTCGGCGTGAGTGCGAGTCGTGTTCGGAGCGCTTCTCGACTTTTGAAACCGCCGAGCTGAAGCTGCCGACCATCGTCAAGAATGACGGTCGGCGGGAAGCGTTTGATGAGCGCAAGTTGCTGACCAGTTTCAATCGGGCATTGCAAAAAAGACCGGTGTCGTCCGAGCAGACCGAAGACGCGGTGCGTTCAGTCATGCGCGCCTTGCGGCTGACCGGTGAGCGCGAGATTGCTGCTTTGCGCTTGGGCGAAATCGTGATGGATGCCTTGAAGCGGCTCGATCAGGTGGCGTATGTGCGATTTGCTTCGGTGTACCGTCGGTTTGAAGACGTGCAGGCCTTTCGCGAAGAGATCGAGCGGCTTGAGCGTGATCTTCCGGGCCTGGATGGCATGCAGCTGCCCTTGCTGGCCGAGCCCCCGCGCGGCAAGCGCGGTTAGTCGCGTTGATGCGCATCGAGTGGATCGGCGATTGTCCTCGCTGTGTGCCGACCCTGGCACGCTGGCACGTGATGGCTTTCGCCGATGTGCTGGCGACCTGGACGATCGACGAGGCCGCCTTCGAGTTGCGTGGACACGTTGCGCGTCTTGCCGTACCCACTACCTGGGTGGCATTCGACGAGGATCACCTCGTGGGTTCGGTCAGTCTGTTGGATAGCGACTTGCCGGCGCCGGATCGGTATGCACCCTGGCTGGCGACCTTGTTTGTCGATCCGGCCGCGCGCGGCCGCGGCGTGGGTGCGGCGCTGGTTCGCCGCGCCGTGGCTGAGGCCAAGCGCTTGGGTTTGCCTGAACTGCATTTGTGGACGCCGCAGCACGCTGACTTCTACGCCCGGCTGGGTTGGCAATCGTTGGGTGCCGAGTGTTATGGCGGCGTTGTGGTCACCTTGATGCGTATCGATTGCGGCACGGCCCAGTGAGCGAATTCAATGCCATCGATCATCTGCACATGGCGCAAGCACTGCGTCTGGCAGCGCGAGGCGACTACACCACACGACCCAATCCGCAGGTCGGCTGTGTCATTGCGTTGGGTGCGGAGGTGGTGGGAGTGGGTTGGCATCAACGCGCCGGTGGCCCGCATGCCGAAGTGTTGGCCTTGGTTGAAGCGGGGCAACGCGCGCACGCCGCGACGGCGTACGTGAGTCTGGAACCCTGCGCGCATCATGGGCGCACGCCACCCTGCGTCGATGCCTTGATCGCGGCCGGCATATCGCGGGTGGTGATTGCGCAACGCGATCCGTTTGCGCAGGTGGATGGACGAGGCATCGAGGCCTTGCGTGCGGCCGGGATCAGCGTCGACTTCGGTCTGATGCAGGCCGCCGCGCGGGCACAGATTCGCGGCTTCCTGTCGCGCATCGAGCGCGGTCGGCCGTGGCTACGGATCAAGTTGGCGAGCAGTCTGGACGGGCGCACCGCGCTGGCATCTGGCGAATCGAAATGGATCACTGGCGCGGCGGCACGCGCTGACGTACAGCATTGGCGCGCGCGCAGCGATGCGATTCTGACCGGCGCCGGCACGTTGCGTCGCGACAATCCTGCGCTGACCGCGCGGGTGCAAGCGCCCGTTCAACCGCCGCTGCGCGTCGTCCTGGCGGGCATCGCGGAGCTGCCGTTGGATGCGCAGGTTTTCAGCGATGCAGCAGCGCCGACCTTGCTGGTGTGCCATGGCAAAAGCGCACCGGCGCTGCCTTCGCATGTCGAGCGGTTGAGCATGCCCATTGTCGCGGATGGCGTCGACTTGCCGATGCTGCTGCGAGCCTTGGCCGAGCGCGGAATAGGCGAGGTGCAGGTCGAAGCTGGCGCGATTCTGTGCGGTGCGCTGCTGCGCGCCGGCCTGGTCGACGAACTGTTGCTGTATCAGGCGCCGCTGTTGCTCGGTGATCGCGGCTTTCCGTTGTTTGCCAGCCTCGCTACGCTAAGCATGGCGGATCGATTTGGCTTTTGTCTGGTTGATTCGCGCATGGTCGGCGACGATCAGCGATTACTGCTGCGGCCAACATCGGCCGTCGCGTTTCCATAACCAGCTGCTCCAGGGGAGGTACGGCCGTGATGAACAATCCCGTCTGTTGGTTCGAAATCTATGTGCAGGACATGGCGCGCGCGCGGCAGTTCTACGAGACCGTGTTGGCAGTCAGCATCACCCCGATGGCGGCCGGCGATCTGGAGATGTACGCGTTTCCGTCGAACCAGGAAGGCCGGGGAGCATCGGGCAGCTTGGTGCACGTGGCCGGCATGCCTTCGGGTGGCAACAGCACCTTGGTCTATTTCGCCTGCATGGATTGCGCGCTGGAAGCCAGCCGCGTGGTCGCCGCCGGCGGACAATTGCATCGCAACAAGTTTTCAATCGGCGAGTACGGCTACTGTGCACTCGCGCTCGACACCGAAGGCAATATGTTCGGACTGTATTCGATGAAGTGAAGACTCGGGAATCCCCAGTCCCCAGCCCCGAACATGTTCACCGGTCTAGTCGAAGCCGTCGGTCACATCCACTCTCGCGAGCGTCGAGGCGGTGATGCGCGCATGCGTTTCGCATTCGGCGGTTTGCCCATCGATGGCTTGTCACTTGGCGAAAGCATTGCCGTGTCTGGCTGCTGCCTGACCGTGGTCGAATTCGATGCGGCGAGTTTTGTCGCCGATGTCTCCAACGAGTCGCTATCTCGCACCACGCTCGGCAGTTTGCCGGTGGGTGCAGCGGTCAATCTCGAACGCGCGATGTTGCCGAGCACGCGTTTCGGCGGCCACATGGTGGCAGGGCATGTGGATGGTTTGGGTCAGGTCGAAAGCATCGTGGCCGATGGTCGTGCGCAACGCTGGCGGTTTCTGGCGCCGCCCGCCCTGCTCAAATACATCGCCCAAAAAGGCAGCGTCTGCGTCGATGGCGTCAGCCTCACGGTCAACCAAACCGACGCCCATGCGTTTGAAGTGGCGTTGATCCCGCACACCCTGGCACACACCGCATTTGCGCAGGCAAAGGTGGGCGCTGCGGTCAATCTGGAAGTGGATCTGGTAGCACGTTACGTCGAGCGCTTGCTTAGCCTGCGCTGAGGTCGCGCTGACGGCCGGGTCAGTCGCCAAGACGGAAGGTGCGGAGTCGGTCACAAAGTTTGTCAAACTTTGTGCTCAGCATAGACGGCGCAACGGTTCGCACGTGCTGCTCAAACTTTGCCAGGGTGTCCTCATGATCGCGATTTCCCGAACTGCCATCCGCGTCGTGTTGGCCGCCGCTCTGTTTGCCGTGACGCTGCCGGCGCAGGCGGTGGGATTTTTCGTGGAGGGTTTCGAACTCAAGTTCGGGACGCCAGCTTCCGACGCCGAGGCCGCACGTTTCCTGAATCAGGCGACCTTTGGTGCCACCGCCGCCAGCATTACCCAGGTGCGTGCATCGGGGATTCCGGCGTGGATCGATCAACAGATCGCCTTGCCCAGCACCTTGAGTCGGCCATTTCTGGAAACGCTGGCGGTGTCAGAGAACACGGCAGGAACCAGTCTTGCGCAAAGCCACCGCGTGCATCGCTGGGTCGACGTCGCCGTCACCGGCAACGATCAGCTGCGCCAGCGGGTGGCGTGGGCGCTGGGCCAGATCGTGGTGGCTTCGGATCAGGATGCCGGGCTGTCGGGCGAAGTGGTGATGATGGCCGAGTGGAACGATCTGCTGGTGCGCAATGCCTTCGGCAACTACCGAACCCTGATCGCCGAGACCGTGCGCAGCCCGATGATGGGCCGCTATCTGACCCATTTGCGCAATCGAAAATTTGAAATCGAGCCACGTTGTTATGACCAACGTCCCCCCTTGAACGACGACACCGACGTCAATCAGCCGGGACTCGAATATCACACTTGTACCAACAGCGACGCGACCAACAACGGCACGATGACGCCGCGAATCGCCCGCTATCGTCTGCCCAGCGGTGGCTTGGTCGCGCCCGACGAGAATTTCGCGCGCGAATTGATGCAGCTGTTCTCGATTGGTCTGGTGCAGCGCGAGCTGGATTTTGATCCCATCATCGATCCCGACACCGGACTAGGCGCGCCGACCTACAACCAGTTCACCGTCACCGTGCTGTCGCGCGTATTGACCGGCTTGAGTTATGCGTGCAGTGGCAATCGCACGGTGGCGGGTCAAACGATCAACCGCACCTGCGGCTGCACGGGTACCGACTGCAGTTTCAACACCGGCAATTTCTTTTCCACACCGCCGTCGCTGGACATCAACGAGCAGAACGGTTTGGTCCATCCGGATCGTTATGAGTCGATGATTTGTTATCCGCGTTATCACGACACCGGTCGTGATCGCACGGGTTTCCAATTGCCCGGCAGCGTGCCCACCAATCCGCCCGGCGCGATCATTGATCTGGCCGCGGGCGAGAGCATTCCCGGCGGTACACCGGGCGCGGTGAAACTGATCGAACTGGGTGGCACGTCGCCGCTCACCTTGAATGAAGTAAGCCCAGGGTTGGCAGTCGGCACCGCGATCAACTGCGACGCGCTCAACGGGGCGTCGCCGGCGGCCAGCAAGACCGCCTGCCTGACCTACTGCAACAGCGGCGTTGATGCGGCCATCGATCTCTTGTTCAACCATCCCAACACCGCCGTCATGGTGGCAAGGCAGTTGATTCAACGAATGATCAGCAGTAATCCATCGCCCGCCTATATCCAGCGTGTCGCCACTGCGTTCGCCAACAATGGCTCGGGTGCGCGTGGCGACTTGCGTGCGGTGATCAAGGCGGTGCTGTTTGACATCGAAGCAAGACGCCCGCTGGGCGACGTCGAGAACGCGGTCGATGCCGGCAAGACGCGCGAGCCGCTGCTGAAGATGATCCAGGTCTGGCGCAGTTTTGGTGCCACGCCGGCCACGGTTCCTTACCGTCGTTGGGCGCGGTTTGCGGGTGGCTGCGGTTCGTCCAGCTGGCCGCAGTGCGCGTATCAACAACGACCCTTGGGTGCGCCTTCCGTATTCAACTTCTACGAGCCCGATTTCCAGACACCCGGACCGATCAGTGATCTCGATCTGGTTTCGCCTGAGCTGCAAATCATCAATGAGAGCACCTCGATTCTGGGTGCCAACGACATCTACAATCAGGTCTGCGCGGGACGTGGCACCGGCACCAATCACAATTGCCATGGCCCCTTGCGCACGCCGCTGCCGACTGACCACGCCTGGTTCCCGGACGCGGCGCTGGATGGACTGCCGGGCGGCAATTGCGGCATTACCTGCACCACCACCAACGATGCCGATCTGATCGAAGTCATCAACGTTCGCCTGTTTGGTGGCGCGATGTCTGGCGCCTTGGGTGACCTCAACAATCCAGGCAACACGACACTCAATACCGGCACGCGCGGCGTTCTGTACCGACTCCTGCGGACTGGATTGACCGGCACCTTCGGGGAGACGGTGGCGCAAAACACCCGCCGTCGCGAAGTTCTTTACCTCCTGCACCTCGCGGCGATTTCGCCCGAGGCGTCCCTTCAGCGCTGAGGATTGACGGCCATGAGCAAGATTCTCACTTCCCGTCGCGCCTTCTTGCAGGCAGGTTGCGGTGTGCTGGCCTGTGGTGGTGCGCAAGCGCTGTTTCCGCAGCTCGGGTTGATTCCAGCAGCGCTCGCGGGCACGCCCGCCAGCGGCTATCGCGCTTTGGTGTGTCTGTATCTGGATGGTGGCAACGACGCCTGGAACATGTTGATTCCGGGCGGCGATGCCGCCCATGCCAAATACGTCACGGCGCGCAATGGCATCTACAACCCCACGACCGGTAACGGCGGTGGCTTGGGACTGCCGCGACACACCGGCGCCGGCTTCATCAACGGGCAGACCCCGCCCGCAACGTTGTCGATCGCGGGCGGTCAGTACGGCGTGAATCCGTTCTGCCCGGAAATGGCGACCTTGTATGGCCAGGGAAGACTCGCCTTCCTGCCCAACATCGGCCCCTTGGTCGAGCCCACCACGGTGGCTCAATTCAACAATCGGCGGCGGCCACCGCAGCTGTATTCGCATAATGACCAGACCAATCTCTGGCACATCGGTTCGGGCTCCAGCACACAGGTGACCGAAGGCTGGGGTGGACGCGTGGCCGGGCGGGTAGCGCTGCCGGCTTCGGCCACCAATGGCCTGCCACCGACCATTACGCTGTCCGGACAGACCCGTTTCCTGTCGGGCGTGGAAGACGGTGGTGTGCCACTGTTCTCGTTTGCGTTGTCGACGTCCGGCACCGCGCCCGCCACGTCGCTGACCAACTACAGCTCCACCAACACCACGGCCAACCAGTTTCAACAGGTGCGGCGCGCGCATCTGGAACAACTTCTGGATGCGGCCAGCCCGCAGGCCTTCACCAATGAATATCGCAGCATTGTTGATCGTTCGTTGGAGCTTGCGGACTTCGTCATCAACCCGGCGATTGCCGGCATTCCAGCAGCCGATCCGGTCAATGGCGGTGGCAGCACCGGATTTGTCTGGCCCGCCGGCAACTCGCTGGCCGACCAACTGCGCCAGGTCGCGCGCATGGTCCGCATCAGCACCACACAGCCAGACAACGCGGGATTTGTTTCGCCCATCGGCGCCAACCGGCAGGTGTTTTTCGTCCGCATCGGTGGCTTTGATACCCACGACAACCAGATCACTTCCACGGGTGCGACTGGCCACCACCTGCTATTGCAGCGGGTGTCGCAAGCCGTCGATTCGTTCTACAAGGCGATGGTCGCGATTGGTCGCAGCAACGACGTCACCCTGTTCAGCACCAGCGAGTTCGCCCGCACCATCAACTCCAATGGCAATGGCAGCGACCACGCCTGGGGCAGTCTGCAATTCGTGGTGGGCGGTGCGGTCAATGGTGGCAACGTGTATGGCCGCTATCCGACCATCGTGCTGAACAATTCGTTGACCGGCAGCATCAGCGATGGTGCCAATCAAGGCGAATGTTTTCAGCGCGGCCAATTCATTCCGACCACCGCCGCCGATCAGTTGTGTGCCACTTTGGCGCGCTGGATGGGCGTGTCCGACAGTGACATCCCGGCGATCTTCCCCAACATCGACAATTTCGTGACTGGCCCGTTTGCCAACCCGGTGTCTTCACCGTCGTTCGCCAATTTCAGTCGGATCGTGCCGGGCTTGATGAATGGGGTGGCGTAGCGCTCTTGTCTGGCTGGCGGTGGTTGGCTCCGGATCGGCTGCCGCACAGACTTTCCCGCCGGGTGCGGGCTGCGATGACCTTGGCGGGTTGCCGATCACGTTTGATGTCAATTGGCAAACCCAGGTCAAGCCAATCATCAACGAAATGTTCGTGTCTGGACGTTGCACCAGCTGCCACAACCCCGGCCAGTTCGATGGCGATCTTGACTTGACCGATCTCGGCATCGACGCCATCTACAAGTTGCTGCCGGCGGGTTATGTGATTCCTGGACGGCCGTTTGCCAGCCCGCTGTTCGACAAGATCAATTGCAATCAACCGGGCTTTGGCGGGCTGCGCATGCCGTTTCTGCAGAACCCACTGAGCATCGAGCAGCAAGGCCTGATCTTCGATTGGATCGCGCAAGGTGCGCTGGGTGATGTGAAAGGCGAGCAGACCATTCCTCGCGATTTTGTGTATCGCGATGGATTGGAAGGGCTGCGCTGACCCCGCAAGTGGGTGATGCCTGATCGGTGATCGCATGGCATCGCTCCGCAGGGCCGCGATGGCTGCGAGCGAGCGTCCTGCGTCACTGCACTGGGGCTGACACCATTGTGGTCACCTGGGTGTGTCTCAGTGGACACGACGCGTCGCCGTGACCGCAGGCTGAGTTGCGGGCTAGACTCGCGCCCACATCCGCCAACCTCACGATTGCTCATGGCTCAAGCCCCAGCGACTACCGAACCCTTCGTGCCGCCGCCGCCGGGTGAATTCATTGGCCACCCGCGGCCGCTGTGGATGCTGTTTTTCGCTGAGTTCTGGGAGCGCTTCGCCTACTACGGAATGCGTGCGTTATTGGCGGTCTACGTCGCCACCGCATTCTTCGGCTTGCTGCCCGAGGGTGAAGCGAAAGCACAAGCCAGCCTGACCTACGGTGCCTACACCGCGTTGATCTATGCCACTGGCATCTTTGGTGGCTTCGTTGCGGATCGTTATCTGGGCTATCGCGCGTCAATCATGCTTGGCGGCACCTTGATGGCCGGCGGCTTGTTCTTGTTGTTGATTCCCGATCTGCGTTGGTTCCTGTTCGGTCTCGCATTCATCGTCGTCGGCAATGGATTGTTCAAGCCGAACATCTCGGTGCTGGTGGGCAAGCTGTATGCGCCCACCGACATGCGCCGTGATTCCGGATTCACGATTTTCTACATGGGCATCAACGCCGGTGGCGCGCTCGCGCCGCTGATCTGCGGCACCGTCATCGGTGTTTACTTCGGTTACCAATGGGGATTTTTTGCCGCTGGCCTCGGCATGATTGCCGGGCTGATGACGTTCCAGTTGTTGGTGAGTTGGTTGGGGCCCATAGGTGCGGCACCTGTGCCGGCGCAGTCGATGAGTCGCGTCTTCAAGGTCTTGCTCGGTTGCCTCGCGCTGGTGCCGGTGGTCTACCTGATGCTGAGCGAAGCGAGGATCGTTGGTTACTTGCTGCTGCTGATGTTTGCGGTGCTGACCATCTATTTCATCGCCAGTGCCGTGAAGAGTGGCGACCGCGTGCAGTTGCAGCGTTATCAAGCCATGTTGCTGCTGTTTCTGGCCAAGATCTTGTTCTGGGGCATGTTCGAACAGGCCGGCTCGTCGCTCAACTTCTTCGCCAAGGATTATGTCGACGCACCGTTCGACTTCACCCTGTTCCAATCGGCCAATCCGGTTTTCATCCTGCTGATGGCACCGGTGTTTGCCTGGCTGTGGCCACGCTTGGAAGCACGCGGAATGAATCCATCCATCCCACGCAAGTTCGCCATAGCATTGCTGCTGGTGGCACTCGGATTCACCACCCTGGTGTTCAGCATCGAGCACTTGCTCAGCGACGCTGGAAAACTGGCGTGGACCCTGTTGGCCTTGGTCTATCTGATCAACACCATGGGCGAGTTGTGCCTGTCGCCGATTGGCCTGTCGATGGTCAGCAAGCTGGCCGCACCCAAGGACAATGGGCTGGCGATGGGCGCGTGGTTCTTGTGCACCGCCATCGGCAACTTCGCCGCCGGCGCGATTGCTTCGGTGGCTTCCGGCGGCAGCTTGGGTATCGCTCAATACTCGGCGACTTACACCCAGATCGCCATCGGCGGCGCAGTGATGGGCTTTGCCTTCCTGCTGTTTGCACCGTTGATCAACAAGCTGATGCATGGGGTGCGGTGACCATCATCGACGACGCCGAGTTGGGTAGAAAGAAGTGGCCTCAGCTTCGCCAACACGGTCGACACGCTGAACGTTGCCCTTCTCCTATGCTCCGGCGATGCTGGCGGCAAGGCGGTGGCGGGTACTGGCAGCAATGCGGTGTGGGCGGACCTGCTCGGTGGCCTGCTGGTGTTGCAAGGCGATCACGCGCTTCCTTGGCCAGACAAGTGTGGTGGGGCGGTTGCCGTAGCCGAGTTCCGCTGCCTGAGACCCCGGGAGGGCCCTGCTCCCGTGCGGCTGCCTTCATGAAGTCGGTGTGGCAAGAGCAGCGTCGCAGGAGCGACGCCCTCCAGGAGCAAGCGCATCCACCCGTTGTGGATGACCACCCAACCACCACCGCCTCACCGCGTAAACTTGCGACCCGTTTTGCCAGCCACCCGCCGTCATGCCGTTTGCAACCGTTCCCGAATTGCTCGAAGAAATCCGACAGGGTCGTATGGTGGTCATCGTTGATGACGAGGATCGCGAGAACGAGGGCGATCTGATCATGGCGGCGTCGCACGTGCGGCCCCAAGACATCAACTTCATGGTCACCCACGCGCGTGGGCTGGTGTGCCTGGCACTGACGCGGAGCCGCTGCGAACAGCTGCGCCTGCCGCCGATGGTGATCGACAACACCTCGCAGTACCGCACCAACTTCACTGTCCCCACCGCACCGGCCGACGGCGTGACCACCGGCATCTCGGCATCAGACCGCGCCCACACCATCCAGACCGCCGTGCAGCCGCAGGCGCGTGCGGCGGACCTGTCGCAACCCGGCCACATCTTCCCTCTGCAAGCGCAAGACGGTGGTGTGCTGGTGCGTGCTGGCCACACCGAGGCCGCCAGCGATCTGGCCCGTCTGGCGGGATTGGAGCCCGCGGGTGTATTGGTCGAAATCCTGAATACCGATGGCAGCATGGCGCGGCGGCCGGAACTCGAAGTCTTCGCAGAAACCCATGGCCTGAAGCTCGGCAGCATCGCTGACCTGATCCAGCATCGCCTGCAAACCGAACACACGGTCGAGCGCGTGGACGAACGTGATGTCAGCACCCAGCAGGGTCCATTTCGATTGCTGACCTATCGCGACCGCATCGCTCGCGATCTGCACTTTGCCTTGTTGCGCGGCGTGCCGGAGCACAACGTGCCGCTGCTGGTTCGCGTGCATGTGAAGAATTTGCTGGGCGATGTGTTGGGATTGCGCCGGCCCGATTTGCAACCGAGCTTGGCTGACGCCCTACGCCAGGTCGCCACCCATGGCAGTGGTGCCGTGGTCGTGCTCGCCGAAGCCAGCGAGCCGGATGCCGTGTTGGCGCGATTGCAGCAAGTGGACGGCCCGCATGCCGCCAAACCGATGGCGCAGTGGCGTCGCAACGGCGTGGGCGCGCAAATTCTTGCCGATCTGGGCGCGCGCAAGCTGCGCGTGATCGGTACGCCGCGCCGGCAGGTGGCCTTGGCGGGATTTGGTCTGGAAGTCGTCGAATACGTCGATCCAGGCGTAGCAAGCTAAACTTGGCACCTTCCCAAGTTCTCATCTGCCGATGCCACGTTTCGAAGGTGATCTCCATGCTGCCGCCGGTGCCCGTTTTGCGGTGATCGCCAGTCGCTGGAATCCAGGCATCACTGATGCGCTGGTCGATGGCGCGCGGCGCACGCTGGAAGGCAATGGCGTGGCCGCCGATGCCATCGATGTGGTGCGGGTGCCCGGTGCCTGGGAGTTGCCCGTGGCGTGTCAGTGGGTGATCCAGACGGGCAAACATGCGGCGTTGATCGCGCTGGGTTGCGTGGTGCGCGGTGAGACCCGTCATTACGAGCATGTCGCCGACATCTGCGCGCAAGGGTTGGCACGCGTCGCTTTGGACACTGGTGTACCCGTTGCCAACGGCGTGCTGGCGGTGGAGCGTCTGGACGATGCCCTGGCGCGAGCCGATGGTTTGCTCGGCAACAAGGGCGAAGAAGCCGCGCTGGCGGCGCTTGAAATGGTCGGCCTGCGGCAGGTGTTGGCATGAGGCCGCGGCGTACCGACGGCGTCGATCCGGTCGCGCGTTCGCGCTCGCGACGGCGCGCTTTGCAAGCCGTTTACGCCTGGCAAATGGCGGGCGCGACGATGGACAAGGTCATCGCCGAGTTTGCCCATGAGCAGGAAATGGAAGTCGCAGACCTTCCGTATTTTGAAGACCTGCTCAACGGTCTGGAAAAACATCGCGCGAATATCGATGCGGAGTTGGCGCGCTTCATTGATCGCGACATCGAGCAGGTCGATCCCATTGAGCGCGGGGTATTGCGGTTGGCGGCCTACGAGTTGATCTATCGACCGGATGTGCCCTATCGCGTGGTCATCAACGAAGCCATCGAAATTGCCAAACGCTTCGGTGCTGATCACGGCCACGGGTATGTAAACGGCGTGCTGGACAAGGCCTGCGCCGCTTGGCGCAGCGTTGAGGTTGACGCGGCGCGTCGGCGCTAGACGGTCCGATTGGAATGGCCGAGTTCGAGCTGATCGAGCGTATCCGGCTGCGCGCGGGTAGCCGCAGTGACGTCATCCTGGGCATCGGCGACGACGCCGCATTGCTGCTGCCGCCGGCCAATCAGCTGCTGGCAGTCAGCACCGATGTGCTCAACGAAGGTGTGCACTTTCGCGCTTCCGATGCGCCATTCGACATCGGCTGGAAAGCGCTGGCGGTGAACCTCAGCGATCTGGCCGCAATGGGTGCCGAACCGGCGTGGGCCTTGTTGACTTTGGCCCTGCCGGAAGCCGAAGAGGCATGGCTGGATCGTTTCATCGACGGCTTTCTGACCCTGGCCACGGGCCATGGTGTCGCCTTGGTCGGTGGAGACACCACACGCGGTGCGCTGTCCATTGGGGTCACCGTGCACGGCTTTGTGCCACCCGCGCAAGCTTTGCGACGCAGTGGTGCCAAGGTCGGAGATGACTTGTGGGTGACTGGCACGCTGGGCGACGCGGCGGCAGGTTTGGCCGATTCGTCGCGCCCGGATCTTGCCGCACGTTTGTACCGGCCGACACCACGCGTCTCTGCGGGTCTGGCGCTGCGTGGTTTGGCCTCAGGCTGCATTGACATCTCCGATGGCTTGTTCGCCGACCTTGGCCACGTGTTGCGCGCCAGTGAGGCGGGGGCGACCGTGCAGTTGGCGAGCCTGCCGACATCACCGGCACTGGCGCGCATGTGTGCCGGGCCTGATCGTTGGTTGTATCAGTGCGCAGGTGGCGACGACTACGAGTTGTGTTTCAGTGCACCGCCTGCGCATCGCCAGCAAATCGGTACGGCCTTGGCATTGACCGGCACCCCGGCCTGCGTGATCGGTCGCATCGATGCCACGCCGGGGTTGCGCGCAGTGGCTCCGGATGGTCGACACTGGCAGCGTCCGCGCGCCGGCTACCAACATTTCGAAGGAATGTAGCGATGACCCAGCTCACTGCCGCCATGCGCCGTTCGCCAGCGTTCTGGGTGGCGTCCGGATTCGGTTGTGGCTTGGCACCGAAAGCGCCGGGCACGGTGGGCACGGTGGTGGCGGTGGTCCCATGGTTGTTCTTCCAGCATCTGCCGCTGCCGATTTATATCGCCATTGTCCTAGCCACCTTTGCTCTCGGCGTGTGGACCGCGCATCAGGTCATCAACATCGTCGAGAAAGACGATCCCGGGGTCATCGTCATCGACGAATTTGTCGGCCTGTGGATTGGCTTGGCCGCCTTGCCCGACGGCCTGCCATGGCTGCTTGCCGGCGTGCTGTTGTTTCGCCTGTTCGACGTCAGCAAACCCTGGCCGGTGTCGTGGGCGGATCGCAAGCTGCACGGCGGCTTCGGTGCCATGTTGGATGACGCGCTAGCCGGCATTTACACCTTGCTGATGATCCAGTCGGTAGCCTGGCTGCTGCCGCGTTGGGGGTATTGAGGCTACCTACTCACTCGCATTCAGCGCATCACTGGCACACTCCGTCGCCTTGCTGCCGACCAACAAGCGGGTGATCGGTTTGGTCTGGTCCACGCCACCCACCACATAGCGGAAGGTGCCGTTGGCGCCGTCGGTAAAGCGCAGGGTGGTGGTGCCGACGTTGTCGCTGCCGGTGCTGGGTGGTTGGCCGTTGATCATCGAGAACGGGGTGCCGTTGCGTTGCCGGAACAGCGAGCCGGTGAAGCTGCCATCCGCTTGTTTGGCTGTCGCCATCACCAGGAAGATTGCTTCGCCATCGATGTCATAGGTGTACCAGGCGCCGAACAGGTTGTCGTCGATCTCGAACAGGGTCAGGCCCCAGCCCGCGTTGGGATTGGTGCCGGTCCACAGGTCGCTGACGTTGCCGGCCGAGGTGCGACTGGAGTCCGGTGTGGTCGCGCAACTGAAGGTGCGGGCGCCGAAGGGGAAGCGCGTCATGCGCTTGACCTGGGTAACACCATCGACGGTGTAGCTGAATTCCAAGCCGTCGTCGCCGAGAAAGCGGAACGTGGCCGACCCAACGGTCTGCGTGTTGGTGACTGCGGATCCGCTGATTTGATCAAAGCGCACGCCGGACAAACGTTGCAGATCGCCGCGGAAGCTACCGTCGGCTTGTGCAAACGCGCCGGGCACGAAGAACCAGGTGGGCTCCCCGTCGCTGTCGTAGGTAAACCACGCCGGCACGATGACGTTGCCTTGATCGAAGATCGACAGGCCCCAGCCACTCTCTGCGTCCACCCACCATGTCGCTGAGCGGGTGGTCGGGGCGCTGGTGTTGATCCGCTCGACCACGCCACCGGTCAGTCCGTTCAGTCCGAACGCCGTCGACGCACTTTCGAAGACCACGCGACTGCCATCGAAATTGAGTGACGGCGCCAGGCTGTCGGCGGATGTCTCGGCACCACTGTTGCCACGCGACAGGCGATTCAGCTCGCCACTGACCAGATCGACGGTGTGCACGTCGAGGCGGTCATTGTTGTCGGCGAAGGTCAGATCGAGATCCGCCGAGGCCGATACAAACGCCAGTTGGGTACCATCGCCTGACAAGCTGGGTGCCGTGGACGCGCCGGTGCCTTCGCCGCCGCTGCTGGTATCACTGGCGCGACTAAGCGTGCTGACGCCGGCCTGCCAGACGTAGATATCGCTGACGCCGTTGCCGTCATCCGTCGACAAGGGCTGATCGGTGGCGAAGGCCACGGTCTGACCATTGGCCGCGATGCTCGGGCTGCTGCTGCCGGTGGTGCCGCAACTCGCTGCCGGTGTTGACGCGGGCGGGGCGACGACCGCAGTCGCGCCGGTCAGCAGATCGCTGAGCACCACCGAACTGCTGGTGGCGGCGGGGCAGGGTGACGGGCTGGCCGCCAAGGTGTTCTTCGCCGTCGTCGCATACGTGAGGTAGCGGCCATCAGCCGAGAGTTGTGGTTGGCTGGCGACACCGTCGCTGTTGGTGGTCGTCGGGCTGCCATTGGCATTCACCGATTTGCAGGACACACAGACCGGCGTGCCGATCTGCGGATTGCCAGCCACCATGGTGATGGGCGCGGTGAATACATTCGGCTGGCTGGGCGAGCCGGCGCCGCCGGCCAAGGCCACGTAGGTGATCTTGGTTGCATTCGCGCTGATCAGTGGCTGCGTACCGGTGCCGGCGGGCATCGCGGGTGCCACCATCACCGTGGTGCCGGTGAGCATGTTGCGCAACAGCACCGATGAGCCCGTGGTCTTCTGGCGCAATTCCGCGGCCTTGCTCGATTCGCCGCGCAACTTGCCGGGTGCGGCGGTAGCCGTGACGAACGCTACCAGCTGGCCGTTGGCTGAAACCGTGGGTTCGATCGAATCCGCGTTGATCTGGCTGCCGGCATTGTCGAGACTCACGCGCTCGATGCGGCCGGTTTCGCGGTCACGCCGGAAAATGTCGTTGCCGTTGTTGCTGTCGCTGCCAATCAAATTTGATGCGCGCGACTGGAAAACCACGAAACGACCGCTGGCGTCACTCTTGGGGGCGCCGCTGGCCGCCTTTGCCAAAGCGGCCAGCGGCAGGACCCGGCGGCCTTCGGCGTTGACCACGACGCGCGTCGGCACCGGTCGGCCATAACTGGTGCCATCGCCCAACTGGCCGAACGTGTTCTCACCCCAGCACTGCGCGCTGCCGGAAACCACTGCGCAGGTTTGCCCACCGAAGCCAGCGTCGAAGTTGCTCACGTTGCGGGTCAGTCCCGCCACTTGGGTTGGCAAGCCGCGCGAGAGTTTGCTGTTGTCACCGATCGCGCCGGCGTTGTTTTCGCCCCAGCAGCGCATGCTGTTGTTGGCGAGGCGCACGCAGGCGTGGAAACCGCCCAACGAGATGTCGACCACATCGCGGGTCAGGCTCGGCACTGGCCCTGGCACCGAACGGTCGTTGGGTGATTCGTCACCCAGCAAGCGCCCAAAGAAGCTCTCACCCCAGCAGGACACCGCGCCCGCCGCATTGACCGCGCAGGTGTGTGTTTGGCCCGCGCCGATCTTGCTTACGCCGCTGCTCAAGCCCACCACGTCGACTGGCACGCTGCGGTTGGTCGTGGAGCCATCGCCCAGCTGGCCGGCATTGTTCAGGCCCCAGCACTTCAGCGCGCCGTTCGCGGTTACCGCGCAGTTGTGGAAGAAGCCGACCGCCAACTCGCGCACGCCCGTACCGAGGCCGGTCACGGTCACGGCGCTCAAGGACGCGGTGGTACTGCCGTTGCCAAGCTGACCGTGCGCGTTGTCGCCCCAACAGCGAACTTCACCGTTCTCACGCAATGCGCAGCCGTGCGTGCGGCCTTGGGCCAGCAATGCGACCGGCGCATCCAGTCCCTGCACCGGCACCGGTGTGCTGCGATTGAGCATGCTGCCGTCGCCCAGACGGCCATCGAAGTTGGCTCCCCAACAACGTGCGCTGCGATCCGCCAGCACCACGCAGTTGTGGTCATGGCCGACAGCCAGTTGGCGCACGCCGGCGGTGAGTCCCACCACATCGGCCGCAATCAGGTGTGCGGTGCCAGTGCCATCGCCCAGTTGGTTTTGATCGTTGCTGCCCCAGCACTTCACACGACCGCCTGCCAGCAGTGCGCAGCCATGAAAACTGCCCGCGCCGACCGCCAGTACGCCACTGTTCAGTGTGGCTACTTGAGTGGGGACCAAGCGCTCGCTGCTGCGGTCAATGCCCAATTGGCCATCATTGTTGCGACCCCAACACTGCACGCCGCCGCGACTGCTCACGGCACAACTGTGGTCACCGCCGGCGGCAATTGAAACCACGCCGGGATCGAGACCGATGGTAGCCTCTGCCTCGAAACTGTCACCAATGCCACCGTTGCCGAATTGGCCCAAGGAATTGGTGCCCAGACAGCGCACGGCACCGGCGTCGTTCAGGGCGCAGGTGTGGAATACGCCGGAGTCTACGGCGATCCAGCCGCTCCCCAAACCGGGGAACGGACGTGGCGTGGCCGAGCCTTGTTCGATGGTGTCGTTGGGATACAGCAGCTGGGTGCCCCAACAATGGACGGCGCCCACGGTGGTTACACCGCAGGTGTGACGGGCTGCCGCGCCAATAGCGCGCAAGTTCATGGGGATTTGCACTGCGGTGGGCACGTTGCGATCAACCAAGGTGCCATCGCCGAGCATGCCATTGTCATTGCGGCCCCAGCAGCGTCCGCCGCCACTTTGCAATACCGCACAGGTGTGCTCACCACCGGCGTCAAGACTTGCCGCCGCACCGCCCAGATTGACGACAGCGACGGGCGTGGCCTCAGCCTCGGAAAGCCGGCCAATGCCCAATTGCCCACGATCATTCGCGCCCCAGCAGCGCATTGCGCCGATGGCATTGCGAATACAGGTGTGCAGGCCACCTGCCGTTATCTCGACCGCATCGGCAACACCAAGTACCGTGAGCGGAATGACTTCATTGTCGAATGATTGCTCGCCGCTACCGAGTTGGCCGACATGGTTCCAGCCCCAGCAGCGCACGCCGCCCGAATTGAGCACGGCGCAGGTATGGAAGTAGCCGGCTGCGATCAAGCGCACGCCGCTCGAAAGGCCCACCACCGGAACCGGAGTTTCACGCAAAGTGAGGGTGGCGTTGCCGGTTCCCAGCTGCCCACGTTCGTTGTCGCCCCAGCACGACACCGCACCGCGCCGATACAGCACACAGGAGTGGGCCACCCCGGCGACGACTTGTTGGGCTCCGTCCAGCGGCGCAGGCGAGGCGCCATTCACCCGGGTCGGGCCCAAACACAGGACGGACGCAGCCAGCAGCATCAACGAACGCAAGCCAGACATCGGCATATCCTCGGAAATCAGTGTCGAAGGGTCATCTTAATCCTCTCCAACGTAGGTAGCGGTCAAGAGAGGCCACAGGTTTACGCATGGTTGGCGGAGATGGATGCCAATGGACGTCAGTGACAAAGCCGAGACGCAATGCGGCAGTCTGCAGCCGGCGATGTGTCGCAGCAAATGCGCAGCGAGGCCAGTGTGGTGCTTCGCAATCAATCGGACTTATCCACGGCTCGGTCGGCCGCTTTGCGGCTACGCCTTCGCTACGCTCGGTTCTCCTCGCCATAGCGCTGCCATGTCTCGTCGTCGCGCCTTGCCAGTCGCGAAAATCCACTCGCGGATAATGTCCTCTGGTTACTAAGCACCACCCCAGTGGGCTGTAACGGATGAAGCGGAAGTGGGATCGCGACGGGATGGGCGTGATGGACGCCGCTCCGGAGCGAGGCCAATAGCCAAAAGCTATTGGCGGAGTGAGGAGCAAGTCCAGCGCGGCCAGACCGAGCGAGCTACTTTCGATTTGTCCGTTACAGTCCACTAGAGACTGCACACCTGCTGTGCGATCCTGCCCGCGACCGCGTACGCGCCAGCAGTAGCGTCAGCAGCGCGGGTACGTGTTCATCACTTCCGTGCAGCCAAAACCCAACTTGCGCATTTCCCTTGAAACGCTTGAAACATCTGCTTCGCGCCTGGAGGCGCTACCTACCGATGTCGCGTACGGCTTCCCATCCCGACGGCCACTTCTACTCACCGGTGGTTGATCCCGATGAGCTTGCCCTGCGCGAAAGCGAGCTGTGGCCCACCCAGCCCGTCGTGCTCGGCATCGATTTCAACGACGCGTCGCACCTGCAGGTATTGCAACAGTTCTATCCCCGCCACATTGGCGCCTACGATTACCCGGAGCTCGCGCCTGCCGGTGACGAAACCTTGCGCGGCTTCTACACCCAGAACTCGCAATTCAGCTGGCTGGACTCACGTTCGCTGTTCGTGCTGCTCTGCGAATGGCGACCGCGCCGGATCATCGAAGTGGGCTCCGGCTATTCCTCACTGTTGATGGCCGATGTCAATCAGCGTTTTCTCAATGGCACCTGCGAGATCAGTTGTGTCGAGCCGTATCCGCGCCCGTTCCTGACCCGTGGCATCCCTGGTCTCACGCGCGTGGTGCAGGAAAAAGTGCAGGCCGTGCCGCTCAGCCTGTTCGAGTCATTGCAGGCCGGCGACATCCTCTTCATCGACTCCTCGCACGTGGCCAAAACCGGCAGCGACGTCAACTACCTGCTGTTTGAAGTGCTGCCACGTCTGGCGACCGGAGTACGCATCCATGTCCACGACATTTTCCTGCCGAATGAGTATCCGAGAGACTGGGTCATCGGTGAAAACCGCAGCTGGAACGAGCAATACGCACTACGCGCCTTGCTCATGTACTCCACCGCATTCAAAGTGATATTTGGCTGCAGCTACGCCTTCGCTCGTTTCCCGACTGAAGTTCAAGCAGCACTTGCCCTGCCCAAGGGCCATGCGTTTGCGGGCGGTAGCCTCTGGATTGAACGGGTGTGAGCTGAGTTGATGGCCGCAGGTCTGCGGGTCGGCGTCAATTCACGTCGATCGAGGCCCGCGGATTCAAGCGGCGTGGCGTCCTGGCTTTGATTGGCAGCCAAAGAATTACCTGTCTGCAACATTGCGGCTGGTTCCACACCGGCGTGTTGAAGCGGCTCTGATGCGCAGCGCTGCGACTCGCACTAAACTCCTGCCGAAACTGCTGGAGTCCCGCCCATGCATGTACTTCTGTCAGTAGCGCTCGGCCTGCTCTTGCTCGCCGAGACCACAAGCGCTTGTGAGCTTCAGGGCGAGCCTTGGCTGGAACTCCGGATCACCGCGTCGGAGTACGCCGGTGCTGATCGCACCCTTCGTGTGGCCTTGCACGACAACGGCTGCGCACACATCCGTCGTCCGGCCTATTTTCGTTCGCCGGGTGACTACCGCGTAGTGATGGACGCCGCCAGTCGTGATCGCTTTGCGCAGTTGGCATCGTCGCCTGCGCTGGCGACCTTCGATGCGCAGGCGATTCGCGCGGGTATTGCGCAGCGAATGGCTGGCAACGATGGTGCAGCGGACACCTTGTTCGAAGTCGCCGATGCGGGTCGCTTCGAACTGATGCTGCGTGATGGCGGAAGATACAAGCAGTTGCAGTTTGACGGCGTGCCGCAATTTGCCGAGCGTTTTCCAGACCTTCCTGGAATCACTGATTTCAATGCCGTGGTTGCGGCCGCCCACGTGCTGGCCGAGCATCCGCAGCTGCGGCCTGCGGCAACGACGGCCGCTGGAGCAGTGCGATGAACCGACTAACGGCGCGCACTGCCGCCGCGCTGCTGCTGGCGGCATCGCCTGATGTTTTGGCCGGCGCGTTCATTTTTGCGGACGTCAACAATCTCGATCGCGTCGCCCATCCGCAGAACTACAGCGGCACCGGCGGTGATCGACCGGACCTGACCATCTGCATCGACACCAGCGTCAACGGCGGGGTGGCCGCGTTGGCCGAGGGCTCGGTGATCAAGGCTGTCGCCACGTTCAATCGGCTGCGCTCGATTCCCAACAACACGCTCGCTTTCAACGCCAACACCGACATCCCGAGTGGGCAGGTCGATTTCGAGTCCACGCTGTTGCACGAGATGGGTCACTGCCAGGGTCTTGCGCATCCCAATCACGCCAGCGAATCGGCCCTGCCGACGCCACAGATCAACGGCACCAAGAGCACGGTCGGGCCGAACGCCATCTTCGATCAGGGGGCGGGTGCGGACACGCGACACGGTTCCAGCGACGATGTCCGCGGCGACGACCTCAACCTGCACTGGTACATCCGCAATCAGAACAATCCGGGCCTGCTGCCGGCGGTTGCCGACACCACCACCCTGATCCGCGCGCTGACGGCGCTGCCCGGCGGGCACACGTTTGCTGCCAATGCCGACCGCGACGTGATGGCCGCATTGGGCTTCCCGAATACCGAAGCCTCGATGCAGCAAGGTGCCTTCAGTAACGAGGCGCAACGGCATCTGCAGCACGACGACGTCACCACGTTGCGGCTGGCGCGTGCGGGCATCGACCGCAACGCCGGCAACGCCGACGACTATCGTTACCAGCTGCGCTACGTCGGTCAGCTCAACAATCCCAGCAACGCCGATTGCAACCTGCGCGTGCGTCTGGACACCACCAGTTTCGCGGTCTGCGCGGTTTCCGGCAGTACCCTGTCGGGGGCAAACATACGCATCGCCAGCGCCAACCTCGGCTTCAGCGCCTCGACCAACTGGTATTTCTCGCCCAGCGCGAACACGCTGACCACGATCACCGCCGACACCCCTGACCCGAGCACGGTAGGTCAGGCGTATACGGTCAGTGTCACCGTGCGCGAAGCCGCAGGCATCAGCATCAGCGGCGAGCCGCGGGGTACGGTCGAAGTCAGTGACGGCGTGGCTGCGCCCAACACCGCCACCTGCACGATCACCCTCGCTGGCACGGTCAACGAAACCGGCAGCTGCCAGCTCACCACCACGGTCGCCGGCATGCACACCCTGCGCGCTCAGTTCCTTGGTTTTGCCGGCTGGGATGCCAGCGCCGGCAGCGCGGCGCATGCGACCAACGCGGTGGGTGCTGCAACGACCACCACCAGCATCACTGCCGACACGCCCGATCCGAGTGTGGTTGGTCAGGCCTATAGCGTCGCGGTACTGGTGAGCAGCGGTGGCGGAACCCCAACCGGCACAGCCACCATCAGCGACGGCAGCGTGCAGTGCACGACCGGCACGCTGGCCGCTGGTGTCGGCAGCTGCAATCTGACCTCGACCAGCGCCGGTGCCAAGACGCTTACCGCGACTTATGCCGGCAACGCCAGCTTCCAGGCCAGCATGGGCACGGCCGCGCATCAGGTGAACGCGGCATCGACCACAACGGTCATCAATTCCGACCTGCCGGACGCCTCGCTGCCCGGTCAACTGGTGACCGTGGCCTACGCCGTAACCACCAGCGCGCCCGGCAGCGGCACGCCCGTTGGCAACGTCACCGTGACTGCGAGTGGCGGTGCCGAGACTTGCACGGCGACTGTCGCTGCCGGCAGCTGCCAGTTGGCCTTGACTGGTCTCGGCACGCGCACGCTGACTGCGAGCTACGTCGGCAACGGCAATTTCGCGGCAAGCAGCGGCACCGCCTCGCATCAGGTCAACCCGCATCCCACCACTACCACGATCACCGGCGATACACCGGACCCGACCGTGGTCGGCCAGTCTTACAGTGTCAGCGTGCAGGTCAGCAGCGCCGGCGGAACACCCGCTGGCACGGTCGGCGTCAGCGAGGGCAGCGCGCAATGCAACGTCACCCTCAGCAACGGCAGCGGCAGCTGCAACCTTGCCTCCAGTGTGGTCGGCACCCGCACCCTCACCGCCAGCTACGCCGCGCAGGGCAGCTTCGCTGCCAGCCAGGGAAGCGGCAATCATGGCGTGCTCAAGGCCGACAGCGTCAGCGCGATCATCGACCTTGATCCGTCGCCGTCCACGGTCGGGCAAGTGGTCAGTGTCGACTTTGCGGTGGCAGCGCTACCGCCAGGTGCCGGCACACCCGGTGGCACGGTCACCGTCAACGCCAGTGGCGGCGCCGAGACCTGCAGCGCCAGCGTGGCCGTGGGCACCTGTGCACTCACCTTGCTCAGCGCGGGCAGTCGCACCTTGACCGCCAGCTACCCCGGTGACGTCCGCTTCAATGCATCGAGCGATAGCCAGTCACACACCGTGATGCTGTCGCAGGCCTCGATTTTCCAGGACGGCTTCGAGTAATCCGAAGCGAGTCTGAACTTCAAAGGCAAACCAAACGTGACGCGCACAACGTAGGCGCCGGCTCACACCGGCCGGCGCCGCTTCAGCCGCCGTGGCCGGGCCCGAAGTGCCAGGCAAGTTCCAACGTGCTGGCAAAGCGGATGCGGTGGATGGCTTCGCCTTCGATCAGGCGCAGAGCGACCAGTGACAGTGAAAAGCGCTCGCCGAGGCGGTACTCGCCGCCTAGTCCGGCTATGGTGGCGTTGTGGCGCACGTTCTGGTCGTGGTGGTACCAGCGCAGATTGGTGCGGCCGGCGTAGTTGGCGTCTCCGCCTAGCCCTTTGCCGTCACGGTCGCTGACGAAGGCGCGCAGGCGCAGACGCTCACTGGCATACCAGCCCAGTTCCAGCTCGACATTGTGTGCGTTGGTGTTGATGTGCTCGAACGAACGCTCGATCACTTCGTAACCGTACTGCGCGCGCCAGTAGAAGTCGGAAAGCCCGATCGGTCGCACCAGCTCGACTCCCAGCTGGGCCTTGTGCAGCCGTGTGCCTATCGCCGAGTTGCCGAAAAACGGGTAATTGCGGGTCGGGATGCTGAGGCTGAGAAACGGCCGCACCAGCATCGCGTCATTGATCGCGTCGTAGCGCAGCGTCAGGGCGAAGTCCTGCAGACCTCCGTGCCAGTCACCATCGTCGACTACCGGCAGATTCGGCCGCCGCGGCTGCAACAGCGCCGGATTGTGGCTCAGAAAACCCGTGTGGCGACGGCGGACATAGGGCAGTCGCGCCTCCACGGCCCAGCGCTCGGCGAAGCGGTAACTCAAACCCAGTATGGAGGCACGGGTATCGACATCGCCGGCCGGGAATACCTGCCCGTTGTCGGCAAATGTTCCATCGCCACTGCTGCTGTGGAAGCCCAGCGATACCGAACCCTCGCCGACGCGTGTTTGCTGTTCGCCGCTGCCGAACAGCGACTGGGCACTCGCGCCTAACGGCACCATCGCCAGCAGTGCAGCAAACAGGCGGCGCCGTAAGGGCGGCATGGGCGCGGCCATCGGGATCACCCGCGCAGCCGCAGCTTCATCAGATCGTTGATCGCGCGCAGGGTCTCACGCAGATCGGCATCCGGTGCCAGCGAGCGCTGGTAACCGTCGATCGAGGTCAACAGGCTGGCTTCGAGGTCGGCGACGATGGGCAGCATGGCGGCACCGCTGCCGAGTTGCTGCGCGTCATTGGCCACCGAGTCCATGACCGAGAGGTCGGCCACCACGATGTCGATCTTGCCGTTGCTCAATGCGGCACTCAGCTCCGGCTGGTTGTGTGCGAGCGTGACCTGGTGACCGCTGCGTTCCAACGCGCGCTCGAAATCGGCAGGATTTCCCAGCTGGCGATCACTTAGCGCGGCGTCGACGTAGACCACGACATTGGCCGGCCGCGGTGCCTTGTACGAGCGGAAACGGCTGTTTTGGCCCACGCCAAACAAACTGGCGCCACACGCGTCAGCGGGTACGGGTGCTGACAGCAGTGCAGCAGAGAAGATGCAGGTGGCAAGAGCGATGGACTTCATGGCGCTTCCTCAAACGGCGCGTGGCACTCCGTGTCACTTCGGGCCGGCAGCAGGAGGCCGGCGCTCCGTGGATTCTTTACAGCAATCATCGTTGCCGATTACCGGCTCGGCGGTGATGGCAAAAATCACCGGTGCGTTCCAGGTTTCCGAGCCAGACTCGATGTCCACGCTGCTTACGATACGCGTGGGATACGGATTGGGCAGGCGCGGATTGTTGATCGGCAGGAACAGTGGCTGGCCAAGCAAACGCAGATGCAGACCGTACTCCCAGGCCACCGGCACATCGGCGTCGCCGTCGGCCCAGCCGGGCACGTCGCGACCAGTGAGCAAGGGGACGCTGGCTTCACCACCATCGGCATAGTGCAGACGCAGGCGAGCATACTCACGCGCTGCCGATTCCACGCTGCGATTTCCGGCCAGCAGCAGCATGTGGAAGGCTGCCACGGGTTGCGCGGGGACCGTGATGCCGGTGACACGGCTGCGGCGCGGGCCCTCACTGTCGGGGCCGCTGGGCGCATTCAGTCCCACCGCGCCACGAATGTCATAGTCGATGCCACCCAGTCGCTGCACGCCCCAGGGCAGCGGGTAGAGGCTGGCGATGACGTGGTCGCGCGGCCCCCAGTTGCCGGTTGGCGCGAGACTGTAAGCCTTGCTGAGGTCGAGCATCCAGGGAGTGGCGGCAGTTGATCGAGGTGGCACGGGTTCGCCATCGACATAGCGCACCGCGGCGGACGCCGGCGCGCGGCTCAGTGCTGGCCACGGGCCTGGGTCGGTGCTGCGCAGCGCGGCGCGCGCGGCGGGGTTGTTCACCACTTCGATACGCGCTTCGTCGGCGGGCGCGAGCAATGGCGCAAGGTGGCGGCGCACGTCGGCCACCTCACGCCGTTCCACGGCCAGCGGCCAGCGTAGGCGGCGCCCCTGTGACGTGCGTGCCAGCAGGGCGTTGCCGTCGGGGCTGAATGCCAATTGGGTGAGCAGTTGGATACCGCCTGGATTCCAGTACAGCGGGGGCCCGAGCGTGCTGCCGCTGGTGGGGTCGATCAGCTCGATATCGCGATAGCGAAAGGCACGTGCCAGCCACTGGCCATCGATGCTTGCTGCGACCGGCGAAGTGGCTTCAGCGCGCGACAAACGTGTGACTGAACGTTCGCTTTTCCCGGCGGCCAGCAGCAGATCGGAGTGCGCACCACCAACGTAGATCTGGCCGTCGACTGCGCTGACGGCCAGCGGCAGCAGACCCGGCAGCAGGCGGCGCACGGGTTGCTGATGCGAGCCAGGATCCCAAAGCAGCAAGGCATCGTCTGCCGCCACTGGATCAGGCGCACGTTCGATCAGAATCACGGTGCGTTGGTCGGCGGCGAAGGCGCCGTTGGCCACCGGGGCATCCGGATCGTGTTGATGGCTGCCGATGGGTTGCAGTGAAGGCAGGGCGAACATGCGGCTGCTGTCGTCACGTGGGCCGATGGCGAGCAGCCGTTGGCCATCCGATGAGGCGCGCAGTGCCAACGGTCCGTCGAGGGTGACGCTGGCTTCGAGCAACGCGCCACGGCTGCGATCGATCAGCAGCAGCGTCTCGACAAAACCACGCTCCGACTCACTGTCGCTGACGCTCAGCACGATCAGTGACTCGTCGGCGGTCGCCAGCAAACGTTGCGGGCTGCCTGGCAACTCCAGCACGTGTTTCAGACGCAGACTGTCGGCGTCATACAGGCGCAGCTCGGTGCCGCTGATCACCAGCAGCTCTCGCGCCAGGGAGAGCACTTCGGCGAAGCTCGGCGGTTGCGGCAAGGCAATCCAGTCACTGGCGGCGCGGCCGTCGAGATCAACCAGTCGAAGCTGATCGTAGGCGACTTCGGCCATGCGCCGGCCGTCGATGATGGGCTGCTCGGGCACCATGGCGGCACCTCGCGCGGGCAGCAGTGGACTGACCGGAAGTCGCCACAGGCGAATTTCGCCGCTGACTGCGGCGGTGGCCAACAGACCGCTATCGGCGGTCATGGCCACCGCGTACGGCGCAGCACCCGGCAGCGGCGTGGGCCCGGTGTGCAGGCGATGCGGGCGGTGCCCCAGCGTGCCGGGCATCGGCAGCCGCCACAGCGCCACCTGATCGTTGCCGGTCGCGACCAGCAGCTGTTGTCCGCGCAGCAGCCGCGCCCGGCTGATCGGAAAGTCATGCAGCAGACTGTCGGGTAACAGCGATGCACCGCTGGCCACGTCGAACACCATCGCGGCGCCATTGATGTTGCCGGCCGCCAGCCACTGGTCGTCTTCGCTGAATGCCAACGAGGTGATTTCGTCGCGCAGCACATGCGAAAGCCGGCGCGGCTGCAGGTTGTCAAGGTCGATCAGATGCACGCGACCGGCGTGATCGCCAAGGGCCAGCCAACGACCATCGGTGCTTTCCGCCCACGCGGAAAGGCCGGCGTCGCGCGGCAGCTCAAGCTCAAGCTCGTGCTGCGGCGAGCGAGGGTCGCGCAGCTGGAAGCTGGCCATGCTTGGATTGAGGCTCAGCACATAGCGGCCGCCGCGCGTCAGCAGGGTCGGCATCGGTGGCTGCGGAACCGCGAAACGCTCGCCCAACGCGCGCCATGGAGCGGTCTGCCAAAGCTGTGCTTCAGCGCCACGATGGAGCACGGCGAAGCCGCCGTCGGCGCTGATGCTGGCGTCGTCGAATCCTTCAGGCAACGCAATCCGGGTGCCGGCGGCGAGGTCGATCAAGCTGGTGTCGCGCTCACCCGGTCGGATCCAGTGGTCATACCATTCCAAGCTGACCTTGAGCCGGTTGCCCTGCACGAAGCGCAGCATCGATGGCACCCGATGGAAGTCGCCCATGTCTTCGGAGGTCGCCACACCCATCAGGCTGACTCTGCCCTGCTCGACCAGCGAAGAGGCGTCGTACCAGCGCACGCTGAGGTCGTTGAAGCCGACCGCCAGGACGCTGCCGTCGTCGCTCAGCTCGGCCGCTGTGGGGCTGGCGTCGTCGACCATGATGCGATCAATCAGCTGCACACCCTGCGCCAGCAACGTGCCCAGTCGGCGGCGGTCGGCGGCGGTCTCTTCGTGGCGACCGGCGACCTCGCTGTCTTCGATGTTGGCCAGCAGCAGGGCGCCGCCTTCAAATCCCCGGCCCTCCACCGCAAGTCGATTGGCCTCAAGCCGGCGACTGTCCCACAACAGCGTGCGTGCGGTGGTGGCATTGCTCTCGGCGCGGCGCCACTGCAGTGAGGTGGCAGCGAATCCGGCGAGGAACGACAGCGCCAGCAGCAAGGCCAACGCCGCTTGCAGGGGCTGCCGTCTGGCCCAGCGCTCGACCCGCTCCCACGCGCCAAGCGGGCGCACCGAGGTGGCGCGATCGTCGAGAAACGCGCTCAGATCGTCCGCCAGTGCGCGCGCGCTGGGGTAGCGGCGCGCCGCGTCTTTCGCCAGGCAGCGTGCACAGATGGCGTCGAGATCAGCCGGCAATCCCGCAATCCGTTTGCGCGCCGGTTGCAGCTCGTCCAGAACGACCTGCTTCAGTGTCGCTTGTGGGCTGCTGCCCAGAAACGGCGGGTGACCGGTGAGGACCTCGTACAGGATCGCGCCGAGGCCGTAGACATCGGTGGCTGGCTGCAACAAGCGGCCATCGGCCATGGCCTGCTCGGGCGCCATGTAACTTGGTGTGCCCGATACTTCATCGCTGTCGCCGGGCAGGGTTTCGTCGAGCCGGCGGGCGAGGCCGAAGTCGGCCACCAGCGGTTCACCGCGCTCGTCGATCAATACGTTGCCGGGCTTGAGGTCGAGGTGCAGCACGCCGAGCCGGTGCGCGTAGTCCACCGCTTCGGCGATGGTGCGCACGAGCCGCGCGGCGCGGCGCGGCTCAAGCCGGCGTTCACGCGTGCGCAGCGCCGCCAGACTTTCGCCACGCACCAGCTGCATGCAAAAGTAATTCAGCCCGTCACTGGCGCCCACTTCATGGATCGCCACGATGTTCGGATGCTGCATGCGCGCGGCGGCCTGCGCCTCGCGACGAAAGCGTTCGATGAATTCCGGGCTGGCCCACGGCCCGGCGGCCAGCAATTTGATCGCCACATCGCGATCGAGCGAACGTTGGTGTGCGCGGTAGACCACGCCCATGCCGCCTTGACCGATGCGCTCGATCAGGGTGTAGTCGCCCAGCTCACGCTGCATTGGATCGCTGAGGTCGAGATCCAGCGTCTCCAACGGCAGGTAGGCCAGATGCCGGCCGAGACTGTTGTGAGGCTGCACCCGCCGCGAGGCGGCCGTGCCGAGCGCCAACTCGGCTAACTGTGAAGGCGGCACGAACCAGTCCTGCTCGCTGCCGCCGAACACGCGCGTGGTCTGTGCGGGGGTGTCGGGATCAGCCACGTGGCTGCAGCGCTGCGTGCAGAGCGGCGCGCTCGGCTTCAAGGTCGTCGGCACTGCGCACCGTCTGCGCCAGCTCGTCATCCACCAGTTCGCGGTAGCGTTGGCGCAATCGCTTCAGTGCCACCACCAGCGCCAGCGGTTGTGACTGCAGTTCGGGCACCAATGCCTCGTATTCTGCGGGCGCCGGCTCGCGCACCAGGTAAGGTGCAAGCCGAATGAACATCCGCTCCCGTCCGGCCTGCTGCGCCTCGCGCCGCAGCCGATTCACCGCCCGGCCCAGCACTTCGAGCGCAAAGCGCCGATTGAATCCTTGCTCACTGGGCTCGTCGGAATGCTGGTCCACTTCAAAGCGCTTTTCCAGCACGTCGATGGGCAGCGGAGGCAGCAGGGTGGGCATCGCGATCGCAGTCGGCGCGAGTGATGCCTGATCGAGAAACTGCTGCAGTTCGCCCTGCAGCCAAACGCGAAAACGCGGCGGCGGATCGGCGCGTAGTCGCGGCAGGCGATCATCGACCAAGGTCTCGAAGAAGGCCTGGGCGAGCCGTTGTGCGAACTCGGGCGTCAGTCCGCGTCGTCGCGCTTGCGCGTAAACCGGATACCAATAGTGCAGGCACAACTCGGTAAGCGACTGCTGCGCCTCGCCGGCCGCGGCCACCAGCGACCAACGCGTGATGGCGAACGGGTCCACGGTTGGTCCCTTGGTTTGCTGCGATACCGGTTCTGCCATGCCCACGGTCCTTTTCTCCCCGTGTTGCCTTACAGCAACAGCACCGCACGATTACCGCGCCGGACCACGGGCCTCGCGCAGCGAGGCGGCAATGGTGGCGTACTCTGCGTCAATTTCATTGCGGTCGGCCACGGTCAACGCGATCTCTTCGCGCACCAGTGCGTGCAGTCGTTTGCGCAGTCGATGGGCGGCCACCGCAATCGTATTGGCGCGAGTGGCGAACTCGTTTGCGATGCGTGCATAGTCCTGATCGTCGGGCGCCTCCACCAGGCAGTCCTGCAGGCGCGCGAAGAGTTCTGCTTTGCCTGCATCGATGGCTTCCCTGCGCAGCTGCTGCATGGCGCGCTGTACCAACGCCATGGCCCAGGCGCGCTCAAAGGCGCGGTCGGGCGCATCACTTTCCGCGGCTGCGAGCGCCTCCGGATCCACGGCGCTGGCCGGTTGTCCCGCGTGCCGACGTGCGGCCAACGCATACTCTCCCGCGTTGATCACGAAGTGATGCAACGCCGTCCGCAGATAGGTGCGGAAGCGGCCACGATCGGGGATCACGCTTTCGTATAGCCGCTTCTCGATGAAGCGGACGAAGAATCCTTGAGTCAGGTCTTCGGCCTCGCTGCGTCCATGCCCACGTCCGCGCAGCCACGCCAGCACGGCCGGCCGGTAGATTCGACACAGCTCTTCCAAGGCCAGGCGCGCGCTGGCATCGTCCGATCCTGCGGCCAACACCAGACTCCAGCGTGTCGTTTCGAACATGCCCTCCCCCGAGTTTGCGGCATTGATGGCGAGAGTTTACGTTGGCAACTCAGTACATCGGTATGCCGTCCCATTGGGTTCCAGCCAGCGCGAGTTGGCGACACCTTGTTGCTGTTCCGGCAGCAAATCACATGTTTGATCGAGGAGATGAGGTGAGCATCATCCATCGCAGTCCATTGCCGACAGTCGAGATTCCGGCGATCAGCATCGGCGAGTACGTGTTCGGCGAATGGGGCGCTCGCGGTACGCGGTTGGCGCTGATCGATGGCAGCAGTGGCCGGTCGCTGACGTTTGCCGAGCTGGCCGCTGCGGTGGCTCGTTTTGCTGGCGGGCTGGCCGCGCTCGGCATCGGGCCCGGCAAGACGGTGGCCGTGATGGCGCCCAATCTGCCGGAATACGCCATCGTGTTTCATGGCGTGACGGCCACCGGGGCATGCCTGACCACGCTCAACCCAGCGTCGACGCACAGCGAAGTCCGGCATCAGTTGCTGGATTCAGGCGCCTGCATGCTGGTGACGGTGCCAACGGTGTTGGCGGTTGCGCGAGCCGCCTGCCAGGGCACGGCCTTGCGTACCACCGTGGTGATCGGAGCGACCGGTCAGGTCGAAATGACCGCAGGGAACGAGGAGCTGGATTTTGCTGACCTGTTGCGCGCACCACCGTTGTCGCCGCGTGACATTGACCCGGACTCGATTGCAGTGCTGCCGTATTCCAGCGGCACCACCGGACTGCCAAAGGGCGTGATGCTGAGTCATCGCAATCTGGTGGCCAACCTCGTCCAGATGGAACATCACCTGGGGCTCGGCGACGACGAGGTGATGGTCGCGGTGCTGCCGTTTTTCCACATCTACGGCATGCAGGTGATCTTGAACGACGGCCTGCGTCGGGGCTCGACCCTGGTCACCATGCCACGCTTTGACTTGGCCCAATTCCTTGGGCTGGTGCAGCAGTATCGAGCCACCCGCTTGCTGCTGGTGCCGCCCATCATCCTGGCCTTGGCCAAACATCCACTGGTGGCAGACTTCGATCTGTCTTCGGTGCGTTCGATCCTGTCGGGCGCCGCGCCACTGGGCGCCGAGTTGAGCCGCGCCGCCACCCAGCGGCTGGGTATTCCGGTGGTGCAGGGTTATGGGATGACGGAAATGAGTCCGGTCTCACATGCGTGTCGTTTCGATGCGCCGCGCGATGGCTTGATCGGCATCCTGATCGCCAACGCCGAAGCACGCGTGGTCGATCCCGTCTCGGGCGAGGATCTGGGTGTCGACGCCGATGGCGAGTTGTGGATCCGCGGGCCGATGGTGATGCAGGGTTATCACGCGAATCCCGCGGCCAGCGCGGACACGCTGGACGCTGACGGCTGGCTGCACACCGGCGATGTCGGCCATGTTGACGCCGATGGCTACTGGTATCTGGTGGACCGGCTGAAAGAATTGATCAAGGTCAGCGCCTTCCAGGTCGCCCCGGCCCGGCTCGAAGCGCTGCTTCTCGATCATCCGGCGGTGGCCGATGCGGCCGTGATTGGCGTCGCCGACGAGGTGTGCGGTGAGATTCCCAAAGCCTTTGTCGTACTTCGACCAGGTGCACACGTGGCTGCCGAAGATTTGCAGCAGCACATCGCCGCACAGGTGGCGACTTACGAACGGATTCGGTTGGTCGAGTTTGTCGATGCCATTCCCAAGTCACCGTCGGGGAAGATCCTGCGCCGTCTGCTGCGCACGCGGTAAA
This sequence comes from Pseudomarimonas sp., assembly GCA_052390415.1. GTDB lineage: Bacteria > Pseudomonadota > Gammaproteobacteria > Xanthomonadales > Xanthomonadaceae > JANNWF01. The sequence goes on along the minus strand of JBQTGY010000056.1, from coordinate 40,432 downwards.
CGCGGCGCAAACTTCAGTGCCCCAGCAGTTCCCGGACCATGTCCTGAAGTCGCGGAACCAGATCCGTTTCAAACCACGGATTGGCCCTCAGCCATAGCTGATTGCGTGGGCTCGGATGCGGCAAGGGCATGAAATCCGGAAGAAAATCCGCGTAGGCGCGGACCGTGTCGGTCAGCGTGCCGCTTTGACGCTCGCGCAAAAACCAGGCTTGCGCGTAGCGGCCGACCAGCAGGGTGAGTCGGCGCTCGCGCAGATGTGGCAGCAGGCGTGGATGCCAGGTGGCGGCGCATTCGGGTCGCGGCGGCAAATCGCCCGAACTGCCGGTGCCGGGATAACAAAAACCCATCGGCACGATCGCCACTTGCGACTCGTCGTAGAACTGCTCACGCTCGATGCCCAGCCAGTGGCGCAGGCGAATTCCGCTGGCATCATTCCAAGGGATTCCGCTAGCGTGCACCATTGTTGACGGTGCCTGTCCGACGATTAGCAGCTTGGCGCTGGCGCTGGCTCGCAACACTGGACGCGGCCCTAATGGCAGATGCGCAGCGCAGAGCGTGCAAGCTCGAATCTCGCGGAGAAGGCTCGGGAGTGCGTCAGGATTCACTGAGCAAGCATACCGCCACAGAGTTTCTTTCTCGCTCGAAGGCTTGTGCCAGCTAATCGGCACCTATGACACGACGCACCGTGGAGACTCCACAGCCGACCTCGCGAGCAATCTTTGCCTGCCCCATGCCGCCTTGACGCAGCGCCTTAATCTGACTCTCGACCTCGGCCAACACTTTCGGCCGGCCCAGCCGCTTCCCTTTGGCTCGCGCAGTGGCTAGACCAGCCTTGACGCGTTCCTGAATCATTGCCCGCTCAAACTCGGCAAAGACCCCCAACATCCCGAACATGGCGCGGCCGGAAGGCGTCGAAGTATCAAGTGCTTGACGTAGGAGGAACAGGTCTACGCCAGTACCCTTTAGCTCCTGAAGGAACGCTATCAAGTCCGTCAAGCTGCGGCCCAGCCTGTCCACACTCCACGCAGCCACCATATCGAACTTGCGCCGCGTTGCATCCTTCAACAGCCGATCAAACTCGGGGCGCTTGTCGCGACCCTTAGAGCCTGAAATACCGGCATCTTCATAGACCCCAACAATCTGCCAGCCAGCCTGTGCGCCAACTTGCTCAAGCTCGCGCCGCTGGTGTTCCGTCGTCTGCCCACCGGTCGAAACACGAAGGTAAAGGGCTACTCGCTTGGCAGTTGTCATGTGCGGGCATCGATTGTCTTGGGAGACGAAAGACTAGCCCACAGCCATTCGATAATCAAGTGATTACGGAATGCCTACTCAGTCCCACTTGCAGCACAGCGAATCAATGACTTAGGAGGGGTCGTACAAACCCGATTTCCGAATGGGGGTTGATGAACCGAATTGCCATCCACCCAGCAGCCGTCAACCCACTCGCGTTGCATGTTCGGCCGCGTACCTCGCGATCATATCCACGCGCTCATTGTCCGGGTTTCCATTGTGTGCACGCACCCAATGCCACTTGACCTTGTGCCGGGCGTTAGCCGCCTGCAAGCGCTGCCACAGCTCCTTGTTCTTCACAGCGCCACCAGAGTTCCGCCAGCCCTTGCTTTCCCAGCCCTTCACCCACTTGGTAATGCCGTTGTGGACGTAGGTTGAATCAGTGTGCAGTTCGATGACCCGTGGCCTGACTAGGAACTCAAGGGCAGCGATGGCAGCCATCAACTCCATGCGGTTGTTGGTGGTGTCCGGCTCGCTGCCGGATAACTCTTTCTCGACGCCATCGGCGCGACGCATCAGCACGCCCCAGCCACCGGGGCCGGGATTGCCGATGCAAGAACCGTCGGTGTAGATGACCAAGGGCAATTCATTGGCCGGAGTGCTCGCGCTGGGCGCTGTCATCGGCTCACCATCGGCAGCAGTTCAACAATCCAATCACGATGCGCGGGGTTCGGATGCCACGACCAGTAGACAGACCAACCCAGCGCCTGCACGTGCAGAAAGCCACGAGTCAGTTCGAATGACCACCGCCCAATTTCAACACGCATTGTCCATCTCCAACAGGCTGCCCAAAAGTGAGCTGGCCTATCCTACGTCATTGAAAAACAAAGTAAATGTTTCCAATCGTCCACCCTCCACGATAGTGGAAAGTCGGGGCCGGCACGGGGGGAGCCAGCGCAGAGCGCAGATCATTAAATGCCCGAAAAAATTTCTGCGACAGAAATTTCCGATCACCGCAAGTCATGCGACCGTCTGCAAGGCCGCTGGCGGCGCTGCGGTAGGTGACCTGCTAGGCAGGGCAGGGCAAGGGGCTTGGATTGCCTCTCTGCGCTTCCTGTGCGATCCTAGAGGGCTTCCAGAGCGTGCCTAAGCATGCGTAGCCGGGGCGGAGGCCGCAAATACGGTGACCGAGCGGCCCAAGGGGCGCGGCATCCGAGCCAGCGAGAGCAGCCGAAACAGTGGCGATGCTGGGCACGCGTCCGAAACCCTGTCTCCGAGTGAAACGAGGAGACAACCTTACGAGCACAGCGAGTAAGGGTGTCCTGTAGGACCCTGCAAGACCAGTAGGGATTAGCTGGGTCCTGTTGAAACATCATCATCCGATCAAACTGCTGGGGCTCCAACGGGTAACTTAGGGGACCCCATCATCTACCCCTATATCCCCTTCTTCTTCCCCTGCTTCCCCGCCGTGATCGTGGGGAGCGGTTGGGCGCATGCGAGTCCTTGCCGGTCTGTCTGGACCGCTGCGACCTCCGACCGCCTGCAAGGCCGCTGGCGGCGCTGCGGAGACACCCCGCTACCATCGGCAGGGCAAGGGGCTGCGCTTGCCTCTCGGCGCGTCCTGTGCGAATCTAGACGGTTTGCATGACGGCACCAGCGCCTAAAGCAAAAATGGGGGCTGCCAGTCAGTCGACCGAGCAGCCCCCAAGGTGAAGCATTCGACCCAGCGTGAAGCGGCAGATGATCGAGGCACGTTGCGAACGCGCAGGGCATCGGCTGATTTCCCTGTTTCTGAGCGCAGCGAAGAAACAACTTTGCGAGCAACGCGAGCAAAGGTCTGGCAGGAGACCAGCTGTGTCTTTGCCAGAGCAAGCTGGGGTCTGGTGTTTCATCATCATCAGACCAAACAGACAGACTCCCCCAGCAGGAGACCAGCAGGAGACCAGCAGGAGACCAGCAGGAGTATCTAGGGTTTAGTTATTTATGAAGGTAACTACAGGGTATCCACTTAGTCCCTATGGATACCTTAGGGGCTCCTTGGTTTTCCCCTCCCTCTCGGAAGGGGACGACTCTCGCGCCACCCACAACAGGGACGACAGCCCGCGCCGACTCGCTGGGAGCGCCGGGGCTCGCAGGAGTTTGACGGATGGGCTTATGACCAAAATACCCCACAGCGCAACCGTTACCGATTAACCGTGAGGCATCCATCGTTTTCTATGATTCCCTCATGCTCCGCCAGCATCCACAAGCCTTCGCGGTCTTTCGGGTTATCGCTTGACACTTGAAAGTAAAGAGTTCGCTTGTCCTTGGAATCAATGCGAACTGACCCAAAGAAAAGAGTTTCTTTGTCCTTGGCGTCATCCTTGGCATCAATACAATCTGGCTCATTCTTCGGTTTGGGCGCGGCATACAGCTCGATGCACTCAAGATAATCGCGAAGCAATGCGCCAGCTCTGGCGACGAAAGATTCGGGCGCACTCTCCCGCAGCGCCAACAGTTGCGCGATGCGCTCTTTGATTTCCGCAGGAGAGCCTCCGGGCTTCGTCCTCAGTAACGCTTGCTCATCCACTAACGCGGCCCTGACTTTTCGCAATTGCTCGCGATCTTGTTCGCGTCCGCGAAGTTGCGCACTCACCGCTGCACTTGCTCCGTGCTCCAAGGCGGTTAGCAGATTGGCTATCGCACTGCCCATGGACGCCTCCTGCCCATCAATCGACGCAATTTCCTTTGCAATTTCGGCGAGGCGCTTATCGCTGTCGAAGGAGAGAAGAGGGCCAAGGGTATTGTTGCCAACAGCATGGAGAACCAGATCATCAACAAATTGGGCGTTCCACGCACGGAAGCCGCAGAAGCGGCGACATCGATAACACGCAGCCGGCTGGCCCCTGCGCACGCCGTAGAAAACCATCCCGCTGCCGCACCCACCACAACGCAACAACCGGCTGAGCAAGCGCAGGCCACCCTTGGGGCCGGGAACGGGCCTCGATAGTGGCTGCCGCAGCGCCTGAACGGCGTGAAACGTGTCCGCGTCGATCACCGCAGGGAAGTAGCCGGCAACAGGGTCACCGCTAGCCACCAGCTTGCCGGTTTGAGAGTCGGCGATCATCGGCTGGAACTCACCAAGGGCTGCTCTGCCCACGATGTATTTCTGAACGGTGGAACTGGGCCAATGCTTTGCCTTACCCCACGGCCTAATCCCTTCCATATCCAAACGCTTCGCGACAGCGCGGACGCCAAGCCGTTCGTCCATCACCCATGTGAACATTTTCCTCAGAGCTGCGACGCGGTCGGGCCGCTCACAAATGACACCATCCCGCACTTCAAGCCATTCGGGAACGTTCGTGGTCATCAGGCGATTGGTGTTCGCATCTTTGCGCTTCCTTGCCCAGGTGCTGCGCGAGCGTGCGGACTTTGTAGCGGATTCCTCGTGGGCACGCTGCATGGTGGCGAGAGCCATCATCAGGCTTAGATAGTCGCTGGTTTCGTGACTGTACGTTCGTTCGCCGTCGATCAAAGTCACGACGGTGATTCCGGCGCTCATGATCCTTTGCAACAGCGTCAGCGCAGACAAAACCCTGTCCCGCGAGAGTCGATCCAATGACTCCACGATTAGCCGGGAACCCTTTGGGATCGCTCCAGACTCGGCAAGCTCCAAGAATTTCCCAAGGGCTCCGTCGGTCTTGTTCTTCCCTTTGAAAGCTGAAGTTCCAAGGTCTTGGTGGTTGTCCACCAACGTCAGACCATTGCGCTCGCAATAGGCTTTCGCCGCTTCCTGCTGCCGTCGGAGGGAGTCGCCCCGCGCTTGTTCAGGCGAGGAAAACCGGATGTAGGAGTACGCGAGAGCTGTCATCAACAATAGTGTACGACATCCCACTTTCATGCACTCGGGTGCCGGGCGCTTGACCGACGATCAGCAATTTGGCGCTGGCACTGGCGCGCAACACTGGACGTGGTCCCAGCGGCAAATGCGCTTCGCAGAGGCGGCAGGCGCGAATATCGCGCAGCAAGCTTTCGAGGTTCATTGAAGCAAGCTCATTGAAGCAGGCTCATTGAAGCAGGCTCATTGGCGCGGTCTCGCGGCAGCAGGCTCATGACGGCTGCCTCCCAGGCAGCAGTTTGCCGGGATTGAGAATGCCCGAAGGATCGAACTGACGCTTGATCGCCTGCAGCAGATCCAACGTGACGGGGTCCAACGCGCGCGCCATGAAGTCGCGCTTGGTGATGCCGATGCCGTGTTCACCCGACAGCGAGCCGCCTAGTGCAAGCACGCGGTCAAACAGTGCATCCAGACAGACGTCAGCGGCCGCGGCCTGTGCGGGAATCCGGCGATCAAACATCAGATTCACGTGCAGATTGCCGTTCCCTGCGTGACCGAAACACACGATGCGCAGCGGATGCTGGCGCTCGAGTGCGCGCATGGCACTCACCAGAGCCGGCAACTGCGCGACCGGGACCACGACATCCTCGTTGATCTTGTCCGGCGCCAGTTGTTTGAGGGCGGGCGACAGCGCCTTGCGTGCGGCCCACAACGCCGTCAGTTCGGCGGCGTCGGCGGCGATGGTGAGTTCCAGCAAGCCTTCCCCGTGGACAGCGGCGCTGATCGCGACGCCGGCATCGGCAAGCGCGTCACTGCGACCGTCGGCTTCGATCAGCAACAAGGCTCCGGCTGCAGCAGGCAGGCTGACGCCACGCTGACGGACCAGTTCCAAAGCAGCGGCATCCATGAACTCCAATGCGCTGGGTATGACGGCCTGCGCCATGATCCGCGCGACCGCCGCTGCGGCGGCTTCGACATCGACGTACAGCGCACGTAACGCCACCCGTGCTTCGGGGAGCGGCCGCAACAACAGCGTCGCTTCGGTGATCAAGGCCAAGGTGCCTTCGCTGCCGACCAAGAGCCGCGCCAGATCCAGCCCACTTGAGTTCTTGGTCACTGCCGCGCCGCTACGAAACCCACGTCCTTGGCCATCGACGGCTCGCAATGCCAGCACGTTATCCCGGCAGGCACCGTACTTGACCGCGCGCGGCCCGCCTGCGTTGCAGGCGAGGTTGCCGCCAATGCTTGACCAAGGCGCCGAGGTGGGATCCGGCGCCCAGAAAAAACCCTGCGGGGTCAGGGCCTGCTGCAAGTCGCCATTCAATACACCCGGCTCAACGACCGCCACGCGGTTGCCCACATCGATATCGATGATGCGATTCATGCGCTCGAACGAGATCACCACGCCGCCATGGATCGGCACGCTGGCCCCGGTGGTATTGCTGCCACGGCCGCGGGCGACCACCGCGACCCCGTGCGTGTGGCAGGCAGCGATGGTGGCTTCCACTTCGGCGTGTTCGGTCGGCAGCACCACCGCTTGCGCACTGCCAACGAAAGCAGAGTTGTCGACGCCATAGGCCAGCGCGCTGGCAGCGTCCGTCAGCAACGTGGTAGTTGGAAGGCAAGCTCGCAGTTGCGCCAACAGCGCAGCGGGCAGCGGCTGCATCATGCCGCGTCGTCCACCCGAAACGCATCGCGGATCCATTCCGGTGGACCGCCGCCGAGGGCCACCACGTCAAATCGACAGGGTCTCTGCGCCAGCGCCGGATTGGCGGCCAACCATGCCGATGCGGCGCGGATCAATCGCCGTTGTTTGCTGACCGTGACGGAGGCCGCGGCGCCGCCAAATGCACGCGATTCGCGGTAACGCACTTCGACAAACACGATGGCCTCTCCATCGTTCATGACCAGATCGATTTCGCCGAAGCGGAAGCGCACATTGGCTGCGCGAAAGCTCAAGCCCGCGCGCTCAAGGACGCGCCGGGCTTCGGCTTCGCGGACGCTGCCTTCAGCTTGGCGGTCCAAGGCGGTCTATTGCGGAAGCAAGCCGCCGCTGTCCACCGGGCGTGCGACCCCGCCGCTGAAGCGCGCGATGATCGGCTGACTACGCGCCTCGCCAAAAGCATCCAGGCTCAATTCGCCGGTGGCCGAGGACATCGGCAAATCCGCGTCCATCAGCAGATGCTGGTTGCTCAGCAACCGCCACGCGTCCATGCCAAACGCGAACAGGCGTGCAGAGGGGCCGCCAGCGGTTTCCAGTTGCAGGCGCAACTTGCCACGCGCCGGCAGGCCGGGCAGGTCAGCCAGCAGCCACGGCAACTCGGTGAACTCGACATCGTCCAGCTCCCTGTCCTGCCGCGAGTTGTCGTCCACCACATGCAACATCGAGGTTCCGATGGTCGGCACGTTGATCAGACCGGCAAGTTTCAACTGCGGCACCAGCAGACGCGCCTGCTCAGGCCGCACTGCAATGAAGACCGCATCCACGCCCGGATCAAAGGGCAGGGTCAGGTCACGCGGCGATTCGGTTGGCAGGCCGGCTCCGGTTTGCGCCTCACGAATGGCGCTGCGATAGTCAACGCCGCTGGCGGGCAGGGTCGCGACGGCGACCAATTGCCCTTCGGACTGCGCATGGCGGGCGCGGAACGCTTCGAGAGTTCGTTGCGCCAGTTCGTCCTGGCCGGTGACCGCCAGTACCCGCAGCAGTCCACGTTGGCTCAATAGCCGTGCGACCGCCGCCGCTTCGTCCTCTGGCGTCAAGGCAAAACTCATCTGTCCGGGAGGCAGTGGCCCGATGCCGCGGTTGAGAGCGAGTACGGGCACCGGCAAATCACGCTCCGAAAGCACCGCGGTTACCGCTTCGCGAGTAAGCGGGCCGACCACCTGCGAGGCGCCATCGGCCACCGCGCGTTGGTACGCGGCGACCGCTGATTCCGCGGTGTCGCCGCTGTCCATGACACGCACATCGGTGGGCCGGTCACCGCTGGCGAATCTCGCGGCGAGAAAGCCATCCCGCACCGGAACGCCTGCGGCGCGCAGTGGGCCGGTGAGTGGCAACAGCAGGGCGATGTGTCCACCCTCGGCCGCGCGCACGGGCGTCGAACGACGCACATTGGCATCTCGCAGCGACGCCGGCAGGCTCAAGCCGCGGGCACTGATCGCGCGCGCAACGAATGGCCGCAGCGGGTCAGTGGAGGCGAGCTTGCCCGCCTGGGTAGTCAGCCGGCCGTCGGACAGTTTGGCCAAAACGTCGCGCACTCGCCTCGCGTTTTCACGGCGTTCGTCGCCATCCACCAGCGCATCGAGGCGTGCAAATTCGGCGGCGGCGACAAACGCGTCGCTGGGCTCCAGCGCGCGACCGCGCAGCTCGTGATAGCGCGAGCGCAAGGCTCGGCTGCTGCGACCGGGGTCGGCGTCGAGCAGCGCGGCCGCCCCGGCGCTGTCGCCCGCATCCAACGCCAACTCCGCTTTCAGCAAGGTGTAGCGCAGCGGCTGATCACCGCTCAATTTGCGCGCATCGATCTGCACGATGACGCTGGCCACGGCGTCGCGGTCACCGTTCTCACGCCATGCTTCGGCGGCACGCAGCAGCAAGGCGTTGCGCTCACGTCGATTGCTGTTGGCAGCGTCGACAAAAGCCACTGCCGCCGCGCGCAAATCGCCGTCGCGGAACAAGGCCTCGCCGGCCGCTCCCGCTTGGCTGTCGCCGCTGGGCATGCTGACGCAACCGACCAGCAAACTGGCGGCGACAAGGAAGGCACAGAACAGGCCGAAGTGCCGACCGAAGCGGGGGTTCACATTCATGCAGAGTCGTTGATTGCAGCGGATGGCATGATCATAACGGAAGGCCCGCCGCCGGCTGGGACCATGGAGTGCAATGCGTGACCCAGCCAACGCCCGTTCCAGCCGGCACCTTGCACATCGTAGCCACGCCGATCGGCAATCTGGCGGACTTGTCGCCGCGCGCGGTCACGACCTTGCAGAGCGTCGATGCAATCTGCGCCGAAGACACCCGCCACACCCGGCCATTACTGGTGCAGGCAGGCATCGAGCGTCCGCTGTTGGCGCTGCATGAACACAACGAAGAGGCACAGGCAGCCGCCCTGGTGGCGCGCCTGCTGGCTGGCGATTCACTGGCCCTGGTCAGTGACGCCGGCACGCCATTGGTGAGTGATCCGGGGTTTCGGTTGGTCGCCGCGGCGCGCGCCGCAGGCATTCGGGTGAGCCCGGTGCCGGGCCCTTGCGCCATCATCGCCGCGCTTTCGGTGGCCGGATTGGCGAGTGATCGTTTCTGCTTTGAAGGCTTTTTGCCGGCCAAATCGGCGGCGCGTCGAGCCCGCGTCGCCGAACTCGCCAACGAACCGCGCACCTTGGTGTTCTACGAGAGTTCGCATCGCATCGAAGACGCACTGGCCGACTTTGCGGTCGAGCTGGGTCCAGAGCGCCGCGCTGTGTTGGCACGCGAGCTGACCAAGCGCTTCGAGACGGTGCTGGACGGATCATTTGCCGAGCTGCAGGCAAAGCTGGCCGCGGATCCAGATCAGCGCCGCGGCGAGTTCGTATTGATCGTGGCCGGAGCGGTGGACGACGCCGACGCCAGATTGGCCAATGGCCGCCGGTTATATGCGCGCTTGAGTAAGGACTTGCCGCCATCCAAAGCCGCGCGACTTGCGGCCGAATTGAGCGGCGCGCCGAGGCAGGCCTTGTATGGTGGTGGCGATGACTGAGGGATAGGCAATTCGATGCACGCGGATGCAGGCGCGCTCCCGCAAACATGCCATAGGGTGCGTCTTGACGCACCAGCACTTGGCTTGAACCGAAGCCGGTGCGTCAAGACGCACTCTACCTCGCTACTGATCCGACTCAACGCCATGGTCCGACCAACCCAAGATGAATAATTTTGGAGCACCGAAAAGACAGTTGCTCCCACAACTGCCCCATGCTTTAAATCAATCACGGCAATCGGACTAACCTGAACTGGTCACATTCACCAGGCGTCACCGTCGCGGCTATGCCGCTCACGGCCTTCACCCCACTGTCCGGGAGACAGACCATGTTTTCTTTCCTGCTCATTCTTGTACTGATCATCGGTGGCCTGATGCTCATCGGTTCGGTGCTGACACCGTGGTGGGCGACGCAGGCGACTGCCGGTTTGGTGGCCGGAGTCGGAGGCGCGATTGGTGGCCTCATCTCCGGCGCATTCGGCCTCTTCACCGGTCTGGCATCCGCCGGCATTGCGGTGATCGGCGCCATCTTCACCGTGCTGGTCGGCGTGCCGTTGGCGGTCATCGGCGGCTTGTTGGCCGTGGTGCTCGGGCTGGTTCCGCTGGTCGTGCCAGTGCTGCTGCTGGTCGGCCTGGTGTGGCTGATCGTACGCGTGGGCAACTCAGCGTCGCGCGTCTTGCCCGCGCCGCCAGCGACAGTCGCCACGCTGCCGCCGCCGGCGCCGGTTTGATTTCGGCACGCTCTTTTCGTACGGCAAGCGAACCATGATCCATCGCGGCGGCTGTCACTGCGGGCGGGTGCGTTTTGAGTTGGAGGCCCCTGCTCGAATAGAAGCCTTGGACTGCAACTGTTCGATCTGCGCCAAGAGCGGCTTCCTGCACCTTATCGTCGCGAAGACGGATTTTCGCCTGCTCAACGGCGAGTCAGACCTGAGCGAGTACCGCTGGGGCACGGGTCTGGCGCGGCACCTGTTTTGCCGGCACTGCGGGGTCAAGAGTTTTTACGTGCCGCGCTCACACCCCGACGGCATCGACGTCAACGTGCGTTGTTTGGATTCGGGCAGCATTGCCGAGTTGGTAGTCACGCCGTTCGATGGCAGCGGCGACTGGGACGCACAAGCGGCGGGTATCGCGCACTTGGCGTGAGCGCCCCGGGCGACTGCAATCAGTCAATCCAGCCCGCCACCATCACGCGCTTGTTGTGCACCAGTTGCTCATAGCCATCGGCGGGCACGGGCAAGACTTCAACGCGGGAAAATCCGATGCGATGCATGATCCAGATCAGCGCCTCGACGCTGGGGACCAGGCAAATGCCGGTCGTCGAAGCTTCAGGGCCGTGGGTTTCGCCGGTTTCGTCGATGATGCCGAAGCTGCCCTTCAGCGGCCGCACGAAGCGATAACTGCCGTAATCGACCCAGCCGGTCATGCCCGGCACGACTTGGGTCTCGACCACACACAGGCGCTTGCACAAGGCACGCGCGACGCGCAGCGCACCGACGGGATTCTCCAAGTGATAGATCAGCCCCAGGCACAACACCACGTCGTGTTGGCCGAGCTCAAGCAAGGCCGGATCGTGCACATCGGATTGGCGCAGTGACCAGTTGCCAAGTTGCAGGCAATCGCGGATCAGATTGGCATCTTCGATGTGCTCAGGGCGCGCATCGATGCCGGTGACCTGAGCCAAGCCACGTTGCGCCAATTGGGCGGAGAACCAGCCTTGATGGCAGGCGAGGTCGACCGCGGTGAGCGCCGAACAATCGGTTCCGAATGTCCTCGTGAGCACGGCATCCAGCATCTGCGTGCGCGTGCTGTGAATCAGGTCGAGTGCACCGCCATCGTAGGTGGGCGTGAACTCGCCCGAAGGCAGCTTGAACGGATAGAACCAGGTCTTGGCAAGCGCGCGCGTTGCGAGCGCAGCAGCGGTGGAGTCGGTCATGGTGCTGGTCCGTTCGGGGGCGCGAAGTTTAGCGTGTGAGTGCGGTTATCGCCGCCTTGGCCGCTGGCCAAGCGCGACGCTGACGATGCTGGCTGGCATCATGGTGGCATGGCATTCCCATGGATATCGTCGCTGCGACAGCGATTCAATCGGCGCTCACCCACCGACCCGGCGACCAGTGCGCTGCGTGCGCCTGTCGTGAAACGCTCGTGGTTGCACACCTCGTTGCAATTCACCGCCACCGAGGCGCAGAGCCGGATGTGGACCTTCCGTCCGCAAGCGCTGCTGATCGGCTACACCCGCAGCATGATGGGCTTCGTGCGCTTTGTCGGCCATCCTGAACGGATCGCGATGATTGGTCTGGGTGGCGGCTCGCTGGCCAAATATTGCCATCGCCATCTGCCGACGGCGGTGATCGATGTGGTCGAGATCAATCCGCAGGTCATCGCTCTGCGCGATACGTTTCGCGTGCCCAAGGACGATGCCCGCTTTCGTGTGTTTCTTGACGATGGTGCCTTGTTCTTGCGTCGCCACCGACGCCGCTATGACGTGCTGCTGGTCGATGGCTACGACGAAACCGGCATTCCCGCGCCACTGGCTTCACAGCGCTTCTACAACGATTGCCACGCGGCTTTGGTCGAAGGCGGCGTGCTGGTGGTCAACCTGTTTTGCGCGGATGTGGATCGCCACCTGCAACGCATCCGCAAGCGCTTTGGTGCCGCCATGGTCAGTGTGCCGCAGCCAAAATCCAGCAATCAGGTGGTGTTTGCTTGGGTGCCAGGCCCACGCGACAGGCAAGGCGACAACGCGCTTTCCAAACAGGCGCAAGCTGATCTGGCGGCTGAACTGGCGCGGTTGGATCAAGCCGTGTCGCAGTTGAGGGGCCGCAACCAGCGTGCGCTTCCGTAGGAGCGCCGGGAGTCGCACTGCCCAATCAGTCGGTAGACCCACCATCTACCAATTCAGCGAGCGCCCAAGTTGCGAGCGTAACCGCGCGGCGAGTTCGGGACTCATCGTGGCCAACACACCGCGTGCTCGCTCCGGAATGTGCGCCGTAGCGGCTTCCTCATCTGCCGCAAAAATGTAGTGATCGAAGAACGCTCGCCACGCCAGACGTTCATGAGCCGGCAATTGGCGAATCGTCATCAGCGCATGCAGCACGCTCAATTTGGGCGACATCGCATGCGCAGGCTCATCGCGCCACCAGTAGTTCACCATCACCCCGACAGGATCCAGGGACTCGGCGTGATGCCACCACAGACTGGGCAGATACAAGGCATCGCCGGGTTCGAGTTCCGCGACTTCGGCTGCCTGCATCGCCTCGGAAAAACGCGGGAAACGACTGAGGTCCGGCGCATGAAAATCGACGAGACTGATGGGCTGGCCGGCGGGCGTGAAATCCAAGGGTCCGCAATAAAGATTTGCCAGTTGCTCGGGCGGAAAAAGAATGTAGCGCCGCCGCCCGCCCACCGCGCAAATGAGGTTCTGCGGCAGATCCCAATGCGCGGAGATGCGGGTTCGATTGCCGATCCAGATCGAGTTGAGCTGTTCCATGTGAGGATCAACCAACGGGCTCGGATTGTCTGCAAGAAATCCAGGCAACGATTCCTTGATCCGCACCGCGCCCGTGTAGCCATACGCAGGCTGCTCGGCGGCCTTCAGATCCAGCAAGAAATCCAGCAACTCGCTGACCCTGACTTTGCGCCGCTCGAAATTGAATCCCGTCAGATTCGCATCGTAAAAAAAGCGCCCACCCATGTCTGCGGAACCGAAACAGCCATCAGCTTCTGCACCTGAATCGAGTCCACGCAAGTAGTCGCACAGCGCCTCGTCAGACTGTCGCGCCTTGGCAACGGCTGGCCAATCAGCAACCAACCCGCGCAATACTGCCGGCCGCGCCAACGGTTGGATGTCAGCTACAAACCCAGGCCGATCCACCCCAACGAATTCAGCCGTGCGCGGCCGCTGCGACCAGTCAGTCATGGATCACAAGTACTCCCAAGTGATTGCTCAGGTAGAACCCGGAGCCCCTCTTGGCGGCCGCTGAGTCCGACGAAACTGTGCGACAGACAAACAGGGAGCGAGAGAAGCCTGAAAACTGGACTCCGCCCTCCGCTGGAATGACGGCACACGGGAATCCACGCAAAGCTGCCCGCGTTCAGCCCAACACCCCCAAATTCCGCACCCGATTTGCCTCCAGATAATCGCCCCCCGTGGGCCGCGACAAATACCGTCCATGCCCACGCTCGGCACGCAAATCCCCTTCCACCCAAGCCAACTGCCCGCGCGAAAAGGTGTGCGTGGCAATGCCAGTCACCGACCGTCCCTCAAACACGTTGAAGTCGATGTTCTGGTGATGTGTCTTCGCCGAAATCGTGCGCGAACCGTGTGCGTCCCAGATCACCAAGTCGGCATCCGCGCCGACGCGAATGGCACCCTTGCGCGGATACAGATTGAAGATTTGTGCGGCATTCGTAGAAGTCACGCGCACGAATTCCGACGGAGTCAGGCGGCCCGTGCCGACCCCGTAATGCCAGAGCAAAGACATGCGATCTTCGATGCCGGCACAGCCGTTCGGAATCAGGGTGAAATTGTCGCGTCCCGCCGCTTTCTGCGGTGCGCAGAAACAGCAGTGGTCGGTCGCGGTGGTGTGCAAGTGGCCGGCCTGCAAGCCGTGCCACAGTGCCGCTTGATGTTCCTTGGGGCGAAACGGCGGACTCATCACATGGCCGGCGGCGAATTCGAAATCCGGACTGGCGTAGACCGAATCGTCGATCAGCAAGTGGCCAGCCAAGACCTCTCCAAAAACACGTTGACCTTCATTGCGTGCCCGCACGATCGCTTCCAGCGATTGTTTGACCGAGTTGTGCACGATATACAGCGGCGTGCCCAACACTTCGGCGATGCGAATGGCACGATTCGCGGCTTCGCCCTCGACGGCTGGCGGTCGTGACATTGGATGGCCTTGCGGCCCAAGGATTCCGCGCTCGACCAGTTCTTTCTGCAAGCGAAACACCAACTCGCCATTTTCCGCATGTACGGTCGGCAGTGCGCCCAATTCCAGGCAACGGGTAAAGCTGTTCACCAGAATCTCGTCGTCGCACATGATGGCGTTCTTGTAGGCCATGGAGTGCTTGAAGCTGGAGACGCCGTGCTCGTTCGCGAGCAGGCCCATGTCGCGATGGACGCTGTCATCCCACCAGGTTATCGCGACATGGAAGGCGTAGTCGGAGGCCGATTTTTCTGCCCAGCCGCGCCAGGTGTTGAAGGCCTCCATCAGCGACTGCTGCGGATTGGGAATCACGAAGTCGATGATGCTGGTGGTGCCGCCGGCCAATCCCGCCGCGGTGCCGGTATAAAAATCGTCGCTTGCCACCGTGCCCATGAAAGGCAGCTGCATATGCGTGTGCGGATCGATGCCGCCGGGCATTACCAGGCGCTCGCCCGCGTCAATCATCGACGTGCCGTTCGGCGCTTCCAGTCCTTCGCCTATCGCTGCGATCACACCGTCGACACACAACACGTCGGCCCGATAGCTGTGTTCGGCGTCTACCACTGTGCCGCCGCGGATAAGAATGTCCATACCAACTCCGTCATGGTTGCTGGCGCAAGCCTACAACCAAAGTTGGAGCGATCACACGCAACGGCCGGCGAGATTCCGGCTGCGCTTATCGAGTCAACCCCTGCTCGAACTGTGCGAAGTATTACTCGCTGACTGCAGTGGTTTCGCAGCTGGCCGCTACCGTGCCTACCTGGAAGCGGCTGATCGGCTTGCTTTGAGTGACCGCACCGACGCTGTAGGAGAACACGCCGTTGGCGCCGTCGCTGAAGCGGAAGCTGGCGGTGCCGATCTGCGACGAACCTGCGCTTGGCATCGTGTCGTTGATCATCGAGAACGGGGTGCCGTTGGCTTGTCGGAACACGCCACCGCTGAAACTGCCGTCGGCTTGTTGGGTAGTGGGGATGACGAAGAACACTGCCTCGCGATCCTGATCGTAGGTGTACCAGACCGCAAACAACTGGCTGTCGAGATGGATCAGGATCAGGCCCCAACCCGGCGTAGTTTCGCCACCCCACCAGATGTCGCTGAAATTGCCCGCGTTCTGGCGTGAAGCATCAGCGCTGGCGCGACAGGCGATGTCACGGCTGCCGAACGGGAAGCGGGTCATGCTCTTCGTCTGTGCAACGCCATTGACGCTATAGCTGAATTGCAGCGACTGATCGCCGCTGAAACGCAAGACGGCCGCACCGACGGAATTGGCCGGATCGGCCGCAGGACCGACGATCTGCGCAAACGGCACCCCGGTGTACTGAAACAGGTCGCCCGCAAAACTGCCATCGACCTGCGCAAATGCGCCGCCAACCAAAAACCAGGTGGGCTCACCATCAACGTCGTAGGTGAACCAGGCGGGCGCCAGCAAATTGCCTTGGTCGATAACGTGCAGGCCCCAGCCGGACTCACTTTGTTTCCACCAGGTAGCTGTTTTCAGCGGCACACCGGCCAATGGATTGGCGGTCTGGAAGACATCGGTCAAACCATTGCCATCCAGCACGCCGCCGGCACCCAGCAACAGATTGCTGGCATCGGATTGGAACGCCACCAAGCTGCCGGAGAAATTCAGTACCGGCTGATCGCTGAGTGCATCGGCCTGGTCGCCCAGCGCATTGCTGCTGACGCGCTGCAGGCTGCCGGTGGTGCCGCTCCAGGCGAGCACGTCGGCGACTTCGTTGTTGTCGGCATTGCCGGCCACCAGATTGCGCGCCTCGCTGCGGAACACCACCGAGCCACCATCACCGGCAATCGTCGGCTGCGCGGACGGCGCGTTGCCACCCGCCCCGGCGCTCGTTTGGCTCAGGCGCAGCAGACCGCCGGTGGCGACGTCACGCAGATAGACGTCGCTGAGTTGATTGTCGTCGCCGGCGACCAAAGGCTGATCGCTCTGGAACACCAGTTTGTCGCCGTCGAAGTCGATGCTGGGCGCCATGCTGGCGTTGCTGGCCACACCACAACTGCCGCCCGCGGCCGGTGCGCTGACGACCTGCATGCTGCCGGTCAACAGGTTGCGCAACACGACATTGCTCGCCGCATCAGGGCAACTGAGCGCCACTCCGGCCAGTACATTCTTGGCCGTGGACTGCCAGGCGACGTGGCGCCCGTCACCGGAAATGACCGCAGCACTGGCCTCGCCGTCGGTGTCTTGAGCACTGTCACTGCCGTTGCTCGTCACTGCCTTGCACGACAGGCAGCGCGGCGCCGGCAAGCCGCCTCCCGCTTGCGGTGTCAGCGATTGCAGAAACACCTGCGGGCGATTGGTGGGACCCAGCGCGGGATTGCTGTTCGGCGCGGTGAACACCAACGCGGTGGCACCTTGGTCGAGTTGCGGGGCGCTGCCTTCGCTCATTGCAGTGCCTACTCGCTGGGTAGAGCCCGTCAACAGATTGCGCAGAAATACGCCCGCTTGGCCGCCTTTCTGGCGCGCTTGTCGACGCTTGCTGTTTTCGCCGAGCAGAGCGCCTACGGCGGCATCCGGCGCAACGAATACCACCTGTTGGCCGTCCGCTGATATCGCTGCTTCTCCGGCGTCTCCCATCAGTTGCGCACCACTGTTATCGACACTGACCCGCCGCACTTCACCGCTGTAGGTGTCGACGCGGAACACGTCACGACTGCCGTTGCTATCGGCAGGAATGAGATTGGTAGCGCGGGATTCGAACACCAGAAACTGACCGCTGGCGTTGGAGGCAGGCGAGGTGATCGCGGCATCAACAGGAGGCGTCGGCCGGCGGCGAAGGTCGCGATCACGCTTGACTACCACCGGCACCGGCCGACCACCAAACTCACCGTTGCCGAATTGTCCGGAATAATTAGAGCCCCAGCAGCGAATGCTGCCGCCGGTAAGCAGCGCGCAGCTGTGTTCAGCTGCGGCGGAGATCGCGTTCACATTGGCACCCAAGCCTGTCACCGGCACTGGCGCGGGGCGGTTCAAGCTGCTGCCATCGCCCAGCTGTCCGAAATCATTCCGCCCCCAGCAGCGCACGTTGCCCTGCGCGAGTCGTGCGCAGCTATGCGTTCTTCCAAGCGCAAGCGCGGTGACCCCACTTTCCAGTCCCACCACGGCCAGAGGCGTCAATTGGTCCTGCATGACTTCATTGCCCAGTTGCAGAATGTCGTTGCTACCCCAGCAACGGACCGCGCCGCCAGACAACAAAGCACAGGTGTGCGCAGCACCCAAGGCGACGGCTTGCACGCCGGTGCTCAAACCTTGCACGTCGACGGGAACCAGTCGATTGCTGCGCGTGCCATCGCCCAGTTGGCCGCGTTCGTTGGCTCCCCAGCAGCGCAAACCGCCCGCGGTGGTGATTGCGCAGGTGTGCGCAGAAACACCGGCGGCGATGGATCTCACACCACTGCCGAGCCCAACGACAGCCACCGGACTCAAGCGGAACTGGTCGCTGCCGTCACCCAATTGGCCGGCGAAGTTGTGGCCCCAGCAGCGCACGCCGCCGTCGCGCAAGGCGCAACTGTGCAGCCCACCTGCGGTGATCGCCTGGACCGAGTCGCCCAGGCCTTGCACCGCGACCGCGGTGGTCTGATCGCCGCTGCTGCCATTGCCCAATTGCCCGAACGCATTTGCGCCCCAGCACGACACGCCTCCCGCACGCAGCGCACAGCCATGGAAGCCGCCAATGGCAATGGCGCTGACGCCCGCATTCAAGCCGCTGACCGCGACCGGCAACAGCCGTTGGATTTGCGTGCCGTCTCCCAATTGGCCGAAGAAATTCAAGCCCCAGCAAAGTACGGCTCCCGAATTGGCAAGCGCGCAACTGTGCTCTTCGCCCACACTCACCGCTTGCATCGGGCCTGGCAGTTGCGCGGTGGCGCGGGGTGCAAAACTCTGCGTGCTGCCGCCGTCACCCAGTTGGCCGCTGAAATTGAGACCCCAGCAGCGTAGCGTTGAATCGGCTTGCAGGGCGCAACCATGTTCCTGCCCGATCGCAATCGCCTTGACGCCAGGCAACAGGCCAACCACATCGACCGGCCGGCCGCTGCGGGCGTTGTCGCCGTTGCCGAGTTGCCCCACGTCATTGCGGCCCCAACACTTGACTGTGCCATCGCCCAGCAGCACGCAACTGTGGTCGCCACCCAAATCCATTGCGGTTACCGACCCGCTGAGGCCGATTACCGGTGTCGGCGTCAGTTGGCTGTTTTCATCGCCATCGTTGGCGAGCTGAAAGTGCCCATTGGCGCCCCAGCAATTGACTACATCGCCCGTTCTGAGCGCGCAGGTATGACGACCGCCTGCAGCGATCTGCTCCACGCCGCTGCCCAAGCCGACCGTATCGACGGCGGACAGACGGTCCTGACTGCTGCCATCGCCGAGCTGGCCAAAAAAGTTGAATCCCCAACACTTGACGGCGCCGGCAGTGGTCACCGCGCAGGTATGCCGATGGCCGACAGCGATTTCTCGCACATCGCTGGTCAATCCCGGTACATCGACAGGAAGCGTGCGATCCGTGTTGCTGCCATCGCCAAGCTGGCCGCTGTAATTGGCTCCCCAGCACTTCACGCCGCCAGCCGCGGTCAGCGCACAGCTATGGTTTTCGCCGGCGCCGATCTGTTGCACGCCGCTGCCAAGACCGCTCGTCGTCACCGGCGTCAGCGCAAGATCACGGCTGCCGTCACCCAATTGGCCATAGAAATTCAATCCCCAACATTTGACGATGCCGCCTTCCAACAGCGCACAGCTGTGATCGTCGCCCGCAGTAAACGCCAGCAAGCGTTCGTTCAGACCCCGCACATTTACCGCCAGCAACCTGCCGGTGCGGGTGTCATCACCCAATTGGCCAAGAAAATTGGCGCCCCAGCAGCGCGCACCACCGCGGTCGATGGCCGCGCAGGTGTGATCGCCCCCACCAGCGATGACGCTGACGCTGTCGATGGGCACTGGTTGGGCGGCGGCGGGCAGGGCCATCGCCAGCAACAGAATCAGCAGCAACCCGCTGCTTCCCCGGAAGCCCATGGGGCATGCACGGCTCGAAGGGAGATTTGCGACCGGCTTGCGGTCCGCCCGTGAAAGTTTCGACATGCCCCTTCTCCTGTGCCGCCCTGCCCTGGCGCAATGCTCATACAAACGTGAGCGGCGCCTCAACGCGGCGCCATTCTCGCCATACCCCATTGCGCGACAGCGTAGTACGCATTGTGAGCTTGTATTGCCCGCAGTCGGCCGGCGGTTGATTGGGCCGATTCAGCGGCAGTAACGAGTTTTCCGAATGCGGGTATCTGGCGCGGTCGTGTGGTGCTTCTCAGCCCGGTTCGCGGCCACGTTCAGCCAACAAGGCCATCAGTTCGCCGCGCTCAGCGGGCTGCAAACCGCGTTCGCCCTTCAGCGCCATCAGATCGGCAAGCCGCTGGGCGCGTGTCTGCCTTTCCAATTGCGCGATTGCGTCCAGAAACTCCGCCTGCCATCCAGATTCGGCAGCAGGAAATTCACTGAGCACCAGTTTGTTCAGCGCCACGGCTTCGTCCCGGCCTTCAAAGTGCATCAGCAGGCTGGCCCCGTTCAGATTGGGCCGGTTGCGACAAAGGTCCAGCAATTCGATCAGCAGCGGGATGCCGGGTTGACGCAATTCGCCAAACGTCCACGGCGGTTGCAATGCCAAGGCAAGCTCGGGCTTGTGCAACAAGAGGGAAATGATCGCGCGGACCACGCTTCGTCGAACCGTCGCCGGTGCGCGCGGTGACGATCTTGGCGCCTCGACGGAACGCGCAGGTGCACCCCGATCCACGCCGGTCAGCTCGATCAGTCGCTGTTGCATCAGGTCGCGAAACGCGCCGTCGGGAATGACTTCCAGCAGCGGTTTGGCGCGTTCGGCGAGACGCGCCTTGCCTTCCAGCCCGTGCAAGTTGACGTCCCGAGACAGCTCCGCGAACAGGAACTCCGACAGTGGCGTCGCCGCTTGCAGGCGTTGCTCGAAGCCGGCGGCACCTTCCTTGCGCACGATGCTGTCGGGATCCTCGGTATCGGGCAGGAACAGAAAGTGCGCCTGGCGTCCGTCCTTCATTCGCGGCAGCACCGATTCCAGTGCCTTCCACGCGGCACCCCTGCCGGCGCGGTCGCCATCGAAGCAAAAAAATACATCGGCGGCGTTTCGAAACAGCAGTTCCGCGTGGTCGGGTGTGGTCGCCGTGCCCAACGTCGCCACCGCCGTGGTCACGCCGTACTGAAACAGCGCCACCACGTCCATGTAGCCTTCAACGACCACGATATGCGGAATCTTGCTGTGCGCCTGGCGCACCTGCCACAGGCCGTACAGCTCGCGGCCCTTGTGAAACAACGGTGTTTCCGGTGAATTCAGATACTTGGGCGTGTCGTCCTTGCCCAACACGCGGCCACCGAAAGCGATCACCCGGCCACGCCGGTCATGGATAGGGAAGATGATCCGATCCCGAAACTTGTCGTAGACGCGACCGTTGTCACTTTTCGACAGCAGGCCGGTGCGCTCAAGCAGGTCCAACCGGCGCGCATCGTTACCCAGAGCCAACTTCAGCGCATCCCAGCCATCCGGCGCATAGCCGATCGCGAAGCGCTCGCGCACGCTGTCTTCGACTCCGCGGCGATCCAGATAGTCGCGGGCTTTGGGTGTGATGCTGAGTTGCTGTCGAAAGAACCCAGCGGCAGCTTCGCAGGTGCTTACCAGCTCGCTGAGGTCACCTTGTTGATGATGCTGCCGTGTCTCGCGTGGCACCTCGACGCCG
Source organism: Pseudomarimonas sp. (assembly GCA_052390415.1). GTDB lineage: Bacteria > Pseudomonadota > Gammaproteobacteria > Xanthomonadales > Xanthomonadaceae > JANNWF01. Next base: position 18,969 of record JBQTGY010000056.1, on the reverse strand, counting down.
ACGCGTTTGGCCAGTTCCTCGACCGCATCGAGAAATTCGAGGCGGTCATATTCCATCAGGAACTTGATTGCGCTGCCATGCGCGCCGCAGCCGAAGCAGTGATAGAACTGCTTGACCGGGCTGACGGTGAAGCTTGGCGAGCGCTCATCGTGGAAAGGACAACGCCCCGAATACTCGCGGCCCTGCCGCTTCAGCGGCACCCGCGCGCCGATCAACTCGACGATATCGGAGCGCGCCAGCAGGTCGTCAATGAATGCGTCGGGGATGCGGCCAGCCATGCCGCGATTATGCGTGATGGCCAAAGCTCACTGCGGCGCTACAGGCAGGCATCAGTCAGAACAGGGGCGTGATGTCAGGTCGCGGGCAAAATGCCCGCAGCGTTCAACCCGCCAGTTTGGCCTTCACCTTGGCCGAGGCTTGGCCGACATCCGCCTTGCCGGCGATACGTGGTTTCAGGATTGCCATCACCTTTCCCATCTCGGCGGGGGATGTCGCGCCACTTTCGGCAATCGCGGCAACAATCGCGGCATCGAGGTCGGCCGCATCCATCTGTGCGGGCAAATAGGACTGGATGATGCCGATTTCGTAACGCTCGATGGCGGCCAGGTCTTCGCGATTGGCAGCCTCGAATTGGGACACCGAATCCTTGCGCTGCTTGAGCATCTTTTCCATCACCGCCAGCACGATGGTGTCGGTGATCTCGATGCGTTCGTCCACCTCGCGCTGCTTGAGCGCGGCATTGATCAAGCGGATGACGCCCAGGCGATCTTTCTCGCCGGCCTTCATCGCCGCCTTCATGTCATCGATCAGTTGCTGCTTCATGCTCATCTCAGAACTCCGTTGCCGGCTAAGGTGCTGTTGGCGGGGCGGGCAAGCGGGTGTGCATGCCGCAGCCGCAGGTTCAGTCGAAGGTCGGCACCGGACCGATGCCACAAATGCAAAAAGCCGACAGCGCCAAGCGCTACCGGCTTTGTTGCCTTGTTGGCGGCTCTTCGATTGAAGGTCCGCCGACGCTCGCTGACTAGTAGAGACGCTGCCGCTTGGTAACGTCGCGCGACACGCGGCGCAAGTGGCGCTTCACCGCAGCGGCCGCTTTACGCTTGCGCTCTTGGGTCGGCTTCTCGTAGAACTCGCGCTTGCGGGTTTCGGCCAGGACGCCAGCCTTTTCGCAGGTGCGCTTGAAGCGGCGCAGGGCAAACTCAAACGGCTCGTTTTCGCGGACTTTGACGCTCGGCATGGTATCTCCGGGGGATGGAATGCAACTGCCCCCGGCTTGCGGGGAGCCGCGTATGATAACGAAGCGTTACGCCGTGGGCAAGTTGCGAATTTTTTCCGGATTCCGCAGCTGTCAATGCGTCGGCTTCATTTGCGCGCCGCCTATGCGTCGCGATGACAGAAAGAGACTCGTAATTGATCGTTCTCGGCATCGAAACTTCTTGCGATGAAACCGGCGTCGCGCTGTATGACTCTGGGCGCGGCTTGCTGGCGCACACCTTGTATAGCCAAGTACGGCTGCACGCGGAATACGGCGGTGTGGTTCCCGAACTAGCCAGTCGCGATCACGTGCGGAAATTGTTGCCCTTGGTTCGGCAAGCGCTTCGCGATGCTGGCGCCTCGATGGCGGACGTGGGCGGAGTCGCTTTTACCGCCGGGCCGGGCCTGATCGGCGCCTTGCTGGTCGGTGCGGCGACCGCGCGCGCGATGGCATGGGCACTCGATGTGCCAGCGATTGGCGTGCATCACATGGAGGGTCACCTGCTGGCACCGTTGCTGGAAGCCGACCCGCCATCGGCACCCTTCGTGGCGCTGTTGGTATCGGGTGGACACACCCAGCTGATTGATGTGCGTGCGATCGGCGAATACAAGGTGCTTGGGGAGACCTTGGACGACGCGGTCGGCGAGGCGTTTGACAAGACCGCCAAGTTGATCGGCTTGCCATACCCCGGCGGCCCCGAATTGGCCAGGCTGGCGACTCAGGGGCATTCTGGCAAGTTCAGGTTCTCGCGCCCGATGACCGATCGTCCGGGTCTCGATTTCAGTTTTTCCGGATTGAAAACGCAAGTGTTGTTGGCCTGGCAGAACTGCGACAAAGCGGCGCAAACCCGCGCCGATCTTGCCCGCGGGTTTGAGGATGCTGCCGTTGAAACGTTGACGATCAAATGTGAGCGTGCGCTTGTCCAAACCGGGCACCCGACCTTGGTGGTGGCGGGCGGAGTAGGCGCCAACCTGCACTTGCGCGAGCGACTGGCTCACGTCGCCAAGCAGAGGCGCGTCCGAGTGTGCTTCCCGCGTCACGAGTTTTGCACCGACAACGGCGCCATGATCGCCTTCGCCGGCTGGCTGCGCTTGCGCGCTGGTCAAACCGAGCCACTGGCGATCACCGCTCGGCCGCGCTGGGAAATGGCGGCGACGGCGGGGCCAAACGTTGCTTGAACGGCGTCATCCGCCGACCGCAAGTTCAACCAGCGTGATGCAGATGGCCATCTGCGCGGTGCAAGTTTTGCCGCGCAGTATGCAAGAGCAGCGGAGCATGCTCCGCTGCTTCCAACCACAGGGTCGCCCGGAAATCCATGGACTACATCATCATCGATGAGCTCACGATCGACACGATCATCGGCATTCACCCGCACGAGCAGACGGCAGCGCAACCACTGCGAATGTCGTTGCGGATGGGCTTCGACAATCGACTGCCAGCCGCCACTGAAAGCGTCGCTGATACGCTCGATTACGACGTCATCGCCTCCCGCCTGCGCCAGCATGCACAGGCGCGCAGCTGGTTGTTGATCGAGACCTTGGCGGAAACCAGTGCGCAGATTCTGCGGGGAGAATTCGGCGTCAGTTGGTTGCGCCTGCGCATCGACAAGCCGCAGGCGGTGCCGCTGGCGAAGTCGGTTGGCGTGATCATCGAGCGCGATTTTCGGCTTGGCGCTGGCAATGGCTGAGCCAGCACAAGCGAGCCATTGGCTATTGGTGCTCGGCAGCAATAACAACGCTCAAAGCGTGTTGGCGCAAGCACGAGCAGCCCTGAATGAGCTGGGTGCGGTCGTTGGCAGCAGCCGCACGGTCGAGGGCGCCGATATCGTTGGCGGCCAACAGCGTTACCTCAACCAGTTGGTTGAGCTACATATGGAAGCTGACCTGGAAGCCGTCCGCGTCGCTGCCAAACGCATCGAACGTCAGCACGGTCGCTCGCCGCTGCGCATGGCGAGCGGAATCTGCGACCTGGACATAGACGTGCTGGCATCGCTGGATGGTGACCGGGTGAAAATGTGGCTGACCGACAAACCACAACGGATTCCCGCCGTGCAACAACTGCTGAACGAGCGTTTTGCAGTCAAACCAGAGGGCTTCGAACCGCTCGCGGTCGGTTCGCCCTGATCGTTGCGCGTGCTTCGATCAGCGGTTCTCGGGACAGTATTGGAAGGAGTCGGCGCTCGGATCAGCCGGCATCTCAATAGCCCAACGCTCAAATGAACAGCGAGCGCCCACCATCAATGCGGATGATCTGGCCGGTGACATAAGGCGCATCGACGATCAACCAGCGCACCGCTTCGGCGACGTCCAACGGCTGGCCTTGCCGACGCAGCGCGGTGCGATCCACCACGATACCCAGGGTTTCCGCCTTGACCGGATTTTCCGACCACAACATGTTGCCCGGCGCGACGCCGTTGACTCGCACTTCTGGCCCCAATTCGCGCGCTAGCGACTGCGTCATCATCCCGAGCGCCGCCTTCGCCATGCAATAGACGGTGTGCTGTTCCAACGGCCGCTCCGCGTAGATATCGACGATGTTGACGACGCAACCACGCTGCGCGCGCAATGCTTGGCTGGCTGCCTGAGTGAGAAACAGCGGTCCCATCGCATTGGCCGAGAACAGCGCATCCCAATCGTTGCGGGTGATGCTGCCAACGGGTGTGCGGTAGTAACTCGATGCGTTGTTGACCAATGCATCCAACCGACCAAAGCGTACCAGCGTGGCATCGATCAGGCCGACCAGCGCGTCCAATTGGGCAAGGTCGCATTGCAAGAGCAGAGTGCTGCCCTCGCGCTCGGCTTCGAGTTTTGCAGCCAGCTCACGCGCGGGTCCTTCGGACTCGCGGTAATGCAGGACAAGGTCGTAGCCCGCCACATGCAGGTGTTGGGCGATGGTTGCGCCGATGCGTTTGGCCGCGCCGGTCACCAAGGCGACGGGTCGTGAATTCGGAGGCTTGTTCACTCTGGGCGGTCGCTGAAAATCGAAAGTAAGGAATTGTGCGTGAGAACTGTTCGCTCACACGGGTTCGCGCTACTTTGTCCGTTGCGTTTGAATGGCGGAAAAATCCCAGTGAAGAGTTGCTGGAACAAGCGGATGGTCACTCTGTTGGTGGTCGGGCCGCTTTGTGTGTGCGGGCTCAGCGTTGGCCAATCCTGTTGCGAACCACGTGCAGCGGGTGCGGTGACGTGATCTTGCTCGATTTGCCTGCACCAGACGCCGATACGTCGGCCCATAGCGACAGGTTGCGACAGGCTATCGCCGCAGAAATTCGCAGTTGCGGAGGTTGCATTCCATTCTCGCGCTACATGGAGTTGGCGCTGTACGCGCCGGGTCTGGGCTACTACAGCGCCGGTGCGACCAAGTTTGGTGAAGCGGGAGATTTCGTCACTTCCCCCGAGTTGGGCCCGCTTTTCGCGCGAAGCGTTGCCAACGCGTTCGCACGCACGCTTGCTGCTTTGGGAGGTGAGGCCCACATTGTCGAACTCGGCGGCGGCAGTGGCGCGTTTGCTCGCGATGTCTTGCTGGCTCTGCAGGGGCTGGGTGTGCTGCCCGCGCGATATCTCATTCTGGAGCCCAGCGCCGATTTGCGTCAGCGCCAGCAGGAACGGCTGAGTGCGCAGTTGCCTGCCGACCTGCTGTCACGCGTCGAATGGTTGACTAGTCTCCCGGAAAAGCCTTGGCGTGGCGTTTTGTTCGCAAACGAAGTGTTGGATGCCTTGCCGACCACGCGCTTTGCGGTTGGCCAGGAAGAGTTGCAGGAGGAGCACGTTGGTCTGGATGTCGACGGGGCTCTGGTTCGGATTGATCGGCCGGCGGATGCGCTGTTGCTGCGCGCGGTCAACCACATCGAGCGCGCGCTGGGAAGGCGGCTGCCGGTCGGCTATCGCTCAGAGGTGTTGGTGCAGCTGCCGTGGTGGTTGCAGGCGGTGACCCAGGCCATGCAACAAGGCCTGGTCCTGTTTCTGGACTATGGCTATCCACGCAGCGAGTTCTATCTGCCCGAGCGCGTCGATGGCACCTTGATCTGTCACTACCGCCATCGTGCGCATGCGGAGCCGTTGTGGTTGCCAGGACTTTCCGACATCACCGCATTCGTCGATTTCAGCGCCGTGGCTGAAGCGGGAGAGGCTGCGGGGTTCGAACTGGCGGGCTTTGCGCCGCAAGCAGGATTTCTGCTGGGCTGCGGCTTGTTGCAGCAATTGGAGTCGAGTCAGGTCGATGCCGCGCACGATGCGTCTGCAGGCGCGCGGATGACCGAGCAAGCCCGTCGCCTGTTGTTGCCAGGGGAAATGGGCGAACGCTTCAAGGCAATGGGTTTGCAGCGCGGGATCGATGTGTCCGGTCTGTTTGCCGAAGCAGATCGACGCGGACGTTTGTGAGCGCTTGCGCGCTCTTTCAGCTTCGCTGCGGTCGTGGCGTCGCCCACATCCGAATGTTGGCGCGAAATACTTCGACCCCCGCCGGATCCGTGACGCTGACCTTGATCGGCAATTCATAGCCGTGTTCCGCGTGCACGGCGGGCACGCCGGGAGCTCCGACGGCGCGCATGCGGCCGTTGGCCTTGGCCAGATATTCAACTTCCATGCCCTTGGGAATCCAACGCATCGACACCGGCAGGCTGGCTTCCGAGCACAGGCCAGCCACCATTTCCGCCAGATTGCACAGCGCTATCGCGTGCACCGTGCCGATATGGTTCTGCACCTGCCGTCGGTGATCGATTTCGATGACACAGCGGTCGGGCTCAAGCGTCAGCACCCGCGGGCGGATGCTGCCGAAGTAGGGAGCCTTCCAACACACCAGCCGGCTGAATAGCCAGCCGCCGGCAGGAAGCTTTGCCAGACGACGGTATTGCGCCAGCGTGTTCGGGACGGCTGCCATGCAAGCCTCCTTTACGCGGCCGCGCGTCGCGGCAAATTGGTGGAGGCCATCGCCGCTGACTCCAACTCACGGGGGTCAAAATCGTCGACGCTGATGGTGTCATGCACTATCGCTTGCCACTCGTTGAGCAAGTTGATCTCGTCCACGCTCAGCATGCCTTTCAATTGCGCCTCGTGCAGTTGTGCATGCGTATCCAGACTGCTCAGCTCGCCCGACTTCACCAGTTTCTGGAATTTTCGCTCGACCGGCTCAGCCGCAATGGCTTTCGGAAGTGCTGCGTTGATGCGTCCGGCGGGATTGTTGGCACACGGCGTGAGAAACACGCCCTCGCCGATGCGATCACGGGTTTCCGACGGATTCATCAGCAGGCTGGCGGCGCGGTGGCCCAAGCGGTCCGACGGTGCTTGCGCGCGCCGACCCCACGGGAACACCAGCATCCACAATGCATAGCCAGCCGGCCGAATCGGGAAATTGCGCAGCGCCGCCGACAAGGCCAGCTCGATCTTGTGGGCGGAATCGTGAAATGCCCACGCCAACAGTGGCCGCTCGGACGCCGGACAATCACGGTCTTCGTAACGCTTGAGCATGGCCGAGGCGATATACAACTGACTTAGCACGTCACCGAGGCGGCCCGACAGGCTCTCCTTGAACTTCAGCTTGCCGCCCAACAGCAGCATGGACGTATCGGCGAGCAAGGCCAGATTGGCCGAGTAGCGGTTGAGCTTGCGGTAATAACGTCGTGTGTAGGCGTCGCCGGGAACGCGACCGATGCGCGCACCCGTCAACCCCAGCACCCAGCTGCGCACCGCGTTCGATACCGCAAATCCGATATGACCAAACAGGTTGCGGTCGAATTCGTGGAGACGGGTTTCCGGGTCGGGATGCTGGGCGGCCTGCATCTCTTTCAGCACCCACGGATGGCAACGGATCGCACCCTGTCCGAAGATCATCAGGGAGCGAGTCATGATGTTGGCACCCTCGACGGTGATCGAGATCGGGGCGGCTTGCCAACCGCGGCCGAGGTAGTTCTTCGGCCCCAGAATCACGCCCTTGCCGCCATGCACATCCATAGCGTCTCGGCCGACTTCCCGCGCCATTTCAGTGCAGTGGTACTTGGCGATGGCCGAGGGCACAGCGGGCTTTTCGCCGCGATCCACCGCTGCTGCGGTCGACTCCGACAACGCACTGATCGCGTAGCTGTAGCCGGCGATCCGCGCCAGCGCTTCTTCGACGCCTTCAAAACGTCCAATCGAAAGCCCGAATTGCTTGCGAATGCGCGCATAGGCGCCGGTAGTGACCGCCGCCAACTTGGAGCAACCGCTGGCGGTGGAGGGCAGGGTGATCGCGCGTCCGACCGACAGACATTCGACGAGCATCCGCCAACCTTGGCCGATGTACTCCTCGCCACCAATCAATTGCGCCAACGGCAGGAAGATGCCATTGCCACGCACTGGGCCGTTCTGAAATGCGCAGTTCAGTGGGAAATGGCGGCGGCCGATTTCCAATCCGGTCGCGCTACGCGGCACCAACGCCAAGGTGATGCCGCGGTCCTTCTCCTCCGACAGCAAGCCATCCGGATCCAGCAGACGGAACGCCAACCCGATGACGCTGGCCACAGGTGCCAGGGTGATGTAACGCTTGTCGAAAGTCAGCTTGACGCCCAGCACTTTGGCGCCGTTCCAGTCACCTTCGCAAACGATGCCATAGTCCGGCAACGAGGTCGCGTCCGATCCCGCAAACGGGCCGGTCAGCGCAAAGCAGGGGATTTCACGACCATCGGCGAGTCGCGGCAGGTAGTGATTCTTCTGCTCCTCAGTGCCGTAATGCAGAAGCAATTCAGCCGGTCCCAACGAGTTGGGAACGCCAACCGTCGATGACAGGGTGCTGGAAATCGACGACAGTTTCTGGATGACCTTGTGATGGCCCAGCGCGCTGAAGCCCAAGCCACCGTATTGCTTGGGGATGATCATGCCGAAGAATTTGTTTTTCTTCAGGTATTCCCAGACCTCGGGTGCGAGATCGGCGCGGTCGTGGGTGGTTTCCCAGTCATTGGTCAATTTGCAGACTTCTTCGACCGGCCCATCGATGAAGGCGCGTTCTTCGGTGCTGAGTTCAGGCTTCGGCTGAGCCAGCAATTGTTTCCAATTGGGCAGGCCGGAGAACAATTCGCCCTCCCATCCCACCGTGCCTGCTTCGAGCGCCGTCTTCTCGGTGTCCGAAAGCTGCGGCAGCATGCGCGTATACATCTGCAGCAGCGGCGCGGTGAGTTTGTGGCGGCGAGTGGGCAGATGCAGCAAGGGCACAGCCACCACGAGCAGGATCACACCGGCAATGACGGTTGCGATCATGCTGGCGCCGAGCAGCAATGCGGCGCTGACGAGTGCGGCGATGCTCAGGGCCGCCCACGTTTGCAGCGACACCCGCAAGTAGGCGGCCAACAACCCGGCAACCAACAAGGCGAGAAAGGGGGTGAGTACGCTCATGACGATGCTCCGGTGGACGCTTCGGCGGCTGCCAAAGTGGTAAGAAATCCGAGGATGGTGGCGGTAAATTGATCATTACGGTCGCCGGCCACCATGTGGGTAGCTTCGGCGATCTGCACGTGTGTTGCATGCGGCACCAACTGCAGGAATTCATCGACATTTCGTGATGAAACCAAGTCGCTTTGTCCGCCGCTGATCAACAGCGTGGGTACACACACGCGGCGCGCGGCGGCAACCAGGTCGTCCTGATAGCGCTCGCCGCCGCGGGCAATCTGATTCAGCAAACGCGGGTCCCAATGCCAGCGCAACCGGCCATCAGCGCGTGCGACCAACAAACTTCGCATTTGCTCGGGTGTCTTGCGCCCGCGTCGATGCGGCAGGTAGGCGGCGATCGCTTCGGCCGCGTGCTCGTAATCGGCAAATCCGTCCGGGTGTGCACCCATGAAATCGAGGATACGAGCCACACCGTCGGCCTCCCAGCGTGGCGTGATATCGACCAGGACCAGGGCGCGGAATCGTTCCGGCGCGCGCGCGGCGCTGAACATCCCTATCAAGCCGCCCATCGAAGCGCCTACCAAGACGGGCGGGGTGCTGGCATCACGGCAGGCGTTATCGGCCATCGCATCGAGATCGTCGACAAACTGCTGCATCGAATAAGCAAGGTCTGGCGGATTCCAATCGCTGCCGCCATGACCGCGGGCGTCGACCAGCAGCGAGCGGTAGCCAGCCTCAGCCAATACCCGTGCACTGTTCTCCCAGGCTTGGCAGGTTTGGCCAAAGCCATGGGTGAACAACACTGGGGTTGCCGCGTCGGGACCGTGCGTGGTCACCGCCAGCTGTACCCCATCGGCGCGCGGCAGCCGCGTCGTCATGGGCGAGGGCGCGGCGGGAATCACAAAGGAAATGGCGGCCATACGGCGGAGTATGGAATGGTCGGGGTTGGCATGTCAATACGCCTGCGTATGGAACGGGTCACGCGTTTTCCTGAACTTGAATCCGGAGTGTGCGGCTTGCACCAGCGGCCCGCATCGCTAGACTCGCCACATGTCAACAGTCCTCAACAAAACTGAACGCGCCCCCCGCTTGTCTGCAGGCGACTGGGCGCAAGCGGCCCTCGACTTGCTTTCCGAAGTGGGTGTCGCGGGTGTCGCCGTCGAGCCACTGGCGCGGCGACTGAATGTCACCAAGGGAAGTTTTTACTGGCACTTCCCTTCCCGCGATGCCCTGTTGGCCGCCGCGCTGGAGCGGTGGGAGCAGACCGAACTGGAAGAAGTATTTGCGCGATTGGAAGGCATTGCCGATCCGCGTGAACGCATGAACGAGCTGTTTCGTCGCGTTGCCGTTGAAGCCAAGGGACACATTATCTATTCGGAGCTTCTGAAAGCCCTGGATCACCCGCTGGTGCAACCCGTGATGGAGCGCGTATCGAAGCGGCGCCTCGACTATCTCAGCCTGGCGTTTCGACAAATCGGCATGCCCCGAGCGGAAGCCCAGCAACGCGCGCGGCTCACCTATGCCGCCTATGTTGGATTCCTGCAACTGTCGCTGCAACTCAAGCAACCGCGCTTGAGTCACGAGGATTTTGACGCCTACGTTGCGCACGTGGTGAACACGCTGATCCCCTGAAGTGACCACGTGCATTGCGCCGTGAGCCCGCCGCAAACGTCATGCTTGACGACGCTTTGAGTGTTCGTGTTCTTCTGCGCCACTCAAGCGCCGGAGGGCTTCGGTCACAGCGCCCGAAGTCCAGCCCATGATGGTGGCGGTCGAGGTGAAATGAGGCGCGGCTGTTCCACCGGTAGACATCGAATCCGGTTCCAGCGCGGCTAAAATCTCCGCTCAACTTCAGCGCAAGCCGCCGCACCTTGCCGGCTTTTGAGCTTGCCAAACCTCACCCAATCGGCGCATTCGCCGTGGAGCCTTCCATACTCATGTCAAGCCAGCTTGCTGCCCTCAACCTGTGGGTCGACACCGTTGCGCAGCTGACCCAACCGCAGACGATCCACTGGTGTGACGGATCGGAGGCGGAGTATCAAACGCTGGTTGACGGCATGTTGGCGACCGGCGATCTGCTGGCGCTCAATTCGGAGACCCATCCGCGATCCTACCTGCATCGTTCGCATCCGGGGGACGTTGCGCGCGTCGAACACCTGACATACGTATGCACTGCCGATCGCGAGGACGCTGGCCCGAACAATCCCTGGATGGCACCTGCGGAAGCGCACGCCAAGATGGATGCATTGTTTGCGGGCTGCATGCGTGGGCGCACGCTTTATGTGGTGCCCTACTGCATGGGTCCGATTGACTCTCCGCTGGCGCGCTGTGGGGTCGAGATTACCGATAGCGCTTACGTGGCGGCGAACATGCGGATCATGACGCGGATGGGCGCGGCAGCGCTGGCGCGGATCGAGCGTGAAGGCACCTTCGTTCGCGGCCTGCATTCAATCGGCGATCTGGATCCCGAGCGTCGTTTCATCATGCATTTCCCGGCCGAGTTGACGATCAAATCGTTTGGCTCTGGATATGGTGGCAATGCTTTGCTGGGGAAGAAGTGTCACGCGCTGCGCATCGCTAGTTCGCAGGCGCGCGACGAAGGCTGGCTGGCCGAACACATGTTGATTCTGGGTGTCGAGAATCCGGCGGGAGCGACGCATTACATCGCTGCGGCGTTTCCCAGTGCCTGCGGCAAGACCAACCTTGCCATGCTCATCCCGCCGGAAGGCTATCGCGAGGCGGGTTGGAAGATCTGGACGGTGGGCGACGACATTTGCTGGACGCGGCCGGGTGTTGATGGCCGACTCTGGGCCATCAATCCGGAAGCAGGGTTCTTCGGCGTCGCGCCGGGCACCAGCGACAAGACCAATCCCAATGCGCTGGCGGCATTGGGCCACGACGCGATATTTACGAATGTCGGGTTGACGGCTGACAACCAGCCGTGGTGGGAGGGACTGCCGGGCACTCCGGTCACCGATTGGCGTGGCCGTGACTACGATCTCACCAACGGACCGGCGGCACATCCCAATTCGCGCTTCACGGTGAGCGCAAAACAGTGCCCCAGTTTCAGTCCGCGCGCCGAAGATGCACAGGGCGTGCCTATTTCGGCCATCGTGTTCGGAGGTCGCCGCGATTCTTTGGTGCCCTTGGTATTCCAAGCGCGTGACTGGAGCCATGGTGTGTTGGTTGGCGCCTCGATGGCATCGGAAACCACCGCTGCCGCGACCGGAGCGGTAGGCGTGGTCCGCCGCGATCCGATGGCAATGAAGCCGTTCTGCGGTTACAACTTTGGCGATTACTTCGCGCATTGGCTCAGCTTCGACACCCCCGGCGCCAAGCTGCCGCAGGTTTTTCACGTCAATTGGTTTCGCAAGGCCAGTGATGGCAAGTTCATCTGGCCCGGCTTCGGCGACAACCTGCGGGTATTGGAATGGATGTTGGCGCGGGTCGAGAATCGGGTGGAAGCGGTGTCGACAGCCATTGGCTACTTGCCGAAAGTGAGTGACCTGCGACTGGAGGGTCTCAACCTGACTCCGAAGTCTGTCGAGACGCTGTTGCATGTTGATAATCAGGGCTGGCAGGCCGAGCTGGAAGCAATCAGCGCCTTCCTCGCTGAGTTTGGTGAGCGCTCCCCGGCCACCTTTACCGCCGAAATCAACCGCATCGCTCACGCGCTAGGCGACCAGCAAGCCAACATGAACATGCGCCGGGCAGCAGTCGCCTGACGGGCCAAGTCCCACAGCGGGATTCTGTTTTCGCGACATCCTCGTGCTGGCGTTCTACTGTCACCACTTCGTTCTGCCGCTGCCGCCTGAGCATCGGTTCCCCATGGACAAGTACGCGCGCCTGCATGCGCGCGTAATGGCCGCCGCGTCGCGCCTCGCCATCAATCTTGTCGAACCTGCAGCCGCCAGCGAAGCTGATCTCTTGCGCGTGCATTGCCCCCACTACGTCGCGCGTATGCTTACTGGCGAGGTCAGCGCGACCGAGATGCGGCGGATCGGGTTTCCCTGGTCCTCCGCCATGGTCGAACGCTCACGGCGTTCGTCAGGCGGAACCATCGCCGCCCTGCGGGCTGCCATAGGCGGCGAGCGTGTCGCCGTCAACCTGGCGGGCGGCACCCACCACGCGGCCTTCGATCGAGGCGGCGGCTACTGCGTCTTCAACGATGCGGTGATTGCCGCCCGCCATGTGCAGCATGCAGGTCTGGCACACCGCCTCTTGATCATCGACCTTGACGTGCACCAAGGCGACGGCAGCGCGCTGCTGTGTGCCAACGACGCCAACATTTTCACGTTTTCGATGCACGCGGAACGCAACTACCCCGCCAACAAGCCACCGTCGGATCTGGATGTTGCCTTGCCCAGCGGCATGGATGACGCTCGTTATCTGGACTGCCTCGCGCGTTGGCTGCCCGTCGCACTCGAGCGGGCGCAGGCCGATGCGATCATCTATTTGGCCGGCGCTGACCCGTATGTCGGTGATCGCCTCGGCTTGCTGGCGATGAGCAAGCCAGGTCTCGCGCAGCGCGATCACATGGTGCTTGCGGCCGCCCAACGCGTGGGTTTGCCGATAGCCATCTGCATGGCGGGTGGGTATGCCAATGATGTCGACGACATCGTCGATATCCATTTCGCCACCGTCAGCGTGGCGGCTCCGTTTGCATCCCACGCGCAAGGCCGCCTGCCCAGCGGCTGAAGATCTGCCGTTCGGCGTCGGTTGCAGTTCGGCAACTAAACCCTCGCGCTGCATTTCGCATCCGACGGATCATGCTCGCCATGCTTCCTACTTCAGATCAGACTCTTTCCGATGTCGCGGCCGACGCCGATGCCGCGCTGGTTCAACGGGCGGCCGCTGGCAATCAGGCAGCGTTCGAACAGCTGTACCGTCGCCATGTGAGGCGTGTGCATGGCGCTATTTGGCGCTTGCTCGGCGGTTCTGACGCGCGCGCCGAAGAACTGACCCAAGACGCCTTCGTGCGCGCGTGGCAGGCTTTGCCCAGCTTTCGCGGTGAAAGCGCGTTTGGCACCTGGTTGTACCGGCTTGCCATCAATACCGCCTTGATGGATGTGCGCCGCCGTGCGGGCGGTGTCGCCAATGAAACGACGGACGACAGCCTCGAATTGCATGCCAGTGTGGCGGCCGAACCAAGCCTGGGTATCGACCTGAGTGCCTTGGTCACGCGTCTGCCACCTCGGGCCCGTGCCGTATTGATCCTGTTCGATATCGAAGGTTGGACGCACGAAGAAATCGCCGTGCAACTGGAAATGGCTGTAGGCAGCTCAAAGGCGCAGCTACATCGCGCCCGCGGTCTGCTTCGGCAACATTTGGGAGGAAACCGATGAACGAGTTCGAATTGCGCCGACAACTTCGTGAATTGCGCCGTGAGCGTGAACCCAGCCGCGACTTGTGGGCCGGCATTGCAGAGCGCATCGCGAGCGAATCAGCGCCCGTCTCAGCGTCACCCGGACTGTCTCGACACCACTGGCTGGCCCCTGCTTTGGCTGCCAGTGCAGTCTTCGCCGCCTTGCTGATAGGCGTAACGAACAGTTCGAAGGATGGCAGGGATGGCACCAGCAATCCCCGCCAACCGCAATACGCGGAGTCCGCCAGCCTGCTCTCACGCAACGCCGATGGGCTGGCGCTTGAGTATCGCGCGGCGCTGACCAGTTTGCCTCCGGTGCCGGTGCCGTCTGAACTGCAAACTACCCTGAATCAGCTCGATAGCAGCGCCGAGCAACTACAGGTCGCCTTGCGCCAGCAGCCGCAATCCAAATTTCTGCTCGGGCAGCTGCGCCGTGTATATGCGCGCCGTCTGCAGCTCAGTCGCCCCACGTGGCTAAGTTAGTCATTCGTTCAAGGAACTTCAGCATGCGCACCATTACCTCCGCCGCAATCACCGCTCTTTTGGCTTTCACCCTATTCATGGTCACTCCTGCGCAAGCGAGTGAGCCGATCAACGAAACTCGGGAAATTGCGGCAGACGGCACCGTCGAGATTGAAAACGTACGCGGAAGCATTCGCGTCGAAGCCAGCAATCGCTCCGACGTCGCCATCACCGGCACCTTGGGCGAAGGGGTAAAGGGCTTGAAAATCGTTGGCGATGGGCAGCACCTCTCAATTGAAGTCGAATACCCCGAGTCTGGTGGCGGCTGGTTTAGTGGCTGGGGCGGCAGCAAGGCGGAGAGCAGTGATCTGCGAATACAACTCCCGGCCAGCGTGTCGGTCGACGTCAGTAGTGTTTCAGCGCATGTCGAGGTTGTCGGCGTAGGCGGGCAGCACAGCGAAATCAATAGCGTCAGCGGCCGGATCGAGTATGCCGGCACCGCCGCCGAGCTGGAGATCGAAACCGTGAGCGGTGCGATTGAAATCGATGGCAGCGCCAGCAACGCCAGCGTGCAATCCGTCAGCGGCCGAGTGAGCATCGACGCGACGGTCACGGAGCGATTGGTGGCTGAATCGGTTTCCGGGGATGTGATCGTGAAGGCACAAAACGCATTGCAACGATTGCAGGTGTCCACCGTGTCCGGCGATCTGCTGTTGACCGCGCAAGCGGTGGGGGGCGCGCGCTTTGATATCGAGAGTCTGAGTGGTGACGTTCAATTGAATCTTGCGCCGGGAACCTCCGCCCGTTTGCGCGCGGAGACATTCAGTGGCGACCTCAGCAGCGACGTGGGTAGGGTCGAACGTGAAGAACTCGGACCAGGCGCCCACCTTGACACGCAGTTGCTTGACGGCAACGGCGACATCCGCGTGGAGTCATTTTCGGGCGGCATCCGTGTGCGCTCCAAGTAGTGCCAAGGTAATCGAGGTCCAGAGTTGCGATCAGCCAGCGGGTCAGCAGCGATTGTTGCAAAATAGCAACAGTGACGTTGCGTCGGGGTTTCGCTGTTAAATATTTGTTGATAGACTCCGCCGCACCCGTGTGCCCAAGACAGGCCATACCTGCTGGGCCGGTACTTCCAAGGACCGGAAGACTCAACCCTTTCTGATCCGCATTGCTGATCCTGAAGCTGTATCAAGTAATTACCCTCTGACGTTGGAGAGAGCGAATGAATTGCAACCGTAATCTGCTGAGCGACGCAGTGCGCCTCGGCCTTCTGGCCGGCGCCTTTGGCCTGATGAGCCTCACTGCAAACCCTGCGTTCGCGCAGAGTGATGAAGGCGAAAAGGCTGATGCCGAAACGCTTGACACGGTGACCGTCACCGGTACCCGCATCAAGAGCCAAGCCATCACCGCCTCTTCCCCTGTCGTTGAAATCCAGCGCGAAGAGTTCCAGTACTCCGGCGCGACCCGCGTTGAGGACCTGGTCAACCAGTATCCGCAGCTGTCGCCGGCGTTTGACTCCTTCAACAACAATCCGTCTACCGGCTACCCGACGGTCGACCTGCGTGGCCTGGGCCCGCAGCGCACTCTCACCTTGGTCAATGGCTTCCGCCTGGCCACTGGTGCATTGGAAGTGGCTGACATCAGCATTGTTCCATCCGCGCTGATCAGCCGCGTTGACGTGCTGACCGGCGGCGCATCGGCCGTTTACGGTTCTGACGCCATCGCCGGCGTTGTCAACTTCGTGCTCGACACCGAGTTTGAAGGCGTGAGCATCAGCGCAGGCTATTCGGCTTACCAGCACGACAATGAAAACGAGTTCATGCAGACCCGTCTGCGCGAGCGCGGGTTCAACGTCCCCGATGGCAGCTCTGGCTTCGATGGCATTTCGAAGAATGTGGATCTCGCTATCGGTAGCAGCTTCGCTGACGGTGCCGGCCACGCCATGGCATGGTTGACCTGGCGTGACAACGATCCGTTGTTCCAGGGGCAGCGCGACTACTCTTCATGCGCCCTGGGCCAGGAAATCCGCTTCGGTCGTAACCCGCGCATCTTCTGTGGTGGCTCCAACACCAACGCGGCCGGCAACTTCTACTTCTATCAGCCGAGCGTTGGTGCGGGCACCCCGGCCAGCCTTAACCCCAATGGCAGCTTCAATGCCGCTTACGGCGCGCCGTACAACTACGCTCCGATCAATTATTACCAGCGTCCGGATGAACGCTATACCTTTGGCTCGTCGCTGAAGTACGAAGTCAACGAGCACTTCAAGCCCTACCTCGAGTCGATGATGGTCAACCGTCAGGACTCGACGCAGATCGCTGAGTCCGGTGCCTTCTTCACCCTGATTTCTGGCCTCAATTGCAACAACCCGTTGATCGGTACCGCTTGCGCGGACCTCGGTTTTGATCCGGCCGACGGCCCGGTCGATGTTTACGTCGCCAAGCGCAACGTTGAGGGCGGTCCGCGTATCCGTGTCGACGAAAATAACGCGTTCCGCGTGGTCGCCGGTGCCGAGGGTGCAATCACCGACTCGTGGTCTTACAACGCTTCGTTCCTGTACGGCCGCACGAGTGACGAAAGCCAGGGCTTCAACGATTTCATCACCACGCGGATCCGCTCCGCGATCCTGGGTTGCCCGACTGGTTCGTTCGCTGGCTGCATTCCGTACCGTGTGTTCGTGCCGGGTGGCGTAACCCAAGCCGCCGCCGACGCCTTGGCTGGCATCAGCATCCAAGAGACAGATACCTCCCTGACCGTCGTCAACGCCTATGTGACCGGCGATCTTGGCTTCGGCCTGCCTTCGGCGAAGGGCGATACGGTGTCCTTGGTCGCGGGCTTCGAGACGCGGCGTGACGAGTACACCTTCGCGGCTGACAGCATCTCGGCGACGGGCGGTTTTGCCGGCGCGGGAAGCTCGGCGACGCCTGTGGATGCAGAAATCAAGGTTAAGGAACTGTTCGCGGAAGCCAACATTCCCATCATCAGCGACGCTGGCATGCTGCAGAGCCTGGTGGTCGATCTCGGCTACCGCAATTCCGATTATGAGTTGGCGGGTAAGTCCGACACCTACAAGATTGGTGCGGGTGCGGACTTCGGTACCTTCCGTATTCGTGGTGGTTTCAACCACGCAATTCGTGCGCCAGGCACCAACGACCTGTTCGCCGTGCAGTCCTTGGCGTTGTTCGGCGGTGCGGATGGTTGTGCCGGCGCCACCCCGGAATTCACCTTGGCGCAGTGCCAGAACACCGGCGTCACGGCGGCTCAGTACGGCAACATCCCGAACAATTCGGCGGCCCAGTACAACCAGTTCATCGGTGGCAACCCGAACCTCAAGCCGGAATCGGCAGACTCGATCACCTTTGGCTTCGCGGTCACTCCGATCGAAAACCTGCAACTGACGATCGATTACTACGATATCCAGCTGGAAGAGACCATCGGCACCATCGGCGCGCAGACGATCCTCGACTTCTGCGCACGCACCGGCAATCCTACGCTCTGCCAAAACATCCGTCGTGGCGCGTCAGGCGATCTGTTCCGTGGCAGCGATCCGGCCACTGCCGGCTTCGTACGTAATCTGACCGATAACTTCGGCGAGCAGACCTTCCGCGGCATCGACTTGGGCGCCAACTACCGCTTTGACGTGTTGGGCGGTTCGCTCTCCACCGCGTTCCAGGGCAGCTACTTGCTCGAACAAGAGTTCAACCCGCTGCCGGGTGTCAACGAAGACGCAATCTTTGACTGCGTGGGCAAGCTCAACCCGCAGTGCCAGACGCCGGAATTCCGCTCGATCACCAATGTGCGGTTCGCCCGCGACTGGTACACGGTCGGCTTGCGCTGGCGCTATTTCGACGGCCTCTCGTATGAGACCGACGCGGGTACGCCAATCATCACGGAGCGTCTGAACTGTGCAGTGGGTACGCCGGTGGTTCCTGCCAACTCGCTGCCATGCTTGGGCACCGGTGGTATCGGCAGCTACAGCTACTTCGACCTGTCCGCCTCGGCTTTCATCGGCGAGTACGGCGAGTTCACCGTCGGCATCAACAACGTCGCCGACAAAGAGCCGCCTCTGGTCGGCATCAGCTTGGCGCTCAACGGTAATGCGCCGGGTGGATACGATCAGGCCGGTCGTTACTTCTTCAGCAGCTTCACGGTCAAGTTCTAAGTAAACGCTACACGCATCAACTCTGAGCGGCGGGCCTACCGGCCCGCCGCTTTTTTTGTGCGCTCGATTTTGCCGTCTCTGGGTCGCCGATCTTCAACGCTCGAAGTAACGAGGAAAGTTTGCAAAGCAACGGCCCGCAGGCCGGCGCATGACGCTCTTCGAAATCCCTGCTTCGCGCTCAGTCGGTCGCCGGGGATTGCGCACGCCGCGCAACCGCTGCTTAGCCCGGATATTTCATGAGGGGGCGTGGATGATCGCGCAGGGCTTTGCGGCAAGCGCAAGGCGCGACGAGCCGGAATGGTGGGCCCATTGCGGCGAGAAGCAACGCAGCGATTGCCGCAAAGAACAAGCGAGGGCCGCGCCAGCGGGA
>JBQTGY010000055.1:0-13992 GCA_052390415.1 Pseudomarimonas sp. | reverse complement strand
ACAGACGACGCCGAGGCATTGAGCTCGACCTTGCTGCGAATCAACCAGCTGTATCCGGGTGCCGAGCTGCCAAGTGATGTGCAGGAATGGCTGAACTGGGAACTTGCGCGTTGACGGATCCGTCGTTGATCGAATCCGCAAGCTGCGACCGATTCACGTTGTCGGCGCCTTGGAGGCACAGCGCAGAGATCAATCGCAGTCGTTTCCACGCGATCGCAGAGCCGCTCGGCGATTTGGACAGCTGGGAAGCGCGATTGGCGGACCTCAGTGATCCCAGCGCCAGCCACGCGTGTTGGGCATGGAAGTTTGACCAGCACTACCGCAGCGCAGATGCCGGCGAGCCTGCCGGCAGCGCTGGGCGGCCAA
This sequence comes from Pseudomarimonas sp., assembly GCA_052390415.1. Classification (GTDB taxonomy): domain Bacteria; phylum Pseudomonadota; class Gammaproteobacteria; order Xanthomonadales; family Xanthomonadaceae; genus JANNWF01. Next base: position 13,626 of record JBQTGY010000055.1, on the reverse strand, counting down.
TACTTGCGGCGATCAACGGTCAACAGCTGGATCGCGTGCTGGTCGTGGTGTTGCGCTGGTTTGGAGGCATCAAGCTGGGAGTGGGCGGTTTGGTCCGCGCCTACGGTGGCACGGCAGCCGAGTGCCTGCGCTGCGCGCCGCGGGTGGCTTTGGTCGAGCAAGTGCTGGGCGAACTGCACTGCGGCTTTGAGCATGCCGATGCCGTGCATCGATTGTTGGCCGCACACCACGCCAGCATCACCGAATCAACGTTCACCAGTGCCGGTGTGCAGCTACACATTCGTGTGCCGTGCGCGGCGCTGCCTGAGCTGCAACACTCGCTTGCTGGTGCCACGCGGGGCCGCGCTAGGCTGGTTCCAGCCCCGGATTGCTCGCAGCGCTGACCGACTCCGTATCGGCAATCGGCTGATTCGGCATTCGCGTCGACCAAGCCACCAGCCATGCCAACACACAGACGCCGGACGCCGCCAGAAAGGCAGCCGTGCCACCAGCCAGCTGCCACAAGCCGCCGGCCATCAGGGCGCCCAACACGCCACCGATGCCCGAGCTGAATCCAAACAGGATTCCCTGCCCCTGCTGCCCAAGTCGACCGGGGAAGAACTCAGCCACGCGCTGCATGCAGGCCGCATGAAAGGCACCGAAGCTGAGTGCGTGCGCGCACTGGGCCAACACCATGGCGGTGAGAGATTCAGGCAGCAGGGCCACCACGCTCCAACGCACCGAAGTCACCGCCAGACTCGTGAGCAAGATGGTTTGCGTGCTCCAACGCCGCCACAACGAAGCCATGAACAGAAACACCAGAATTTCCGCAACGACACCCAGCCCCCACAAAATTCCAATGACAGTCCCGCTGTGTCCATGAGCGCTCAGTTGCAAGGTAAAGACCACGTAGAACGGACCAAAAGCGATCTGCATCAACAAGGCGATCACGAAAAACGCTCGCACTTCCGGGCGCCGCAGAATCTCGCCCACCGACGCCGTCGGCGCATCGTGCAGCGCATGTGCCGAGCGTCCATTCGCCAGCGCTGCCACGCAGGTCGCCGCAAGCAAGGGCAAGGTCAGCAGCGGCAGCGCAGATATGCCGGTGACGTCCAACAGCGGCCCATAACCGACGGCAATGGCGAGAAATCCCAGCGAGCCCCACAGGCGCACACGGCCGTAATTCTCGCGACGGGGGCCGAGCCGATCCAGGGTGATCGCTTCAAACTGCGGCAGCACCGCATTGGCAAAACTGCCGAACGCGAGCATGGTCAGCAGCAGCGGCCAAAAGCCACGCGCGAGCAGAAATCCGGCAAAACATACGGTCATTGCCACGCAACCGAGTTGCAACCAGCGCAAGGGATGGGACGAGCCGGCGCAGAGCGCACTCCACGCTGGCGGCGCGGCGACGCGGCTCAAGTACCACATGGCCATCACCGTGCCGATGGCCATTCCCTCAAGACCCAACTCATGCAACCAGCGCGCGAAGAACGGCGTGAACGCCCCGAGCGCTGCGCAGTACCAGAAGTAGAAGCTGGAGATTCTCCAGTAAGGGAACGTGGCGGGCATGTGCGAAGTATGCCGATTGGCCGTCACAGTGCGAACTCGGCCGTGAAGGGGCGGGCCGGCCAATCGATTCGCGTCCATGTCGCGAATGCTATGGCGTCACAGCCGTCGATCTTCTACCGTGGCGGGATCGAACGCCCTTCACGTATCGCCAAGGAACGTCATGGCCAATCGCCCGCTCAATCTGCTCGATGCTTCGTGGTTGCTGGTGGAATCGAGTGAAACGCCCATGCATGTTGGTGCATTGATGCCCTTCAGCCTGCCCGATGACGCTGGTCCCGACTTCGTCCGCGACATCATGCTGGCGTTACGCGCAGCCACCGCCGTGGAAGCACCTTGGAATCGCAAACTGCACACCCCTGTGCTGCGCGGCTTGATTCCGCTGTGGATGGAAGTCGACCACATCGACCTCGAACACCACGTGCGCCACTCAGCGCTTCCCGCCCCCGGCGGCGAGCGTGAGCTGGGTCAGCTCATCGCCCGCTTGCACTCGCAACCTCTGGATCTGACGCGACCGCCGTGGGAAGTCGAATTGATCGAGGGCTTGGAGGGTGGGCGATTTGCACTCTACACCAAGGTCCATCACGCGCTGATGGATGGCATTGGCGGGGTCAAGCTGTTGGTGCGCGCGATGTCGACCGACCGCAAGGCCAGCCGCAAGATCGCCCCGTTCTGGACCATCAAGCCAGAAGCACGCCCAAGGAAACGCGACCAGGATGTCCCACCCGCCACCGTCGCGCAGATGGCCGCACAACTGGTCGAAACGGTGCGTAGCCAGGCCGGTTCAATGCCCAATATCGCGCGTGCGTTTGGAGCGATGGTGAGTGCTGTGCGTAACAAGAACGACGTATTGTCGGTGCCATTCGATACGCCGGTATCGATCCTCAACGGGCGCATTCGCGGCCCGCGCCGATTCGCCACCGCTCGCTTTCCATTGGACCGACTGAAGGCGGTCGCCAAGGCCGGCAACGCCACGCTCAATGACGTGGTTTTGGCTCTATGTGGCGCGGCACTTAGACGCTTCATGCTTGAACTGGGAGAACTGCCCGACAAACCGCTGACAGCGGGTATCCCGGTCTCAGTCCGGCCCAGCGACGACGATGAAGCGGGCGCCGATGCCGGCAACGCCATCACCTTCATCATTTCCACGTTGGGCACTGATATCGAGGACCCGATCGAGCGCCTGACCGCCATCCGCGCTTCCACGCGCCGGGCAAAGGAGCATGTGCAAAGCCTGCCGCGAAAGTCGATGTTGCAGTACACGCTGTTGTTGATGGCGCCCTACATGGCCAGTTTGTTGACCGGCGTAGGCGGCCGCACCCGCCCCATGTTCAACATCACCATCTCCAACGTGCCCGGCCCGGATGCCCCGCTGTATTTTCGCGGCGCGCAGATGGAAGCTTCCTATCCCGTATCACTGGTATCGCACGGCCAAGCCCTCAACATCACCTGCCAAAGCTACGCCGGCCACCTGCACTTCGGCTTCACTGGCTGTCGCGACAGCCTGCCGCATATGCAACGCCTGGCGCCTTACACCGCTGAGGCATTGGATGAATTGGAAGCTTCGCTCGCAAGTGCAGCGCTTGCTGCGAGCGTGCCTGCACCCAAGTTGAAGACTCAGCGCAAGGCGGCAAGGAAAGCGGCCAATATTGCTGCGGTTGAGCCTGCGGCGGTCGAGCCCGGGAAGGCAGTCGCAAGCAAGCCTGCCAAGCGTAGGAAAACAGCCGGCACGCCGATTGAGCCGGTGGTTTCCCCACTTGCAACCAAGAAAAAGGCGGCGTTTCGCGTTGGCAGCAAAGTGAAGGGATAGTTGTCGGCTTTTGACCATGCCGAAGTTGACGCTTCTTGCCTCATGGGTATTCGTTTGCCCGCAGACACGGTGCCGCGATCGGCACACGCAGGCGAACATGCAACACTGCGTGGCTTTTCCCACTGTCTGACTCAATGCAGCTGATCCCTGGAACGGCCGATCCAAAGCCTGAATCTTCCACTCGTGTCGATCCAGCTCCCGCGAGCGGTATCCGTTCCAGTCGTTCAAAACTACGTTGAAAGGCTGGCTTCAGGCAGCTCCGCTCCACCAATTTCTGTCGATGGAAACGTGATTGTGGAGGGTGCCCATCGATATGTTGCAGGCAGAATATTTGGGCAAGAGCCCGGTGTTGTTCCGGGTGCCCTTTCGCCTAGCCAAGCACCAATGGCTTATCCAATCCGCGAAATCAAAGCTGACCCGATGGACTGGGGGAACAGATGAGAGAAGTACGAGCACGCGATGGCACATCAATCACTCTCGACGCCGAGCAATTGGCTGCCAAAGATCTGAGTGGCGCGTCGCTGCATGGGGCACTGCTTGCTGATTGGGATTTGTCTGGTTTCGACCTTTCGTCGGCCGATTTAAGGAGTGCCGATCTCACTGGTTCAAATTTGAGTGGTGCGAACCTGAATGGTGCGAATTTGGCAAACGCACTAATGCTCCGAACCAATTTGTGCGGTTCTGATCTTGAGGGGGCAATCCTTGCAGGTGCATGGCTAGATGGTGCTGACATGAGGCGCTCAAATCTTGATGCTGCGGATATTGGATTCGCGAGTCTCAAAGGGGTCAGACTTGCGGAGGCTAGGTTGGGTTGGAAAAGATGTGAGCTTGCAGAAATTGAACTGGTTGACGAAGCCGAGGGATGATCGATAGGGTCAGTGATCGATAGGGTCAGTGATCGATAGATCGATAGGGTCAGAGCCATTTCAGATCGATAGGGTCAGAGCCATTTGATTTCGCGCAAGTTTCAGTTGCGCTTGTTCGCCTGCCCCAACGCCCGACCTCGCGCCGGGCGTTTTACTTGACCGCTTCGATCAAATCGATCTCTCGCTTGAGCAGATCGTTGACCAGCCGGCCGAGTTCGATGCCTTTGGCCTTGGCGCGCTCGGCCAAGTACTCGCGCACGTCGGCATCGAGGTACACGGGCAGGTCGAGGATCGGTGGGGTCAGAGGATCGGTGGGATCGGTGGGGTCAGTGTCATTGATTTCGAGTAACCCGATAAGTCGGATTGAATAGAGCGGGCCTTGGCCCGCCGCGTTAGCACAATCGAAGCGCCCCACCCTCAACGCCCAGCCCTCACGCTGGGCGTTGTCGTTTCAGCAGCCGGCTTGGGCGTCGCCGACCGGTCTCGTAGGAGTTGATGGTCTGCTGGGTGATGCCGATCAAATCGGCGAGTTGTGTTTGGGTGATGTCCTGATCTTTGCGTATGCGCGCGATGCGTCCACCCAAGGCAATGAAAAAGGCGCGTTCGCCGCCGCTGATGGCCACGGGATCAGTGACCGTCTTGCGTGGAAGTGACCGACTTGCACGGAATCCGCATGCTGCAGCTGCGTTCGTTCGCTTGCCCAACGCTCGGACTCGCGGCAGACGAAATAATGCGAGACGCTTTAGCCCAGCGGGAGAAGCGATGCCTCGATTCGGGCTTGGGTCGAATCGACACCGATGCGACGACACCTCAACTCCGCACCACCATCGGTACATGTCCCGATGCCACATCAAACCGCCTCGCCGACTCCACGTTGAGCGCGGAATCATCGAAGAATATGTCTGCCCCGAACGCTTCGAGAAACGGGCCTTTGTCGCGACCGCCTAGAAACAAGGCTTCGTCAATCCTTACATCCCATTGCCGCAAGGTCATGATCACGCGCTTGTGGGCCGGGGCTGAGCGCGCGGTGACGAGGGCGGTGCGCAGGGGCGATCGATTGATCGGAAAGGCGGCTTGAATCTGGTGCAGGGCGGCAAGCACACCGCGAAATGGGCCTCCCGATAGTGGCTCGGACCAGCGCTCGGATTCGTGCAATGAAAATGCGGCCAAGCCGTGTTCGTCGGAAATGCGTTGTGACTCATCACCGAAAATGACGGCGTCTCCGTCGAAGGCAATCCGCAACTGATCGCTGGCCCGGGTCGGCGCCTTGCTGGGCAGAATCGTCGCCGCAGCGACGCCGGCAGCGAGTGCGCTGGTCACATCTTCGGAATGCGCCGAGAGGAACAATTGCGCGCCGAAGGGCTTGATGTAGGGAAACGGTGCGGCGCCGTTGGTGAAGGCTGCGCGCACGATGTCCAGACCGTGACGTTCGATCGAATTGAAGATGCGCAAGCCCGTATCCGAGGAGTTACGCGACAGCAGAATGACCTCAATCCGCGGCAAGTCGGCGGCGTTGTGAGCGTTCAAGGCCAACAATTTGCGAACCAACGGAAAGGCGATGCCCGGCCCCAACGGATCCTCTTCGTGACGGCGTTGGAAATCCGCGTAGGCATCAAGACCTTCGCGCTCAAACAAGGCGTGACTATCTTCCATGTCAAACAGCGCGCGCGACGAGATAGCGACCACGAAGGCGCCCGCGGATGGAGCCGCCGCTTGAGACTTGGGGTCGCCCTGGGAGCTGTCCGTCAGCGCATCAGTAGGCAAATTGCTCATTGAGGATGCGTTCTTCGAGATGCTGTTCGGGATCGAACAACAAGGTCACCGTGCGCGTCGTGGATTCGCGAATGACCACTTCCACGATATCGCGCACTTCGGATGAATCAGCGGTCGCGCTGACCGGCCGCTTGTAATGGTCGAGAATCTCGAAGCGCACTTCGGTATGTGCGCGCAAGATGGCACCGCGCCAGCGACGCGGTCGAAACGGGCTGATCGGCGTCATCGCCAGCACTGAGCTGTCCAAGGGCAAAATCGGCCCGTGTGCGGACAGGTTGTAGGCCGTGCTGCCGGCCGGTGTCGATACCAATACGCCGTCGCACACCAGCTCTTCCAGCCGTACTTCGCCGTTCAAGGAGACGCGAATCTTGGCGGCCTGCTTGGTTTGCCTCAGCAGCGACACCTCGTTGAAGGCGACGGCCTCAACCGTATTGCCCGACTCCGACTGCGCAACCATTTCCAGCGGACGCAGCACGGCTGGTTGGGCCCGGATGATGCGCTCGACCAGATCCTCCGGCCGATGCTGGTTCATCAGGAAACCGAGTGTCCCGGCCTTCATGCCATACACCGGCTTGGCGTAGGTGCGATGCCGATGCAGGGTTTGCAACATGAAACCGTCGCCACCCAAGGCGACGATGACGTCGCAGTCTGCCACGCTGCACTCGCCGTAGCGGGCGCGCAAGGTCTTCAGTGAATCCTGCGCCTCGGGGGTCTTGCTGCCCTCAAACGCCAGGCGAGGCGGGGTCGACATAGCGTCTCCAGTGGCGGTTGCACGTATGTCGATAGGACCACGCGAAGGCTACCGGCGCAAGGCGAAGTGGGAGCAGCCGCAGCGCCTGGTAGCCCGGATGCAGCGAAGCGGAATCCGGGGCAACCCTCAAACCGGCCGCAATCCCGGATTCCGCTTCGCTGCATCCGGGCTACGTAGCCGAGCGCATCACTCAAGTGATGAGCGACGCCATCGGTCGGATCGCCGCGGCCGCCGGTGGTGGCAACGCCCGTGCCCGCAGCAATAATGCGCGGCCCGGATCAACTCCGCCTAGCGCTCCGCGTACGTCACCAACTGCGCCAGACGTCTCACCGCCACTGACACGGTCGGGTAATCAGCCGAACGCTGCGCACGAATCTCGGAAAACATCTGCAAGGTGAATCGGAGGGCGGGATCGTCGCGGTCTACCCAGGTCGATACCCGATCCTCGATGGCGGTTTCCTTGTCATCCAGCAACTGCGCCACCAACGCGCTCTGTTGCGACTGCAGTTCGTCGCGCAACACACCGCGTGCCAAAGCGTGCCAACGACCGTCCACCGGAAGCGCCTCGATCCGTTCCGCCAGCCATCGCAAATGCAGCACCTGGCCCACTTCCGATCCGATCCGGCCCACGTCAATCACCGACACGCCGTGATCGTGGGCGACTTCGATCATGTCGAGTGCCGAGCCCAACTGCGGCAACAAAGACAGTCGCTCAGCAAGGGGTTGCGGAAACCCGAGATCCAACCAATGCGCGCGGTCTTCGGAAAATTCGCGCTTGTCGTCACCGCTCAACACGCGGCTCAAGCCGGTCGACAGCTCAGCCATACCCGGCTGATAGCGCGCAACCGAAGCGGCGATGTCGCGACGTTCGCTGGCGGGACGTTGCAGCAGCCAACGGGTCATCGCCCGCAACACGTTCCAGATACGCATCAGCGCGTCGACTTGCGCACTTTCGCTGACTTTGCCGTCCAGCGCATCGATTTCGCCCCAGGACTGCCGAGCGTCTATCACTTCGCGGGCGATGCTGTAGGCCTTGGCGACGGCGGCCGAACTCTCGCCGGTGTCTTCCTGCATGCGCATGACGAAGGTCGCACCCATGCGATTGACCATCGAATTGGTCACCGCAGTGGCGATGATTTCGCGGCGCAGGCGATGCCTCTGCATGTGTTCGCCGTATTTCTCGCGCAACGGTTCCGGGAAGTAGCGCGACAGTTCTTTCGACAGATACGGATCTTCGGGAACGTCGGAATCCAGCAGTTGCTGGAAGGCAACGATCTTGGAGTAGGACAACAAGATCGAAAGCTCAGGACGAGTCAGGCCCAAACCGCGCGCTTTGCGCTCCGACAACTGGGCGTCCGAGGGCAGAAACTCGATGGCGCGATCCAGCAGGCCCTTGGACTCCAGCGTGCGGATGAAGTGTTGTTTGGAGCCGAGCCGGGTGACACTCATGCGTTCCATCAGGCTGATGGCCTGGTTCTGCCGATAGTTGTCGACCAGCACCAGTTGTTCGACCTCGGCGGTCATTTGCGCAAGCAACGCGTTGCGTTCGGGCAGAGTCATCTCTTCGCGCGCCACCGCATCATTCAGCAGAATCTTGATGTTGACCTCATGATCCGAGGTGTCCACACCCGCTGAGTTGTCGATGAAGTCGGTGTTCAGGAGTACGCCATTCTGCGCAGCCTCGATGCGGCCGAACTGGGTCATGCCCAGATTGCCGCCCTCGCCCACCACTTTGCAGCGAAGCTCATAACCATCCACGCGAATGGCGTTGTTGGCGCGATCACCCACATCAGCCTGGGTCTCGTTGGCGGCTTTGACATAAGTGCCGATGCCGCCGTTCCAGAGCAGGTCCACCGGCGCCTTCAGAATCGATGAAAGCAGCTCATTGGGCGCCATGGCTTCAATCGACAGATCGATACCCAGCGCCTTGCGCGCTTCCAGACTGAGCGGGATGCTCTTGGCACTGCGCGGCCAGATGCCGCCGCCGACCGAGATCAGTTCGCGGTCGTAGTCCTCCCAACTCGAACGTGGCAATGCAAACAAACGCGAGCGCTCGGTGAAGCTGCGCGCCGCGATGGGATTCGGGTCGATGAAGATATGCCGGTGGTCAAACGCCGCCAACAAGCGAATGTGGGTCGACAACAACATGCCGTTGCCGAACACGTCGCCGGACATGTCGCCAACGCCGACACAGGTGAAGTCCTGCGTTTGGCAGTCGCGACCCAGCGCGCGGAAGTGGCGCTTGACTGACTCCCAACCGCCCTTGGCCGTGATGCCCATGCCCTTGTGGTCGTAGCCCACCGAGCCACCTGACGCAAACGCATCGCCCAGCCAAAAGCCGTGTTCCTCGGCAATCGAGTTGGCAATATCTGAGAACGTCGCCGTTCCCTTGTCGGCAGCAACGACCAGATACGGGTCGTCAGCGTCATGGCGAACCACCGCGTCGGGATAGGCAATCTTGCCTTCGACGAGGTTGTCGGTGATGGTCAGCAAACCGGTGATGAACAATCGATAACAGGCAATGCCTTCGGCCAGGATCGCATCACGATCACCGCCCACTGGCGGCCGCTTGACGAAAAATCCACCCTTCGCGCCGACCGGAACGATCACCGTGTTCTTCACCATCTGGGCCTTCACCAAGCCCAAGACCTCCGTGCGGAAATCCTCGCGCCGATCCGACCAACGCAGGCCACCGCGTGCCACTGGTCCAAAGCGCAAATGCACACCTTCGACGCGCGGGCCGTAAACGAAAATCTCGCGGTAGGGTCGCGGCTTCGGCAAATCAGGCACCAGCAGCGGATCAAACTTGAAGCTGATGGTGTCCGCGTAATGCCCTTCCGGTTGCTGATAGAAGCTGGTGCGCAAGGTCGCGCGAATTACCTTGATGAAGCTGCGCAGGATGCGGTCTTCATCAATACTTGAAACGCTGTCCAGCAGTCCGTCCAACGCTTTTTCGGCGGCCGCCATCTGCACCAGCCGATTGCCACCGCGCGCCTTGACCAGGGCGTCGATCAAGCCCTCGGCGGCCGGTTCGTCGGTCGCCAAGGCACGCAATTCGAGCCCGATTCGGGCCTGCCCTTGGGCGATGTCTTCCGCGTTTTCGGTGCCGGTCGCCGGGTGGAACTTGGCTTCGAACAGTTCGACCAGCAACCGCGCCAGCAATGGATAGCGCGCCAGTGTCTCCTCCATGTAGGTCTGCGAGAACGGCACGCCAGTCTGCAACAGGAATTTGCAGTAGCCGCGCAGCATGGCGACTTGGCGCCAGCCCAAACCCGCCAGCAATAGCAGACGATTGAACTTGTCGCTTTCGGCCTGGCCACGCCAGATCGCCTCGAAGGCCGTCGCAAACGGTTGCCGCAGACGCTCGACATCGACGTCCAGACCCGCCGGCGGATCGATCTCGAAATCCTGGATGTAGATGCTGTCGTTGCTGACGCGCAGCTCGAATGGATGTTCGGCCAACACGCGCAAACCCATGTCCTCCATCATCGGCAGCGCGTCAGACAGTGCGATATCGCTGCCCAATCGAAACAGTTTGATGCGCAAGCCACCGGACTCGTATCGATGCAGGTCGATGCGCAGGTCGTCACTGCCACGAAGCTGCGCAACTTGCTCGACATCGTCGGCTGCCACATCGGGGCTGACTTGCTCGATGTAACCCGCCGGCAAGGCGCGACCGTAGCGGTTCGACAGGCGCAAGCCTTTGTCCTCGCCGTGACGGGTGACCAGACGTTCACGCAGTTCGTCCTGCCAGTTGCGCACGATGCGCGCGAGCGCGGCTTCCAGCGCGGGCTCATCGACGTTGATCACTTCACCGCTGCGCGGGCGGATCAACAGATGCAATTGCGCCAATGGCGATTCGCCAACTTGAATATTGGTATCCAGGCGCTCGCCGTGCAGGGCTTCTTTCAGCATCGCCTCGATGCGCTTGCGCACATCGGTATTGAAGCGATCACGCGGGATATAAACCAGCGCGGAGAAGAAACGGCCGTAACGATCCTGACGCAGGAACAACTTGGTCCGCGAGCGCTCCTGCAGACCCAGAATGCCCATCGCCGTGCGTGCCAGCTCTTCGCCGCTGGACTGGAACAACTCGTCCCTCGGCAGCGTTTCCAGAATGTGCCGCAGCGCCTTGCCACTGTGACTGTTCGCTGCCAGGCCCGAGCTCTGCATCACGTACTCAAAGCGTCGCCGCACCAGCGGGATATCCCAGGGCCGACGGTTGTAGGCGCTTGAGGTGTAAAGGCCGAGGAAGCGCGCTTCCGAAATCGGCTTGCCATTGGCGTCGAAACGCAGCACGCCGATGTAGTCCATATACCCCGGCCGATGCACGCTGGAGCGAGAGTTGGTCTTGGTCAGGATCAGAGCCTCGGCGGTGCCCGATTGCGGCAGGCTGTGCGCGGCCAAACTGGTCAGCTTGCGTGGCTTGTCGCTCGGCGGCTGGCTGTGCAGCAGTCCCAAGCCACTGGCTGGCAAGGCGCGCAACACTTCTTCGCCCCCGTCTGGCGCCACTTCGTATTCGCGATAGCCCAAAAAGGTGAAATGGTCATCAGCCACCCAACGCAAGAACTCCTGCGCTTCGCGGCGTGCGGCATCGGAAATCGGCAATTGCGCCGTGTCGAAGCTGTCGGCGCACTCGATCAATTTGTCGCGTGCAGCCGCCCAATCACGTACGCAAACCCGCACATCCGATAACGCCGCCAACACGGAAGCTTCGATGTGACGCAACTCGGTGGGCTCGGACTGCCGATCAATCTCGATATGAATGATCGATTCGGGCTTGCCGCGTTCGCCCAATGACAGGATGTGGCCGCCCGCATCCCGCGCGATCTCGATGGTGGGATGAATCAAGGCATGGATAAGCACGTCATGCGAAGCCAATGCCATGCTCACCGAATCGACCAGAAATGGCATGTCGTCATTGACGATCTGCAGCACCGTGTGCGAACTCTCCCAGCCGCATTCATCAATGCCGGGATTGAACAGTCTGACCTTTGGCGTATCGCTGCGGCGTTCGCGCAAAAAATCGAGCAGACCAGCCAGCATGCCGGCCCAGTCTGCCGCGCTGCGGCTGCGGAAATCGTCTTCCGGGATACGTCGACAGAACACTTCAGCCAACAAGCGCGCATCTTTCAGGCGTGGCGTCGGCAAGCGCCCTTTCAGCGCCTCCAGCACGTCAAACAGCGGAGAGCGCGGATCATTCGGGGCGGTGTTCATGGCGATGGCGTTAAGCGCGGCGTGGAAGTGGCGCGAAGTCTAGCGCCGGCTTGGTGCAACGGCCACCGAAAAACGCACTACCACGCCATTTACTGCACGCCTATTGCGCAACCAGTCAGTGAACGTAGCCCGGATGTAGCGTAAGCAGAATCCGGGACCACCATGGCGCGGCACGTGGCAGACCCCCGGATACGGCCCGCGGCCTGCATCCGGGCTAGCTTCGAAGGCAATCGATCGCGTGTGTGTCCGGCCGTTTCAATACATGGCCATGCGTATCCATCAAGGCGCTGGATCAACGCAAACCCGTCTCGTTACGACCAATCACCAAGCGTTGAATCTCGCTGGTTCCTTCGTAGATCTCGGTGATCTTGGCATCGCGGAAATAGCGCTCCAGCGGCATTTCCTTGGAATAACCCATGCCGCCGTGAATCTGCACGGCCTGATGGGTGATCCACATCGCGGCTTCCGATGCGGTGAGTTTGGCGACCGCAGCTTCGGTGCTGAAACGGCCGCCATTCTTCTCGGTCTCGCCCTTGGTCCACGCGGCGCGCAAGGTCAGCAAGGTCGCCGCATCCAACTTGCACTTCATGTCGGCGATCTTGGCCTGGGTCATCTGGAACGAACCAATCGGTTGGCCAAATGCCTTGCGCTCACGCACGAATACCAGGCACGCCTCATACGCTGCGCGCGCAAGGCCGACCGCTTGTGAGGCGATACCAATGCGGCCGGCATCCAGCACGCCCATCGCGATCTTGAAGCCCTGGCCTTCTTCGCCGAGCACGTCTTCGGCATCGACCACAAAATCCTCGAACTCGATTTCGCAGGTCGCGGAGGCGCGAATGCCGAGCTTGGGCTCGGTCTTGCCACGCCGGAAGCCCGGTTTGGCGGTGTCGATCATGAATGCCGTGATCCCACGCGCGCCCTTCTCGGCATCCGTGACGGCGAACAGCACGATGTACTTGGCGACTGGCCCGGAAGTGATCCAGCTTTTCTTGCCATTGACCACAAAGCTGCCGTCGGCTTGTTTGCTCGCGCGGCAGCGCATGGCGGTGGCATCGGAACCTGACTGCGGCTCGGTCAGTGCAAACGCACCGATCTCCTTGCCTTCGGCAATCGCGCGCACGTACTTCTGCTTCTGCGGTTCTGATCCGAACTTCAGAATACCGTTGCAGAACAGCGAGTTGTTGACCGAAACGATGGTCGAATGCGCGCAATCCGCGTGCGCGATCTCGATCATCGCCAACACGTAGCTGATTGGGTCCATGCCCGCGCCGCCGTATTCCGCCGGCACTTCGATACCCATGAGCCCGTTTTCACCCAAGGTGCGAATATTCGCCAAGGGAAACTCGCCGGTTTGATCGTGGTGTTCGGCACTCGGCGCAATTTTTTCTTGGGCGATGCGCCGAGCCACGGCCTGAATCATCAACTGCTCTTCGGTAAACGAAAAATCCACGGTGATCACCTTGCTTGAGGTCAGCGGCGCAGTTTACAGACTGGGCGCGAAACGAGCCTAGCCCGGACATTTCATGAGGTCGCGTGAAAATGCCCGGGCTAGGCTCGTTTCGCGACCAGTCTGTAAACTGCGCCGCTGACCTCAAGCACGGTGAAAACCGTGGATTTTTCTTTTACCGAATAGCAGTTGATTATTCAGGCCGTGGCTCGGC
>JBQTGY010000054.1:0-25411 GCA_052390415.1 Pseudomarimonas sp. | reverse complement strand
CGGGGGTTGAAGCCATCTGGCAAATTGCGAAACCAACCCTTCAGGGTTGCCTTCAACTGACGGTCCAGCACGTACTGCGTATGCGATTGCAGGTTCAAGCGAGTGACGCCGATGAGCGGCTTGTCGGCGAGCAAGCTGCGTTCATAACTCAGGCGCCGATTGGAGCCCGAGCTGATCGGCAGGTCGAGCGCAAACAGGTATCGCCGTTCGGTCGGTTCCTGTTCAACTTCGTACGTCAACGGCTCTCCGAACACCTCCACGCTCGGCGGGTCAAGGTTGGATAGACCCGCCCAGCGCGTCCAACGCCGACCGTCGAAACTACCCATCACCGGCCCACGCCAGTACAGCAAGTTTGCTGCGGGTGTCGGGCCCTCAAAGCGAACCCGCATGACGGGCGTGTCATCGAGAAACAGACTGCTGATATCGCCGGGAGACATGTCCTCGGACAATCCGCTGCGTGCCTCATCGCTGTTTTGTGGCAATGCCCACAGTGGGCTGGCGAGTCGCGGAAAGAGGAAAAAGCCCACCAATGCCAATGGCAGGGAGATGGCCGTCAGTCGTCCGACTTGCAGCAGTCGTGGACGCACCGTGATGCGCGGCAACGACTGCTGCGCGGGTGTCTCCACTTCGGCGAGGCGAGCCAGGGTCGCCAATGTCATCAGCGTGGCAACCAGGGCCAGACCAAGCACCACGGGGCCCTGGTCCTGGAGAAACGAAGCGAAGATGGCAAACAGCGAGAAAACCACCACCGCGCGGCCGTCGCGCACGCTCACCAGTTCAAACAGCTTGAGCAGCAACATCACCGCCAGCAGCGCAGCAGCCGTGTCGCGGCCAAAGGCGCCGCCGAAGCCGACCCCAAACTGGAACATCACCAACGCTGCCATACCAAAGGTCAACGGTACTCGCAGCCAGCCCTGCATCGCCCACTGTCGCCATTGCGCTGCGGACGCGAGTGCGAGCAAGCCAAGCACCGAAGCGCTTACCCAGATAGGCAGTGCGATTGCCAACGGCAGCACTGAGGCGGCGACACAGATCAGACAGGCGAGCGCGCTGCCTCGATCCAGAATCGGGCTGCGCGGCGCAATGGCCTTGGTGCTCGATTTCACGGCCGCTGCACCCCGTCCGCACCCGTTGTTTCGTACAAGGCCAGCGCGCGCAGGCATGCGTGCAAATGGGCTCGACCGCGAGCCGGACCTAGCGTCTGTCCGGGAATACGCAACTCGCTAGTGCATCCGCGTCGTTCGGATTCGACCACCCACGTAGCCAAGCGACTGATTCGTTGCTCCATTCCCAACCCGGGCAGACGATCCCAATCAAGCTGCACATCGTGGCCAGCGGGTGACTCGAATTCCTTGACCAGGGTGCGTGCCTGCTGGGCACTGCGTTTCCACGCGATACTGCGCAGGGGGTCACCCACCCGATAGTCGCGCAATCCATGCACCTCCTCTTCGGGGCCTCGTTGGCGGACCGGCGAACCCTCGCCACCGGCGAGCGGCAGGGGCGGAGGATTGGCTTCCAGCGCCGGAAAGATCAGCAATTGGGTGGGGGGGTGCAACCAACTCCAGCAGACGAACATTCCCAGCGGTCGTCGCATCGACAATTCGACTCGGCCCAGCTTCAACCAGCCGCGCAGCGAAGTCGGAACCTGCAGCGTGACTTCTGTGCCAGCATCCGTGCCGAGAGCAAAACTGCTGATGTCGGAATTTCGTCGCAACACCAGGCCATGGCGTTGCCGCGGCTCGGCGGCGTCAAAGCGCAAGCGAACGTTCACGGATTCGCCCGCGTGCACCGGCTCGCCAATGACTTCCTGCAAACGCACGCCGCGCAAGGCAAGAAAGCCCAGCAACAGACCGCTATGGGCGACCGACGCCAACAGGAAACACAGGATCAACGCCGGGTTGTTGTTGTAGTTCAATGCGCCCAGCGTCATGGCCGCCAGAAATGCGCCAAAAAAAAGTCCGAACTGAGTGGGAACGACGTAAATGCGGCGCCGGTCCAAGGTAATCGGCAGGGCTTCACTGGCTTTCAGACGCGTCAAGGCGGGCAGCTTGGCTTCCGCCGCGCGCAGCAAGCGCTCTCGCCATGCCGATGTCATCGCACGCATCGTCCGGCTCAGGGCACGGGCACGGATTCGAGGATCTGTTTGGCCAGCCCGGCGCGATCAATGCGCTCACCCGCAGGCACCAGGCGGTGCGCAGCGACTTCCGCAAACACCGCTTGCACCGTTTCCGGCAGCACAAACTCGCCGCCCCGCAGCAGGGTGAGTGCGCGAGCAGCGCGCAACAGGGCAAGGCCCGCGCGGGGAGACAATCCGATCTTGACTCGGCCGTCACTACGACTGGCGGCGATCAGCGCTTGCACATAGCCGATCAAGGCATCGCTGGCGTGAATTCGCACGACGGCGGCACGCAAGGCCAGCACGTCATCGGCGCTGAGCAATGGCCGCGCGCGTGCGATCAGAACCTGGCGATCATCGCCCGCCAACATGCGCCGCTCGGACGCGGCGTCCGGGTAGCCGAGCGCGATGCGCAGCAAAAAACGATCCAGCTGCGAATCCGGTAGCGGAAACGTGCCGGCCAGATCGACCGGGTTCTGGGTGGCGATCACGAAGAACGGCGAAGGCAGCGCATGACACTGACCGTCAATGGTGACCTGATTTTCGGCCATTGCTTCCAGCAACGCGCTTTGCGTTCGCGGTGGTGCGCGGTTGATCTCATCAGCGAGCAGCAATTGGGTGAATATCGGCCCCGGATGAAAACGGAACTGATGCGACTCCTGCTCGTAGATGGATACGCCAAGGATGTCAGAGGGCAACAGGTCGGCGGTGAATTGAGTGCGCTGGAATCCCAGGCCCAAGGTGGCGGCGAATGCGCGCGCCAGCGTGGTCTTGCCGAGGCCGGGCAGATCCTCGATCAACAAGTGCCCGCCCGAGAGCAACGCGACAAAGGCCAGGTCAACTTCGCGAGGCTTGCCCAGAACCAGTTGATTGACTTGCGCCACCGCTGCGCGCAAAGCATCGTGCTGCACCTGCGGTAGCATCGAAGCGTGTCCGTCAGATGCCGGCATCGTTGCGACTCCGTTTTAGTTGACCCAAGTGTAGCCGCGACTCGGTGAGGACAACATTGTGAAGAGAGCGAACGCTTGCTGCCTTCCTTCGGCTTGAACACCCCAACTGCGCGCGCCTTTGGCGGCCTGTTCGTCGGCCTGCTGATCGCCAAGCTGTATCTGGCAACGCAGTTACCGCTATTTGGCGATGAAGCGTTCTATTGGCTGGAAAGCCGTCATTTGGCACTTGCCCATGACGACGTACCCGGCCTCACGGCGTGGCTGATCCGCGCTGGGACCTTGCTTGGTGGTCACCGCGAGTGGGCGGTGCGGTTGCCTTTTGTGATGCTGGCCTTGCTGACGGTTGTCCTGCTGATGCGCATTGCGGCTTCGATGGGAAGGCCAGCCGATGCATGGATGAGCGGACTGTTGGCACTGTGCTTGCCGTTGTTCGCCTTCAATGGCTTGCTCGCCTTGCCCGATGTACCACTGACGCTGGCGGTGTTGCTGTGTGTGGATGGTTTGGCCCGTTTGATGCGCGCATCAGAGCAGCCCACTTCGCGATCCGTCGGCGCTGGCTGGTTGGCCCTGGGTATCGTGTTGGGGTGGCTGAGTCATTACCGATTTGCGGTGCCATTCGCCGCCGCAGGGCTGTGTCTTCTGATCCATCCAGGGGGTCGACAGCTGCTGCGACGGCCACCGCTTTGGATTGCCGGATCCATCGGCTCAGCCATCGGCCTGGCTCCATTGCTGTGGCATCAGTTTGCTGAAGCAGGCAACGGCTTTGCATTTCAATTTGTTGACCGTCATCCGTGGCGCTTTCAACCTGAAGCCGTGTTCGACTTGCTGTTGCAGGCGCTGTTGGCCACCCCGGTATTGTTTGCGGTCCTGGTGTTTTGTTTGTGGCTGGGGATACGACGCTCACGTCGGGCAGATGTGAGCTTGGTCGCCGGCATCGGCTTCTGCATCCTGGCTTGTTATCTGCTGCTTGGCCCATTTGTCGATACGGAGCGCAGCCGACTGCATTGGCCCATGCCGGCATTGCTGATCGCGGCGACCTTGGTGCCAACGGCATTGGCCGATGCAAAAACGCGCCTGCACAAGCTGCTTCCTGCCGCGATTGGATTGGCCGCGATGGCGCTGGGAGGGCTGTTCGTGATTCTGCTGACCTTGGCGCAAGCGCCGCAGCGCCTTGCCTCCGGTCCGGCTTACCTGCATGGATTCACTGGCTGGCGGCAGGCGGGTGAATACGTCCAACGCGCGCTGGAAGCGCTGCCCGCTGACACGGTGGTGATCGCCGATCACTTCACGTTGGCGGCCGAGCTGGGCTTCGGATTGCAGGATCAACGTCGCGTTTTCAGCCTCGATCATCCGCTCAACGTCAAGCATGGCCGCCAAGGCGAATTGATGCGCATGCAGCTTGCCGAGCAGCAGGCCTTGATCGCGGCACACACGCATCCGGTGCTGGTGGTCTTGGAAGAAAGCGCAACCCGCCTGCGGCAGCGTCCGGCCTGGTTTCGGCGGCTTTGTACGCGGTTTCCAGCCGCGCAGCCGCTGTTTGATGTGAGTGTCGATCATGGCCGCAAACGTTTGATCGGTTACTTTCAAGCGATTGACTCGGCCCGCAGCTGCGTGCCGCCGGCGGTTGGCTACTTGGCGAAGCCTGCTGCTGGCGCCGCAAATGTCGGTCACATTGACGTCGAAGGGTGGGCAATTCGTGACCGCGTGGGACTTGCTGCGGTGCGGATGCGATTGGATGGACTGACGCTGGGTGAGCTCGATTACCGGCTGCACTCGCCAGCGATCCAGCAGATGTTTCCCGGCTCCGACGATCCGCGACATCCTCTCGTTGGTTTTCGAGGGCGCATCGTGCCTGCATTGCCGGCAGGTGTTTATTGGTTGGAGATCGAAGCTGAAGGTTTGGATGGCGTGCGCTCCGTCATCGCCAATGTGCAGGTGGAGTGGCGGCCGCTGCCAGCGGGTGACTGACTGCGCAGTGCGGCTGACGGACGCTGCGCACCAGCGCAGACTAGTGCACTGCAACGGACAAATCGAAAGTAGCTCGCTCGGTCTGGCCGCGCTGGACTTGCTCCTCACTCCGCCAATCGCTTTGGCTATTGGCCTCGCTCCGGAGCGGCGTCCAGCACGCCCATCCCGTCGCGATCCCACTTCCGCTTCATCCGTTACAGCCCACTAGTCGCCTCGGTCAGCGACTTTCCGACGCAAGGACGCTGGCTCGCGCGCCTCCTGTTCGAGTGCGCCGCGAGTGACTTCCGCCAACTCGGCGCCTGCATTTTCCAACTGGTGCAGGCGAGTCTCGATCTGCGCGCGCGAGCGCTGGATGGCAGCCAGTGCCGTTTGCAGTTCGGTCAAGGTCGCGGTCTGCGCGCTCTTGGCGATCCACATCCGATGCTCCAGCACATTGCGCAGGGCCTGTTGCACCGGGGCATCTGCATCCAGCGACGCTTGCGCGACGGCGGCAATATCCGAAGGTACGCGTTCGACGACACTCTTCATGGCACTCATGCGCTTGCGCGTCGACTGCAAGGCAGCCTCCAGCGCGTCAGCTCCGTCGAGCAGTTGCTCGAGCAGGTCGGTGCGCCGCCGCATCTTGTTCTGGTAGACCCATACGCAAAGCACCGCGAGCACCATGCCTGCGCAAACAAATACGAGGTAGTCGGTCGGTTGAAACACGCGTCTTCAAGCTCCCAGTCTTGCGCAATGCCGCTGCCGAGTCTGAGCCATGTGGCGGCGGCGGTAAATCGCCCCGTTTTCCGGACAGTGTGCGCTGCCAATTGACCGACACCTTGTCATGGCTCTATGATTCGCGGCTTATGTCCGCTGGCCTGCCCGAGTCGATTGATGTTTGGCGTGCTGCGGGCGCCGGGCGAGTCTACGAAGGTCATGTCGAATTGGCGCGGCTGACGCGGCTGCTGCCCAGTCTCACCGACGGCGAGGGTCGCTGCGAATTCCGGATCGAGTTTTCGCGCGATGCGAGTTCACAGGCGAGCGCGAGAGTGATCGCTACTGCGCAGTTGCCATTGCTCTGCGAGCGTTCACTTGAACGGTTCCTGCACCCGGTTGCGATCGACCAGATGCTCGGATTGATTCGCGACGAAGCGGATGAAGCCGCGTTGCTGCCGGAAGTTGAGCCGGTGTTGGTGGCTGACAACGGCATGATGCGTTTGCTGGACTTGTTGGAAGATGAGTTGATATTGGCGTTGCCGGTGTTGCCGGCGCGCCCTGGAACCGAACCCGTCGAGCTGGAAGTCGGTGCCGAAGAGGTTGAGCGAGAGGAAGTGGGTCAGCCCAATCCGTTTGCGGCGCTGGCGAGCTTCAAACCGAGCAAAAGGTAAGAGCGTCTGCATACCGTCGCAAGTTGGACGGATTGACGAGAAACAAGTATTCACTGCTTGGGCGTGCCGCTAGCGGCCGCGTGGGTGGTAAAAGCAGCAAGCGCACGTGGGCAGGTCGCTCGCTTGTGCCAGGGATGACCCGCCCGCGGTGGGTGTCGTCAGACCGTTTCCAAGTCACGTACGGAGTAGAAGTCATGGCAGTTCAGAAATCCCGCGTCACCCCGTCCCGCCGCGGTCAGCGTCGTTCACACGATGCCCTGTCGGCCAAGCAGCTGTCGACCGACCCGACCTCGGGTGAGACGCATCTCCGCCACCACGTCACCAAAGACGGCTACTACCGTGGCAAGAAGGTGATTGCGACCAGCAACCCGGTGGCTGACCAGGAATAAGCCCGTCTCGCCCAGCACGATCTGCTGAGCGCGAGGGAGAAATAACAACGTGACGGCGGGCAATGCCCGCCGTTTGCGTTGCTGCTGAATTGAAATGCAGATGATTTTGGTCATGGCGGCCGCGATGCCGATGACGCATCCTTGCGGTCATTCTGACCCGCTGCCGCAGACGGAGACTGCATGTCGACCAGCCCATACGCCCGCATCATTGGCACCGGCAGCTATCTGCCTGAGCGCGTGCTTAGCAACGCCGAGCTGGCGCGTAGCGTCGATACCAGCGATGAATGGATCCGTGACCGCACCGGCATTCGTCAGCGTCACGTTGCCGCAGAAGGCCAAACCACCGGCGATCTGGCTTTCGAGGCCGCCACCCGCGCGTTAGCCGCGGCGGGCGTTGATGCGCGTGAAATCGACTTGTTGGTCGTCGGCACCACCACGCCCGACCTGGTGTTTCCTTCCACCGCCTGTCTGCTGCAGCATCGCTTGGGAGCGAACGGCTGCACCGCGTTCGACGTCAATGCAGCCTGCTCGGGCTTCATGTACGCGTTGGGTGTCGCCGACAAGTTCATCCGCAGCGGCTCGGTACGCACGGCCCTGGTAGTGGGTGCAGAGACGCTGACGCGTCTGCTCGATTGGGATGACCGCAACACTTGCGTGCTGTTTGGCGACGGCGCGGGTGCGGTGGTATTGCGCGCCGACAGCGAGGCGGGAATCCTGTCAACCCATTTGCATGCGGATGGCGGCCATAAACATTTGCTGTATACGCCGGTGGGCGTTTCGGCCGGCTTCAAGGACGAAAAGAACCACGGCATGAAAGTGCTGATGGCCGGTAGCGAAGTGTTCAAGGTAGCCGTCAAGACATTGGATGCGGTGGTCGAAGAAACCCTTGCCGCGAATGGGCTGGACAAGTCAGCAATTGACTGGTTGATTCCACATCAGGCCAATCTGCGCATCATCACGGCCACTGCCAAGCGTCTGGCGATGTCGATGGATCGGGTCATTGTCACGGTCGATCAGCATGGCAACACCTCGGCGGCATCGGTGCCATTGGCGCTGGATTTTGCGGTGCAGTCCGGCAAGATCAAGCGCGGCGAATTGTTGTTGCTGGAAGCCTTCGGTGGCGGCTTTACCTGGGGCTCGGCGCTGATTCGGTATTGATTGGCGGGGATTCCTGTCGGTTGCCAATGTGCAAGCTGATTCGGCTTCGATACGCCCTCGTACAGACGGTTTCGCGGCGAGTTCACGTATGATCGCCGCCCGCTTTAACCTGTGTCTGTTCAACCCATGATCGATTCCAGACTCGCGTTCGTATTTCCTGGGCAAGGTTCACAGTCGCCGGGCATGTTGGCCGAGTTGGCCGCGTCGTCGACTCTGGTGCAGTCGACCTTCGCCGAGGCATCGGAAGGCGCGGACATTGATCTGTGGTCGATCACCAGCGCCACCGATGACGCCCGCCTCAATCAAACCGAATTTACCCAGCCGGCACTGTTGGCAGCCGCCATCGCGGTCTGGCGTGTGTGGCTGTCACAAGGTGGATCGACGCCAGCTTTCCTTGCTGGACACAGTCTGGGCGAGTACGCCGCGTTGGTTGCCGCAGGAGCGCTTTCCCTCGCCGACGGCGCGCGACTTGTGCGCCAACGCGGTCGCCTGATGCAGGCGGCCGTACCGGCGGGAGCAGGCGCGATGGCGGCGGTGCTTGGGACGGAAGACGCCGTGGTCGCCGAGGTTTGCGCGGCGGTCTCTGGCGATGGCGTGGTGGTGCCTGCCAACTTCAATTCGCCCGGCCAGATCGTGATCGGAGGTGACGTCGCTGCAGTGGATCGTGCGCTGGCTGAACTCGCTGCTCGCGGCGTGCGCAAGGCCATCAAATTGCCGGTCAGTGTGCCTTCGCATACACCGCTGATGCGAGAAGCCGCGGCGCAGCTGGGCGAGGCCATGGAAGCCGTCCGCTGGACGTTGCCAAGCATTCGGGTCTTTCAGAATGTGGAAGCAGCTGCTTACTTGACCATCGACGAAATTCGCGATGCCTTGCAGCAACAACTGTACTTGCCCGTGCGCTGGACTGAGTGTGTGTTGGCGCTGACCGCCACCGGCTGCTCACGGATCGCCGAGTGCGGTCCGGGCAAGGTGCTCAGCGGCCTGTGCAAGCGCATCGACAAGAACCTCGACGTGCGCGCGCTGGGCACACCGGCTGATCTCGAATCTGCATTGAATGACTGGAGTGCCGCATGAATCCGCTGAAGCCGCTCGAAGGAGAGGTCGCCTTGGTCACCGGCGCCAGCCGTGGTATCGGCGCGGCGATTGCTGACGAACTCGCATCATTGGGTGCCCGCGTCATTGGCACCGCCACCAGCGCGGCCGGCGCGACGGCCATTGGCGAGCGACTGGCTGCACACGCGGGCGAAGGCCGTGCCCTGAATGTCACCGATGCGGCGGCGGTGGAAGCGCTGATCGATGACATGAGCAAAGGCATTGGCGCGCCGTCGATCTTGGTCAACAACGCCGGCATCACCCGCGATCAGTTGCTGTTGCGCATGAAGGACGACGACTGGCAGGCGATTCTGGATACCAATCTGACCAGCGTGTATCGGACGTCACGCGCCGTGTTGCGCGGCATGCTGAAAGCGCGTCGCGGCCGCATTATCAGCATCGCTTCGGTGATCGGACTGACCGGCAATCCGGGACAAGCCAACTATGCAGCGGCAAAAGCGGGGATCATCGGTTTCTCAAAATCCTTGGCGCAGGAAATCGGTGCACGCGGGATTACCGTCAACGTGGTCGCGCCAGGGTTCATCGATACCGACATGACCAAGGCGATGCCTGACGCAGCGCGTGCAGCGCTGCTTGGGCGAATCGCGCTGGGCCGCTTGGGCGAACCTGCCGACATCGCCCGTGCGGTGGCGTTTCTGGCCGGACCGGCGGCCGCCTACATTACCGGCGAAACTCTGCACGTCAACGGCGGCATGTACATGGCGTGATGCGCTTGGCGGAACAGCCCAGCGGGAAGCGTTACCCCTTAGTGAAGTTTTGCCACTAAACTAGGCCCCGGTTCGCGGGCGCGGACTCGTATCCACGCACTGGCGACGGGATATTCAATGCGGTCGCTAGAGCGCCGCGACACATCAACACGGTTCCGGGAGGAAACAACCCCAATGAGCACCATCGAAGAACGCGTCAAGAAAATCGTCATCGAACAGCTTGGCGTGAAAGAAGACGAAGTCACCCCCAACGCCAATTTTGTCGACGATCTTGGTGCCGACTCGCTCGACACCGTTGAGCTGGTGATGGCGCTTGAGGAAGAGTTCGAGTGCGAGATTCCTGACGAAGAAGCCGAGAAGATCACCAGCGTGCAGCAGGCGATCGACTACGTGAAGGCGCACGTCAAGAACTGATCGCCAGCACTCGACATCGCGTCAGGACGAGGCCGCTGCTTAGCGGCCTCGTCTGTTTTGGAGAACCCAAAGACGATGCAGCGGTCTGCGCGACCCAGTTGATCGGGGCATCGATGCAATTGCGCGCGGAGGCGCGATCACCGCATCGCGGCCACGCTTTACCTACCGTCGCTGTGGCGCGTCGTTTTTGACATGCTCAATCAGCACGAACGTCACGTTGTCCGGCCCGCCACCTGCCAGGGTAGCGTGGAGCAAGGCTTTACCGGCGCCTTCAAGATCGCCTGGATGAGCGTCGAGAAGTTTGCCGATCTCGATATCCGAGAGGACTTCAGTCAACCCGTCCGAGCACAGGACGAGCCTGGTGTCGGGTGGCAGTTTTCCCTGCGCCGTGCCGACCTTCAGTGGCCGATTAGAATCGACTCCAAGTGCTTGAGTGATAACGCTGCGTTGCGGATGTTTCCGCGCCTGCTCGGCGTTGATCACCCCTTCAGCTCGCAGCATTTCGACAAAGGAATGATCACGGGTCAATGGATGCACGGCGTGGTCGTGAAGGTAGGCGCGGCTGTCCCCAACCCACGCGATCTCGAAGTCGGCGCCTTCCATTCGGAGCAACACGGCGGTAGAGCCCATCGATAGTGACGCAGGCGATTGTGTCGCCCGGCGCTGGATCGCCTGATGCGCCGACTCCAAGGCGAATACAAGACTGCCGCCGTTCTCCAACGTCGACTGCACCGTTTCACAAGCAATGCGGCTTGCCACCTCGCCAGAGTCATGACCGCCCATGCCGTCGGCGACCATCCACACACCTCGATCGGGCAGCGCAAGCAATGCATCTTCGTTGTTCTTGCGACGCACACCGGAATGACTGACGACGGCGTGACGCAGCGTGATGGTGGCCATCCCAGTTTCCTTCTGGTTGGGTAAAAGCGACGCGTGAGGGCATGCCCGCGTGAACTCGTTGACCAAGGTGTACCGGCCACCTAGGCGACCTACATCAAAGCTGCTCATCAACGCCCTCGTCGCGTTGAATGCCGATTGCCAACCTTGCCCGAGCATTCTGGCGGAAATTGCATCGCCAGTCAGATCGGACAGGCCAAATCGTCGAGATCGACGGCTGCCATGGGTCATTCTCTTGAGTGGTGGTCAGGGGTGCATCCCACGCACACGTTTTCGCAGACAGTAAAGACTTTGCGTTCCCGATCATCCGGATTCCTCGCCAGTGGCGACGGTCCCGAAACAGCCTCCGCTCCGCGAGCGCAGCGGAGATCAGCGTCGGCGCAGCGACGGAGGGGGATCGCCGCGATCAGGCGTGCGAAAAGGATGCAGGTGCTGGCGCCAGATGCCGGCCGGCACCTCGTCGGTGTCGAGCAGGCCGAACTCGGTGGGCCATGAGCCATCCGCAGGCAGCTTCTGGGTTCCCAGCAGGCGGTCGATGATCGGCAGGTGGATGGCGTAATTGACGTCGACATAATTGGGGTCGCGCGCGTGATGCCAGTGGTGGTAGCGCGGCAGCACGATGAAATTCTCCAGCCAACCAAAGCGGATGCCGAGGTTGGCGTGCGCCAGCACCGCTTGCAGCCCGACCAGAATCACGTAGGCATTGATTGCTGCCTGTGGAAAGCCGAGCGCCAGCAGCGGCAACAGGACCAGGCTGCGGGTCAGCAAGATTTCCAACAGGTGCATGCGCGAACCTGCCAACCAGTCCAGATGGCGCACCGAATGGTGCACCGCATGGAATCTCCACAACAGCGGCACGCGGTGATACGCGCGGTGCAGCAGGACTTGGGCCAAATCGGCCACGATCACTGCGAGCGGGAAGGCGATCACCAGCGGCAGTTCGCCTACGCTTGCTTGCAGTGGTGGCCAGGCCGCTAGCGCAGCCATCGCCTGACTCGATGCGGTGATGGCGATCAGCAGGAACTGGATGCCGACGTGACCGACGAAGAAGTAAGCAAGATCGGTGCGCCACTCCGGACGCAACGGCGACTGTGCACGTTGGCCGAGCAGGCGCTCGATCGGCACGAAGACCAGCGCTGAAAAGAACAACGACAACACAAACCAGTCGAGCCCCAACGACCAAGGCGTGGGCTCGATGGCGCCGAATTTCACGCCGCTGCCGCCGGCAAACAACGCCAATGTGGCAAGACCTACTCCCGCCAGCGCGTTCCGTCGCGCGCCGCCGCGCAGCACGGCCGCCGTGCCGGTCACGAACGCAAGCACCAGCCCGATTGCCAACAGATGACGGGCGAAGCCTTCGGTGTAGACCGCGCGAAATTGCTGGCTAGTCAGCAGTTGGGGAAAATGGAAGCAGAGCACGCCGAGCACGGCGAGTGCACCCAGGGTCAGGCTGCAACCAGCAAGCCAGCGGTCTAGTGTCATCGGGCGGGGCATAGTTGTCTCGTGCGGTACTCCTCAGTCTAGTGTGGTGCTTCGTAATCAATCGAACTTATCCACGGTGTCTTTTCGCGCCTGGCGGCGTTTCTCGGCCGCTGCGCGGCTACGCCGTCGCTACGCTCGGTCCTCCTCGCCCTTGCGCTGCTATGCCTCGTCGTCGCGCCTTGCCAGCCACGAAAATCCACTCGTGGATAATGTCCTCTGATTACGAAGCACCACACTAGCCCGGACTTTTCGCGATCCGACCGCATAGCGCTTTCGTCCACTGGGTGATTGCGTTGAAGACCTCGCACCGAGCGTTGTCCAGGAACAGGTTGTGATAGCCATGCTCGAAGACTTTGACGACGCGCTCGCCGCCCTGCAGATCAGCGACAACCTCGTCACTCCAAGGTGCGATGGCATCAAGTTTGCCGTGCAGAAACAGGGTCGGCAGTGGCAGTCCGCGGGCAATGGATAGCAACTGCTCGGTGGCTTGGAGCAGATCGGATGCGAGGCCCAGTCGGACGCGGGTTCGGAACTGGGGATCGCCTACGTACGCGGCCAAGTCATCGCTGTTGTCGGTGACGAGGGACAGATTGATGCCCGTTTTCAGCGTCAGCCCCGGTAGCAGGCGCCCCAGGCTCTTTGCGGCAAGAACCGACATGCGTCCGGCCGACACCGGGCCGAGCGGAGCAGAGGCGGCGACCGCCCCATTCAGAAGTGTGGAATTTGCATGGCAAGCCATCAGGGTGACGACGGCGCCCATGCTCAGTCCGACCGCGACCAGCGGCGTCTGCGGATTTTCCCGGCGCAGATGACAGGCCACCGCACCAAGGTCCTCGACCAGCCCGGGCAGTCGCGCCCGCTCCGTCGAACTACCGTCAGCGATTCCGTGTTCGCGTTGATCGTAGGAAATGACTCGGTGACCGCTGGTTAGCAACGCTTCCGCCAGTCGCCGGTAAGGCAGCGCCCCTCCATGATCACCGAGCCCGTGGACAGCGATGACATTCATGGAGGGAGCCTGCGAAGGTCGCCACTCATGGCAATGAATGGCGACTCGTCCGGTGTCGCACACTATCGAGAACTGGCGATGATCCATGGGCGGAAAAGCCGGCAGGCGGAGTTGAGCGGTAGTGTTTACCAATTTTGCAGATTCACTGCTCGGCGGGTAGCGGGCGCCTGTTCGAACGGAACAGTGCACGTTTGCTCATCGCCGACCTAGTGCGGGGCGGGGCATAGGATAGTGCGGGCGCGATGGCTGCCGCGCAGTCGGTCGCAGCCTGGATGTGAAGGAGAGCATCGATGCGAGGCAGAGGCTCCCGCGTTGCCACCCTGTTGGTTGTGATGGCGATGCTGATGGCCGCACCAGGGGATTGGAGAACTGCGCCGCTGTTGCAAACTGAATTACCGCCAATGGCCGCGGTCGCATTGCCTCGTCGCGACACGTCAGGTATCCCGTCGTTGCCGTTGCAGGTTGGACCGCTGGGCGAGCGTCTGCAAATGCTGCGTACGCTGAGCGCTGAAGGACAGCCAGAGGCTGCCTGCCGGCTGGCATTGGAGTTGAACCATTGTCGCGCGCTTGGGCTGCGCCATCTGATGAGTCTGGGCCTGGAAGATTTGCTCGACCAGCCAACCTGGGATCGCCGAGGTGCGATGGAGGTGGGCGGTTTGATCAGTTCCATCGCTGATGCACGCGAGCGAGGCGACGAGGTGGCGCTGCACTGCGAAGGCATCTCGCCGGTTCCCGAGAATGATGCCGTCGAGCGTTTCCAACAGCTGGCATTGCGCGGCACGGTGCGACAGCGGGTGGTGGCCGCGCTGTTGCAGCCGGATGGCAGTCTGCCGCGGCTGCCGCGCACGGCGGTTTCGCCGCTGCCGTTCGATTCCTGGTCGGCCGGCATGGCTACCCAGTTCTACGCCGAGCATGCCTTGGAATTCCTCGACGAAGGCTATCGCCAGCGCGATGGCTTGGCGCTGGAGGGGTTGATTTTGGTCAGTGCGCCCGAGGCCATCCTGCTGGAATCAGCCAGCGAAGTGTTGCCGCGGCTACCCGATCCCTACCGCTTTGCTGGTTACGCACTGTTGGCCGAGCAGGTGTTTGGACCGGCCATGCTCGGTTCAACGGTGACGATGTTGCTGCAGCGGGTGCTGGATCGCATGGCCCCCGACCAACGCGAGCGACTGGAATCCGAAGTTGAACGGGAGGCTCAGCGCTGGTGGAACGGTCCGGCACCCTTGCCTCCACCTGAAGATGGGCTGGCAGGACTGGATGCGGCTTGCGGTGCTCGCTGAAGGAGATGCGCCAAATATGATCGTGTTTACGCTTCGGCCTCTTTAGGCTTCACGCAACAAACTATCAATATCGAGCAGCGCCGAATTTCGCATTCATCATCGGTGGTGCTTGCGCCGTCGTCGGCTCAGCCGACGCCAGCGTCATTTGGGGAAAGCAACAGGATCCTGGAGTTCGGGCGGCGCGTGATTTGGCTGCCGCTGCGACCGGGCGGGCTGGGTGATGGGTCCGTAAGCCGCAACCTCCACGCTACAATGCGCGGCTCGCGATGGCGTAGCTGTCGCTTGGCAAGTGCGTCGAGTTTGCACCCAGAGGGTGCGCGTCTGCGCCCAAAATTTGTCCACAGACCCCGGTGAGGAATCTGCGCAATGAGCCCGTCTTCAAGCAGCCCGCTTTCAGTGAGTACATCCCCATGAGCAAGCGTCGTGTCGTCGTCACCGGGCTTGGTATCGTCTCGCCGGTCGGCAATACGCTGACCACGGCGTGGGATTCGATAAGTAACGGTCGCTCGGGTATTGGCCCGATCACGCTGTTTGATGCCAGTGCATTCGCTACACGCATCGCGGGGCAGGTGAAGGACTTTGATCCGACGAACTGGGTGTCGCCGAAGGACGCGCGCAAGATGGACGAGTTCATCCATTACGGCGTGGCGGCGGCGCAGATGGCGATTGCCGATGCCGGCATGACCATCGATGACAGCAACGCCGAGCGCGTGGGCATCGTGGTTGGGTCCGGTATTGGCGGCATCCTCGGCATCGAAGAACAGACTGGCAAGTATCTGGAAGGGGGCCCGCGGCGCATCTCGCCGTTCTACATTCCCAGCACCATCATCAACATGCTGCCCGGTCAGATCAGCATCTTGAACGGCATCAAGGGCCCCAATTTTTCGGCGGTATCCGCCTGCGCGACGGCCAATCACTCGATCGGCACCGCGATGCGGCTCATCCAATACGGCGATGCCGACATCATGTTGGCCGGCGGTGCCGAGCGCGGTTCCTCGCCGACCTCGGTGGGCGGTTTTTGCTCGATGAAGGCGAGGTAGACGCGCACTGACGATCCCCTGGCAGCCTCGCGACCTTGGGACGTCGAGCGCGATGGATTTGTGCTTGGCGACGGCGCTGGCATCCTGGTGCTGGAAGAGTACGAATCTGCCAAAGCGCGCGGCGCGCGGATCTACTGCGAGCTGGCCGGCTTCGGTGCCAGTTCCGATGCTTTCCACATGACCGCGCCGAGCGAAAACGGTGACGGCCCTGCGCGTTGCATGACCATGGCGCTGAAGGACGCCGGTGTGAATACCGACGAAGTGGATTATTTGAACGCGCATGGCACCTCGACGCCGCTCGGCGATCTTGCCGAAACGCTGGCGATGAAGCGCGCGCTCGGTGAACACGCTTACAAGACCATGGTCAGTTCGACCAAGTCGATGACCGGTCATTTGCTGGGTGCAGCGGGCGGTATCGAGGCCATCTTTTCGATCCTGGCCCTGCATACAGGAGTGATTCCGCCGACCATCAATCTCGGCACGCCGGGCGAGGGTTGCGATCTCGACTACGTGCCCAACGTGGCCCGCGAAAAAGCCATCAAGGTGGCAGTGTCGAACGGGTTTGGTTTTGGTGGCACCAACGGCACCTTGGTTTTCCGCAAGCTCTGAAGTCGCAATCGAGTTGCGACTGATTCGGGATTCATCGGGCGCGTGCTGATTCGCGAGCTGTCGACCTTGCCGGACCTGTTGGCCATGCAAGCGCGTGCGCCGAAGTTGTTCCCGCTGTTGCTGGAGAGTGCGGCGCTGGGCGCGCGGGCGCGCTTCGACATGTTGCTGGCGACGGATGGCAGTGGCTTGCGGTTGAGCGCGGAAGGCGAGGTACGCGCGCTTGACGGGACGCCAGTGGCGGGTGGCTTCATCGACGCGCTGGACCGCGCGTTTGTCGGTGTGGCGTGTCCGCCCCCCGTTGATGACCCGAACGAAATACCGTTCAAGGGTGGCTGGGCGCTGTACCTCGGATACGAACTGGCCGGTGAAATCGAGCCCAGCCTGCGATTGCCATCAGGTCCAGCACCTTTGCCTTGCGCGCAGGCGTGGCGCTCTCCCGTCGCGGTCATCATCGATCGTCAGCAAACACGCGCTTTCGTCGTTGCCGAATCGGGCTTTGATTCATTGTGGGACGAGGTTTGTGCCTTGGCTACGACCGCCCCTTCACGCGTCTCACTCACGCAAGCGTGCGCGCGTGTCATCGAAGCAGACGACGCGCAGTTCATCGATGGAGTGACCCGTGTCATCGATTATCTGGCGGCAGGTGATGTGTTCCAGGTCAATCTGTCGCGCGGATGGACGGCACACTTCCCGACCGCGCCGAATCCGACGGCGCTGTACCGGCGCCTGCGGCAGTCCAGTCCCGCACCGTTCGCGGGTTTGTTGATGGCCGATGACTGGACCGTGCTGAGTTCTTCGCCTGAGCGGCTGGTGAGCCGACGCGGCGCGCGCATCGAGACTCGACCCATCGCCGGCACACGTGCGCGCACGCAGGGCGATGACGATGCGGCGCGCATCCGCGAGTTGGTCGAGCATCCGAAAGAGCGCGCCGAACACATCATGTTGATTGACCTTGAGCGCAATGACCTGGGCCGCGTGTGTGAGACCGGCAGCGTGCGCGTGGATGCGTTGATGGAAGTCGAAAGTTATGCCGACGTGCACCACATCGAATCCACCGTCAGTGGTCGCGCACGCGCCGATCTGACGCCGGGGCAGTTGATCCGCGCCGTATTCCCGGGCGGCACCATCACCGGATGTCCGAAGGTGCGTTGCATGCAGATCATCGCCGAACTCGAAGGCGTGGGTCGCGGCCCCTACACCGGTGCCTTCGGCTGGCTGGGTGTCAACGGCGATCTGGATCTCAACATCCTCATTCGCAGTGCCTGGCTGTGCGGCGACCAACTCGGGATGCGCACGGGTGCAGGCATCGTCATCGACTCGGATGCCAAGTTTGAATTGGCCGAAACCCGTGCCAAGGCGCGTGGGCTGTTGCGGGCGCTTGCGGCCAGTGCGTGATCCAGCGACGGAATTGATGGTCGGTCAATGCATGTCGCTGATCGACGGCCACGCGAATGAATTCCTCCCCGCGGATGATCGTGGACTCGCCTACGGTGACGGGCTATTCGAGACCATCCTGGTGCATGCGGGCCAGCCGGTGTGGTGGACCGAACACCTGCAACGTTTGCGGACCGGGGCAGTGCGATTGGGTATTGCGGCACCGGCTGACGAGGAGTGGTTGGCAGATGCCAGGCAACTCATGGCCGCCAACCATGCTCCGAAGAGCTTCGTGCTGAAGTTGATTCTCACGCGAGGTGGTGGCGGTCGCGGCTATTCACCTGTGACCGCGTTGGCACCACGGCGCATCGTGCAATGCGCGCCGGCGCCTGCCATCGATCCACGCTGGCAGCGTGAAGGCATCCGCGTACGACGGTGTGACCTGCGACTGGGCGTCCAGCCACTGCTCGCCGGCATCAAACACCTGAACCGATTGGAGCAGGTACTGGCGCGCGGCGAATGGAGCGATCCGGAGATTGCGGAAGGCGTGCTGCTCGACGCCAACGCAAATCTGGTTTGCGCCACCGCTGCCAACATTTTCCTCGTCAAACAGGATGAACTATTGACGCCTTCGGTCGAGCGCTGTGGTGTGGCTGGAATATGCCGCTCGCAGTTGCTCAGCGGGCTCGGCGCTCGGGTGGCGTCGCTCACCATGAGCGACCTGTTTGCCGCCGAGGAGCTGTTTGTCTGTAGCAGCGTGCGCGGTATTCTTCCGGTAACCGCACTGGGTGATCACAATTGGCCGATTGGCCCGATCACGCGCCGGTGTATGGTCTGGCTCGCACGCCACACTCCCGCATTTGCCGATCACGCTGACTGATGGCCAAACCAAACGCCCGAGCCCGCCGCAGCAAATTTGGCGTCTTCCTGATCGTCGCACTCCTGCTTGCCGTCGGACTGGGCGTGGCAGGCCGTTGGCTGTGGTTGGACTACCAATCGTTTGTGGACGCGCCGCTGGCGATCGGCGATGAGGAACAAGTGTTCGAGGTCAAACGTGGCGACTCGTTTCGACACGTTTTGCGCCGTCTTCGAAAAAGCGGCGTCGAGTCCGGCCGGGATACGTATTGGGAACTGCTGGCGTGGCGTATGGGCGTGTTGACCCGCCTGCAGGTCGGCGAGTACTCGCTTTCGCATGGCCTCACACCGCGCACCCTGTTGCACAAGCTTGAGCAGGGCAAGGTCATCCAATACCGCTTTACCGTCATCGAAGGCTGGAACGTGCGCGACCTGCGGCGCGCCTTGCTGGACGTGCCGTCGCTGACGCAAACCTTGGCCGGCGTTTCCAACGAACAGTTGATGAAACAATTGGGGCGTGAAGGTGTACATCCGGAGGGGCGCTTCTTGCCGGAGACGTATCAATTTACCCGTGGCCAAAGCGATCTCGACATCCTGCGTCGTGCGCTGCTGGCGATGGATGCGGCGCTGGAATCCGCATGGAAGGCACGCGACGCCGATCTGCCTTTGCAGTCGAGTGAGGACATGCTGATTCTGGCGTCCATCATCGAAAAGGAAACCGGCCAAAGTGGAGAACGACGCGAGATCGCCGGCGTCTTCATCCGCCGCATGCGCATCGGCATGTTGTTGCAAACCGATCCGACGGTGATCTATGGCTTGGGCGAGTCCTTCAACGGCAATCTGACCCGCGCTCACCTGCAAACCGACACACCCTGGAATACCTACACCCGCGCGGGTTTGCCACCAACACCCATCGCCTTGCCTGGCGTGGCTGCTTTGCGCGCTGCGGTTTCGCCCGCACCGGGTGACACGTTGTATTTCGTTGCGCGCGGCGACGGCAGTCATCAATTCTCGCGGTCGTTGGCCGAGCACAACGCGGCAGTGCGTCGCTATCAATTGAGGCAGCGATGAGTGCGTCATCGGCCCGCGGCAGGCTGATCAGCTTTGAAGGCGGCGAGGGCGTCGGAAAATCCACCGCCATCGCTGCTGCGGTATCCGCTTTGATGAGCAGGGAAATCGAGGTGGTCCAAGTACGCGAGCCCGGCGGCACGCCGCTGGGCGAGTCGATACGCGCGCTGTTGCTCGCTCCCGAATACCGCGACATGTGCGCAGAAACCGAGTTGTTGTTGATGTTCGCATCGCGAGCGCAATTGTTGCGCGAGAAGATCGCACCGGCGCTTGCCCGCGGCGCTTGGGTGGTGGCGGATCGTTTCACTGATGCCAGCTTTGCGTATCAAGGCGGTGGGCGCGGTTTGGATCGCGGCGTTATTGCCGAACTTGAGCGGTGGGCGGTCGGGATCAAATCGGATCTGGTCCTTTTGCTTGATCTGCCGATCGCCGCAGGTCTCGCTCGCGTACGTGCACGCGGCGGCGAAGCCGACCGAATTGAAGTGGAATCGATTGCCTTCTTTGAACGCGTGCGCGACGGCTATCGCCAGCGTGCGTTGGCGGAGCCGCAACGCTGGCGGGTGATCGATGCCTCGCAATCGATAACCTCGGTCGCCGCTGCCGTGACCACAGAGATATTCGCATTCACCGATTTTCGCGGCGCGCCGAGTCAATGAGTATTGCCTTGACCCCGTGGCAACAGCGTGCCTGGAACACCCTTGGTGGCTCGCTCGCCGCCGATCGCTTGGGACACGCCCTGTTGTTGGTGGGTCAGGCACAACTTGGCAAGCGGCAACTGGCGACCGCATTGGCGCAGCGGTTGTTGTGCACGCAACTGGTGAGTCCGCAAGACATCGCCTGCGGCATTTGTCGCAGCTGTCGCTTGTTTGCCGCCGGCACCCATCCAGATTTCAACCCGATTGGCATCGAACTCAACGAAAAGACAGGCAAGCAACGCAGCGAGATTCTGGTCGAGCAGATCCGTCGCCTGAGTCAATGGTTCTCGCTGACCGCGCAGTTTTCAGGTGCGCAGGTCGCGATCATCGAACCTGCTGAAGCGATGAAAGGCGCGGCCGCCAACGCGTTGCTGAAGACGCTGGAGGAGCCGTTGCCCGGCCGCTATCTGATACTGGTGACGGCGCAGCCGGCGCGTATTTCCGCCACCATTCGCAGCCGTTGTCAGCGCGTAGAACTGCGCTTGCCAAGCGCCCTTGAAGCGCGCGCGTGGATGCGTCAGAACGGTGCCGATGCCGCGCAAATCGATGATGCGTTGACTGCGGCAGAAGGCAATCCAGGCCTGGCCTTGGCCTATCTGAATGATCATCGGCTTGCCCTGCGCAATGAAGTTCGGCGCGATCTGGCGGCACTTGCGGCGGGGCGCGAGCGGGCAATGAGCGTGGCCTTGCGTTGGGCCGATGAAGCGACGAGTGAGCGCCTGCGTTTCGCCGCCGAAGTCGCGCGTGATATCGGCCGCATGCAATTCTCCGACCAGCGCGACCCCGGCATGAAGGCCGCTGGCTTGACCGTAGCCGGCGATTTTCCCAAGCTAGCCGCGTGGTTTGACGAGACCAATCGCACTCGCCAACTATTGGATGCGCCGTTACGCGCCGATTTGCTGTTGTGCGGACTGTTGGAAAAGTGGGGAGCGGCGATGCGGCGATGATCGATTGGCCGACAGTTCACAGCTATCATCGGGTCACGATCTATCGGCAGCCTACATCGGACAGCCTTCATCAAACCAGGCCGGCAACCTGGGTACAGTCGAAGCACACGGCAGGGGGAGCGTCACATGAGTGGAGCAATGGCGCGACAGGGCATCCTGTCGCTGGCAATCAAGGACAAAGGCGCGCTGTTGAACGCCTACATGCCCTACGTCAAAGGCGGCGGCATTTTTGTCCCCACCACCCGCCGCTACAGCCTCGGCGACGAGGTTTTCATCCTGCTGACCTTGCCAGACGACAAAGAACGCCTGCCGGTCGCAGGCAAAGTCTGCTGGATCACCCCTCAAGGCGCCCAGGGCAACCGCACCGCAGGAATTGGCGTGCAGTTCAACGATTCGGTGGAAGGTGAGCAAGTGCGCGGAAAAGTGGAAACTCAGCTGGCGGGAATGTTGGGGTCGGACAAGCCTACGCATACGATGTAGGGGTTTGGGGCACTCGGTTGGCGTGCTTTTGCTTGGGCGAGTTTTTCCGGCGAGGGCCGGTGTCCGGATTTTCTCTTTCCTCGCTTTCCTCGCCTTGGTTTGGCCTGCCGCACGGTTTCGTCTGCTTCCGGGGCTTCGCCCCGGCCTTCGCTGCGCTCGGTCAGCGGCCGCCGAGTCACTTTTCTTTGCTTCGCCACGACGCGCGCAGGAGCGCGCCCGAACGCCGAAGGCGGCCCGAAGGGTGGAGGGCAGGATGCCCGACATACAGAAAAGTAACCAAAAGAAAGGCGACCCGAGCATCGCGCGGCTACGCCGTACCCTGCGCTGCTCGCCGGTCTCGGGCCGGCGCGACCGAGCGAAGCGAAGGCGCAGCTGCGAAGCAGCCGATCGCGCACATCCATGTGCTCGGACATGCGCGCCTTTCCTCCGAGCCCGGCTCCGCTGCTCGGCGCGATGACGGGGTTGAAGGTCAACAGCAACAGCAACAGCAACAGCAACAGCAACAGCAACAGCAACCAACTTTCACGCTGCGCGCTTCTGCCTTTGCTTTAGATCTTGGGGTCCCTTTGTGGCGGCGGCGGTTGGGAGATCAGGCCCGTCAGGGGTGCGCGCATGGATGCGCGTGCGTTTTTGCCAGCACATGGATGTGCTGTCGGGGCTTCGCCCGCGCCTTCGCTTCGCTCGGTCAAAAACCCCTCCCGACCGCCGCGGACTCGCGGCTTCATCGCGAGCGCCACATCGGGGTCGCCTTCTCTTTGGTTACTTTCTCTTGGCGAAGCAAGAGAAAGTGACTCGGCCGCCGCCGAGGCGGACGAAACCGTGCGGCGAGCCAAATTCAAGCGAGAGAAGCGAAAAGCTGGATTCCGGACTTCGCCGGAATGACGAGCAAAAGCTGAATTCCGGCCGAAGCCGGAACAAATACTAAACCGTCTCCCACCCGGGCCGCGGCGCAAATCGCGGCCCATGGCGCTTGGCCAATGCCTCCAGCTTCAATTTCAAACCCGCCGCGCCGGCGTCGCGAATGTACTGAATCGGGCCGCCGCGGAACGGCGCAAAGCCGGTGCCAAAGATGACCCCAGCGTCCAGCAGATCTGCATCGGCGACGACGCGATCATGCAGACACGACACGGCTTCGTTGAGCATGGCCAGAATCAGGCGATCCTCAAGGTCTTCGGGCGCGCGATAGTCTTTCGGCACTTCGGGTTTGACCGGGCGATCATTTTCCCAGCGATACAAGCCCTGACCATCCTTTTTGCCGCGCCGGCCCGCGGTGACGGTCAATCCGTCTGGCAGCTCCTGTCCGTGGAAGTCGGCCATGATCTTGCCGACGCTGGCGGCCACGTCCAGACCCACCGTATCGACCAGTTCGATTGGACCCATCGGCATGCCAAATGCCAGCGCAGCGCGATCGATCACCGGGCCGGGGATGCCTTCGGCGAAACACAGGATCGCTTCCTGCATGTAAGGCG
Source organism: Pseudomarimonas sp. (assembly GCA_052390415.1). Taxonomy (GTDB): domain Bacteria; phylum Pseudomonadota; class Gammaproteobacteria; order Xanthomonadales; family Xanthomonadaceae; genus JANNWF01. The sequence continues at coordinate 2,027 of JBQTGY010000054.1, read as the reverse complement.
CGAGGATCCGGTTGACCAGAAAACCAGGCGTGCCGGCAACGGGCACGGGCAGTTTGTCGATGGCACGGCAGAACGCGGCCAAGCGGCGTTCGGTTTCACTCGCCATACCGTCGTGATTGACGATCTCGACCAAGGGCATCAAGGCGACGGGATTGAAGTAGTGCAGGCCGGCGAAGCGCGCAGGAGCCTTGATCTGAGTGCGTAGGTCGGTCAACGGGATCGAGCTGGTATTGGTGACCAGCAAGGCATCCGGTTTGAGGGTTTCCTCAATCTTGGCAAACAGGGCTTGTTTGGCCTCCAGACTCTCGAAGATGGCTTCGATGACCAGGTCCGCATTGGCAACGCCGTTGCCATCCACGTCAGCCTTGAGGCGGGCGCTGGTCTCGGCGCGTTTGTCCAAGCGTTTGATCTTGCGCTCGAAGAGGGTTGCCGCGCGCGCCATCGCAGGTTCGATGAATTTCAGCTCACGATCCTGCAGGGTCACGCCAAACCCACGCAACGCGCACCACGCGGCGATGTCGCCACCCATCACGCCGGCGCCAACGACGTGCACATGTTTGATGCCGTGGTCCTTGCCGCCCAGCGACTTCAGCCGATCTTGCAGGAAAAAGACCTTGATCAAATTGCGCGCCGTGGGTGATTGCGACAGCTTCACCACCGACTTGGCTTCCGCCAGCAGCCGTTGCCGCGTGCCACCGCCAGTGCGCCGCCAGGTTTCGATCAGCGCGAATGGGGCGGGGTAGTGCGCCTTGCGCGCCTTGCGGGCGACTTGCTTCACCAGCATTGGCGCCAGCGCCTGTCGTACTACCCAAATGTTGGTTGCCCACGCTGTGGCGCGCTGTTTGAGGGAGCGCGTGCTGCCGCGCTTGACCAGTTCGATGGCGGCATCCAACAACAGCGCGGGCTCGGTGACCTTGTCGACCAGCCCGATTGCGCGTGCATTGCTGGCGGAGAGCGCTCGTCCCGTCAGCATCATGTCCATGGCTGCCGGCGCGCCGACCAAAAGTGGCAGGCGCACGCTGCCGCCCCAGCCCGGATAGATGCCCAGCTTCACTTCCGGCAATCCAATTCGTGTGCTGTCGTCGTTGCTCGCAATGCGGTAACGACAGGCCAGCGCCAACTCGGTACCGCCGCCCATGCAGTGGCCGTGAATGGCAGTGACCGTGCTGCACGGCAATTCGGCAAGGCGCTGAAATACGTCCTGACCATAGCGGATGGAATCCATCACCCGACCTTGGGTGTCGAACTCGACAAATTCCTTGATGTCGGCGCCGGCGATAAAGCCAGCGGGCTTTGCGGAACGGAACACCACGCCATCGGGCTTCTCGTTGGCGATGCGTTCCAGTGCGGTGTCCAGCTCTTCCAGCACAGCGCGCGCGAGCGTGTTGGCGCTGGCCTCGGCGCGATCCAAGCTCATGATCAACACGCGGTCGGCGCGATATTCATGCTTCCAGTGGCGAAATCTCAATCCGGCAAACATCGGGCGCTCTCGCTCAATAGGGACGCCGCAGGCTACGGCAAGTGGCTATGATCCGGGCAGCTTTGACCGGTGGTCAAACGCTTCCTTTTAGGTTCCCATTGCGAGCGGTGTGAATCGCAAGTGAACTTTATCGGACCAGACCTGTCCTACAGCCGCTTCCCATCACTGCCCAACCTGTGGAGATGTAGTCTGGCCCGGTCTTTTCATGAATCGCGCGCGCCCTCGCTTGTCCATTGACCGCACAATGAATTCTCTTCAGTCGGCCGTATGGGCCGATACGGCGCTCCTTCAGATAATCCCTTGTGCGATCAATATCCTGCGCGATCATCACGCGTATTCATGAAAAGGCCGGGCTAGATGGGCGAGAACGAACTCGATCAAGCGCTGGTCAAGCGTGTGCAAGAAGGTGACAAGCGCGCGTTCGACTTGCTGGTGCTGAAGTACCAGCATCGGCTGACCAGCGTGATCACCCGTTACATTCACGATTGGAGCGAGTCGCAGGACGTCGCCCAGGAATCGTTCATCCGAGCTTATCGCGCGCTTGGCA
>JBQTGY010000053.1:0-84588 GCA_052390415.1 Pseudomarimonas sp. | reverse complement strand
TGGGTGGCGTCCATGGCATGCACCCGAGGGGAGTTGGAGTGGGTGGGTGGTGCGAATGCCTCTATGTTCCGTTGCCATGATTGAATGGTGGGTTCGGCCGCGCCCCCACGCGCCTCATTCGACCGTCGCTACGCCACCCACTCCGCCGAAGTCTCCCACGCCGCTGGCGGCCAATGGGGAATGCTGCCGGGCACGATGACGGCGCTCTTGTCACCGGCCAACCAATGGCGCAGGGCGATGCGGTCGATATGCGGGGCGAGTGCGCTGAGCACGGCGATGATCGGGCGACTGAGACGGCGATCCGGGCGCAGCAACAGCCACGTCGTGCAAGGTCCAAACAGCGGTTGCAAGGATAGGGTTTTCAGGTCGGCGGCGTCTTCCGGGCGGATCGCCATTTCCGCGAGGATGCCGACGCCAAGTCCAGCACGCACATAACCTTTTATCAGGTCGGCATCCGGCGCCGTCAAGCCAACCTGCGGCTTCAGCCCATCCGCAGCAAAGCGCTTTTGCAGACTGGAACCTGGCAATAAGGTGGAGTCATAACTGACCAGCGGATACTGGGCCAACTGGGCCAAGGTCGGCGCGCCACCATCGGCCAAAGGATGATTGGCCGGCACCACGGCGACCAGGTCCCAGCGATACACGGGCAGCGCCAAACCATCGGGTGCTTCGTCGTTGGAGGTGCTGATGAGGCCGATGTCGGCGGTACCGCGGGTCAGGCGATCCACCACGTCGTCGCGTTCGGCCGGGTGAATGCGCAGCATCAACTCGGGCAGTTCGCGACGCACGCGTCCCAAGGCCTGCGGCAATACGAATCGCGCCTGGGTATGGGTGCAGGCAATCATCAGACTTCCGCGGGTGTCGGTGCGCAGCGACTCGGCGAGGATGCGGATATTGGCGGCTTCGCTCAGCATGTTGCGGGCGCGCTCGACGACTTCCGCACCTTCCGGCGTCAAGGAATCCAGGCTCTTGCCGCGGCGCAGAAACAAGGCGAAACCGAGCTCGTCTTCCAGCTGCTTGAGCTGTTTGCTCAAGCCGGGCTGGGTGGCGTGCACACGCTCGGCGGCCAAGGTGATGTTGAGGCCGGCGTCGACGATGGCGACGAGGTAACGGAGCTGGGCAAGCGTCATGCACGTGATCCTGACTACTGGTCCTGACTGCTGCGGCGCAGCACTGGGCAATCTAGGCAGCAATCAGCCGGGCGTCTAGTGTTAATCCATAACCATTGGTTATATCGCCGCGTGGTCGAATCATTTTCCGGGCCTTCGCTGGGCGTCTAGCGTGCTTCGCATCTGCTTGACTGGCCGCGACCATGCGCTACTACCCGGTATTCCTAGATCTGCGCGAGCGTCCAGTGCTGCTGGTGGGTGCCGGTGCGGTGGCGCTGCGTAAATCGGAATTGTTGCTGCGAGCCGGCGCTTCGGTGCGCGTGGTGGCGCTGCACGCACAGCCAGCGCTGCTTGAATTGGCACATGACGGGCGACTGCAACTTGCATTGCGCGCGTTCGCGTCGGGCGATGTGGATGGCGTGGCTTTCGTCGTCGCCGCCACGGATGATGCGACCGTCAACGCGCATGTGGCCGCCGCAGCGAAGGCACGCAACATTCCGGTGAATGTGGTCGATGCGCCGCACCTGTGCACGGCCATCCTGCCTGCCATCGTTGATCGCGATCCGGTGTTGGTCGCGATCGGCACTGAAGGCACGGCACCGGTACTCGCTCGACGCCTGCGCGCGCGTATCGAAACGCTCCTGGAGCCCTCATTGGGTGCGCTTGCGACGCTGTGCGCCAACTGGCGTGATCGCGTGCGCGCTCGCTTCCCGACCATTCCACAGCGCCGCTTGTTTTGGGAGCGCGTGATTGATGGTGCGCCCGCCAGCGACTTACGTGCGGGTCATCGGCTGCGTGCGGAACGATCAATGGCGGAGCTGCTGGCCGAACACACAAACACGATTGAATCGAAGGGCGAAGTGGTGTTGGTAGGCGCAGGCCCCGGCGATCCGGGCTTGCTCACGCTGCACGCACTGCGTGCGATCCAGGACGCCGACGTGGTGTTTTACGACGCCTTGGTCAGCCAGGAAGTGCGGGAGTTGATACGCCGTGACGCCGAAAAAATCGCCGTCGGCAAACGGGCAGGCGCGCATTCGGTGGCACAAGCCGATATCCACCAACACCTGCTGCACGCCGCTCGCGCCGGCCAACGTGTGGTCCGTTTGAAGGGCGGCGATCCACTCACCTTTGCGCGGGGTGGCGAAGAGCTGGAGTTTCTGCGCGCGCATGGCATCCGCTACCGCGTGGTGCCCGGGGTCACCGCGGCCGCCGCATGCGCCGCCTACGCAGGCATTCCGCTGACCCATCGCGAGCACGCGCAGTCGCTGCAATTGCTGACCGCACACAGCGCGCAAGCCTTGGACACACTCAACTGGCGTGCATTGGCAGCACCGGGACAAACGCTGGCGGTGTACATGGGCGTGGCGGTCGCGCCGACCTTGGTCTCCCGTCTGCTTGCAGCGGGCGCAGACCCGACGACGCCGGTGGCGATCATCGAGAATGGCTCACGGCCGGAGCAACGGGTAGTTCTGTGCGCGCTGGACCAATTGCCGCACCGCATCGTGAGCGAAAACGTACAAGCGCCGGCGTTGTTGCTGATCGGCAGTGTTGCGGCATCGGGACGTGAACTGGCGTGGTTCGGGCAAGCGCCGATCGATGCGATGAAGGTGGATCGACAACTGGAACTCGCAGCGGCGGCGTGAGGCCGCTGCGCGAGTGGGTGCAGGCGCGCTTTTTGGCGCGGTTGTGAGAGCGGTTGTAGGAGCGGCGGAAGCCGCGAAAATCGCGCCAAAGGGCACGTTCCATCGCGGCTTCCGCCGCTCCTACAAAGTGCAGATACAAAAGGCAGGCCTGAGGTGCAGTGCCAGCGGGGCCGGGCGTTCGGGAGGCCGCGAGCCGCTGATGCGGCTCGCAAGCGGCCTCCCTCACCCCCGGGGGTGATGTTCGGCGTGCAGCCGCTTCAAGCCCTCGCGTGCGACAAACGTATAAATCTGCGTCGTCGACAAACTGCTGTGTCCCAGCATCATCTGCAAGGCGCGCAGGTCGGCGCCGTGGTTCAACAAGTGCGTGGCGAACGCGTGTCGCAGCGTGTGCGGACTGACGTTGGCACTATCGAGCCCTGCTTGCACGGCAAATCGTTTGATCGCATACCAGACCTGTTGCCTCGTCAGCAGCTGGCCGCGACGACCCAGGAACAGCCCTGCGGGTGAGAGCTTTGCGGCCAGTTGCGGGCGTGCTTCGGCCAGGTATTTCTCGATCCAATGGCGGGCCTCTTCGCCCAGCGGCACCAATCTCTCCTTGCCACCCTTGCCGCGAATCCGAAGCACGCCTTGACGCAAGTTCAAGCTCAAGCTGTCCAGGCTCACCAACTCGCTGACCCGCAGACCCGCCGCGTACATCAGCTCGAGCATGGCGCGATCACGCAAGCCCTCAACGCTGTCCAAGACGGGGGCCGCCAGCAAGGCGTCCACCTGCGATTCAGAAAGGGCTTTCGGCAGACTCCGACCCAATTTGGGCGCAGCCAAGGTAGCGCTGGGGTCCTCGGTTACCGATCCAATTCGGAGCTGCTGCGTGTAAAAGGCGCGCAAGCACGACAACAGGCGTGCATTGCTGCGCGCCGAATAGCCATCGCCGGTGCGTTTGGCGAAGTACTCAAACACATCGACGCGTTGTGCCATTAGCAGGCGACTGCCGCGTGTTTCCAGCCAGCCTGCGAAACCAGTCAGGTCGGTGCGGTAGCCGCTCATGCTGTGGCGAGCGAGCCCAAATTCGGCCCAGCTGCGCTCGATGAAGGCGTCGATCAGGTTCTGTTCCTGCGCAGCCAGCGGCACCTGTTGACGCGCGCGGGCGCGCAGGCGCAGTCGAGTCGAAGTCTCCGAAGTCCCAGCCATCAGCGGTTGCTAGCCCGGACTTTTCATGAGGGGGCGCGAGTGATCACGTTCGGCGGCTTCGCCGCTACGCGGGGCTGTTGCCCCGAGCGGATTTGCGGCCAGCGCAAGGCGCGCCGAGTCGGAATGGTGGGCCCATTGCGGCGAGGCGCAACGCAGCTATGGCCGCAAAGACCAAGTGAGCATCGTGCCAGCGGGAAAACGCAGCGAACACTTTGTCATTGTGAGATTCATCACTTTTGACGAGGCGCACCAACGAAGTTCGGGCGTTTTCTCGCGACCTCATGAAATGTCCGGGCTAGGGTGCGTCTTGACGCACCGGCTTCGGTTCAAGTCAAGTGCTGGCGCGTCAAGACGCACCCCACGGCATGTATGTGGGCGGCGGAAGCCGCGATTCGAACCCGTGCGACAGAACATCGCGGCTTCCGCCGCTCCTTCGGGTGGGCTTCGAACACTCTGCGCTTCAGCGCGTCAACTGCTTCAGCAAGAAGTCCGCAAATTTTCCATAAGGCGGCTTGAAGAACTTCATCGCCGAAAAGCGCGCCTGATGAAACACCGGCTTCTGTTTGCTGAAGGTCATGAAGCCATGATGGCCATGGTAATGACCCATGCCGGACGCGCCCACGCCGCCGAACGGCAAACCGTCCTGAGCGATGTGCAGCACCGTGTCGTTGATGCAGACGCCGCCGGCGATCGTCTGGTTCAGGACCCGCTCGATGCGTTTACGGTCGTGGTCGAAGTGGTACAGCGCCAGCGGACGGTCGTGGCTGTTGATGTAGGCAATCGCCGCGTCAACGTTGGCGACGGTACGGATCGGCAAGATCGGGCCAAAAATCTCGTTGCGCATCAAACCGCAGGCATCCGGCGGATCGATCACCAGGGTCGGCGGGATACGGCGCTCACTCTCGGCGATCACGGCATCGGTGGGCGCCAGTTCGATGACCTCGCAGCCGAGGCCACGCGCTTCTTCGATGTATCCACGCAGGCGGCGGTACTGCGCTGCATTGACGATGCTGCTGTAGTCGGCATTGCCATCGATGCGCGCGTAGCGCGCGCCGACATCGGCCTTGAACGCGGCGACCAAAGCGTCGCGGTCGCCCGCTTCAACCAGCAGATAATCGGGCGCGATGCAGGTCTGTCCCGCGTTGAGCCACTTGCCCGCCGCGATCCGCGCCGCCGCCGTCGCCGCCGGATAACCAGGCGCGATGATGCAAGGCGATTTGCCGCCCAGCTCAAGCGTCACCGGCGTCAGATTGGGCGCGGCCGCGGCCATCACCTTGCGGCCAACCGCAGTGGAGCCGGTGAAGAACAGATGATCGAACGGCAAGGCCGCGAACGCGCCGGCGACATCCGCGCCGCCCAAGGCCACCGCGACGCGGTCCGCTGGAAACACCGACGCCAACAAATCGGCCAACCACTGTGACGTTTGCGGCGTGTGTTCGGAGGGTTTCAGGTATACATGATTACCGGCGGCAATCGCTGTGGCCAGGGGCATCAGGGCCAGGTTGACCGGGTAGTTCCACGGCGAAATCACCCCCACCACGCCCAGTGGCTGGATGCGGATTTCCGACCGACCCGGTGCGAACAACCAATCGATGGGTGCGCGCTGCGGACGCATCCAGCGCGCCAGATGTTTGCTGAGATCATCGATCTCGCGCAGCACCGTCATTCCATCCGACAACAGGGTTTCGTGCTGCGAACGATGCCCAAAATCCGCGCTGATCGCCGCGCACATCGCCGGCAACCCCGCCTTGAAGGCCGCGCGCAGGCGCTTGAGGTCATCCGCGCGTTGTGCGCGGTCAGGCACCTTGGCCGCCTGCGCGCTGCGCAGTTTGCCGAGAGTGGTGGAGAGGCTGTCGATAGGGGTGCTGGGCTGGATAGTCATGGGCAAAGTGTAGCGCTGCCGCTGTGACCTCGAACGTATTGCAACAAATACCGCTGAGCCTCCACCATGCGTCGACTCGAAAACTGTCAGGTATCCACGCTCAAGCCCCTCTCCCCTCGGGAGAGGGGTTGGGGTGCGGGTTCGGTAGGGTTCGGTACCAAGCTGAGTGCTCGAAAGCGCTCCGAACCCTCATCCGGCGCTTGCGCCACCTTCTCCCGGAGGGGGAAGGATCCCGATTGTTCCTGTCCGATATTCGACGCTATTCAGGCCCACCAATGAACATCCGCCCCTACCTGACCACCTTCCCCACCCTCGCTGACCGCGTTTACATCGACCCCGCCGCCTGTGTGATCGGCGACGTCGAACTCGGTGAGGACGCCTCGATCTGGCCGTTCACCGTCGTTCGCGGCGATGTCAATTTCATTCGCATCGGCGCGCGCACCAATATTCAGGACGGCAGCATCATCCACGTCACCCACGAAGGGCCATTCACGCAGCCCGGTGGCATGCCGACCATGATCGGTGCCGACGTCACCATCGGCCACGGCGCCATCGTGCACGCCTGCACCATCGAGGACGCGTGCCTGATCGGTATGGGCGCGCGGGTGCTGGACGGTGTGCGAGTGAAGAAACACGGCTTCGTTGGCGCCGGCGCAGTGGTTTCGCCTGGCAAGATCATTGGAGAAGGCGAGCTTTGGCTGGGCAATCCAGCGCGTCTGGCGCGACGTCTGTCGGAGCGTGAGATCGAACAGCTTTATTATTCAGCCAAACACTACGTGCGGCTGAAGGATCGCTATCTCGCAATGGCGATGGGCACCGCGGGCGCCGTCGCCAGCTCCAGCTGATCGAGCATCGCAAGCGCCTGCCATCGATTCTCGCCACACATGTCGGCGTTGGGTCGCAACGAAACACAAAAGGTCGGCCGCTCTGGCTTGCCGAACAAGCGGCAGCGATAGGCATCATCCAACTGCACGCAAGGCACGCCCGCGGGTTTGCCATGTGGCATGCCAGGGATGGGCTGGGTGATCGATGGGGCGATGCAGCAGGCACCACATCCTTCGCGGCACAGCATGATCTTCAGACAACCGCCATCATGGGGCGTCGGGATTGAACTCGAAGGCCTCGATGACGGCGGCCAGCGCGATGGGTGCGGTCAGATGGGGATACACATCGGCGCTGGCGTTGCTCCATTCCCACAGCAAACTATCGCCACATTGCAGCGGATCAAGTTCCAGCCGCACGCGCGGTCCATGACCGCGCAGATGGCGTTCGATGACGCCGGGAATCTGCTCGCGGGTGGCCAAATGGATGAAGCCATCCGTCTCGAACGCCGTCGGCGCGTAATGCGTTTTCGATTGCGCGGCAAGCCATTCCTGCGGAAACGCAAAGTGATAGATGCGGGTGGCGGCGTCGACGGAGATCATGTGGGTTAACGTGAAAGTCTGTCGGTTCGGCTGTTTGCTCCCTCCCCGATGTTCGGGGAGGGTTGGGGAGAGGTCAGGAAGCACGTGCTCTTGCTGACGAGCATGGCCGCAAGCACTTTAATGTTTCAGGGTGGTCAACGGCCATGATCGTCAGTCGGCGGTGCTCAAGCGATCTCGCTTGGCCGCCAGCTCCAGAAACACCGTCTCGGTTTCGGGGCGTCGGCCATGCCAGATCTCGAAGCTGCTGGCTGCCTGTTCCACCAACATGCCCAGGCCGTCGCGCACATGCGGCACGCGGTGTGCACGAGCCCATGCGGTGAAAGCAATCGCCGCTTCGCCGTAGCTCAAATCCACCGCCAAGGAGCGCGGCGCGATCAAGCCACCCGGCAATTTGAGCGCGCCGGGCTCGCGACCCGCCGACGTCGCATTGACCAACAATTCGAAATCGCCCAAGGCGGCCAGATCTTCCCAATAACGCGAGTTCGCGCGCTCAGGATCGGCCAGACTATCGGCCAAGGCGTCGGCCTTCTCTGGCGTGCGATTGACGATCACGAGTTCCGCGACACCGGCGTCCAACAACGCCTGTGCAACACCACGCGCAGCACCGCCTGCGCCAAGCAAGAGCGTGCGACGAGCGCGTAGATCGAAACCGGCACGGTCGGTGAGATCGCGCACCAATCCCATGCCATCGGTATTGTCACCACGCCAACCACCGGCAATGTGGGTCAGCGTATTCACCGCACCGGCGCGCTTGGCCTGCTCGCTGACCTCGATGCACAGCGCAAACGCCGCTTCTTTATGCGGCAAGGTGATATTGGCGCCGCGTCCACCGGCCTCCGAAAAAGCCCGCAGTGAGGGTGCAAATTCCTCCCGTGTTGCGGCGATGGCGCGGTAGTCGAGCGCGATACCGGTCTGTTTGCCAAACGCCGCATGGATCTGCGGCGACAGCGAGTGTGCGACCGGATGGCCAAAAACGGCGAAATGCGGCGTGGTCATTGGTGTTGCTCCTTGATCCAGCGCGCCGCTGCCAGCGCGAAATAGGTGAGGATGCCATCGGCTCCCGCGCGTTTGATCGCGATCAGCGCCTCCATGGCGCAGGCGCGCTCATCCAGCCAGCCGTTCTGCGCGGCGGCCTTCAGCATCGCGTATTCGCCGCTGACTTGGTACACGTAGGTTGGCGCGCCGAAGCGGTCCTTCACTCGCCGCACGATGTCCAGATACGGCAGGCCGGGTTTGATCATCACCATGTCGGCGCCTTCGGCCAGATCCAGCTCGACTTCGCGCAGTGCCTCGTCACTGTTGGCCGGGTCCATCTGATAGCTGTATTTGTTGCCACCACCGAGCGCGCCGGCGGACCCCACCGCGTCGCGAAACGGGCCGTAAAAACTGGAGGCGTACTTGGCCGAGTAGGCCAGAATCCGCGCATTGGTGAAGCCGGCTGCTTCGAACGCGGCACGGACCGCACCGATACGGCCATCCATCATGTCCGATGGAGCCACCACGTCGGCACCCGCCTCGGCATGGCTCAGCGCCTGTTTGACCAGTGCATCCACCGTGGCGTCGTTGACGACGTAACCACTGGCATCGATCAGACCATCCTGACCGTGCGTGGTGTAGGGATCCAGCGCCACATCGGTGATCACACCAAGTTCGGGAAAGCGCGCCTTGAGCGCGCGAATCGCGCGTTGTGCCAAGCCGTCGGGATCCCATGCCGATGCCGCGTCCAATGACTTGGCCTCGGGTGCCGTGACCGGAAACAGCACCAGCGCGGGAATCTTCAGCTCCACTGCCTGTTCTGCGCAGCGCAGCAATTCTTCGATCGACAAGCGCTCGACGCCGGGCATCGAAGCGACTTCCGCACGGCCCGCATGCTCGTGCAAAAACACCGGCAAGATCAGGTCATCCGTGCTCAAGCGTGTCTCGCGCATCAGCCTGCGCGAGAAGTCACTGGCCCGCATGCGGCGAAGTCGGGTTTGCGGAAAAGCCATCGTTGCTATGTGAATGCGAGGAAGAGGCTTGATTCTACCCGCAGCCATTTCGACACGGCTGGGGACTATGCTGCGCCGTTCGCCGGCGGGAGCCGACGCTTCCATCAAACATCCAAAGCGAAGCCGCAATGCGGAGGCGCAGCGAACCGCGGAGGAACGCGGAGGAGAGGAAAATGTCGCTTCCATCTTCGGGCCAAGACATCGCTTTTCTCTGCGAACCTCTGCTCCCTCTGCGCCTCCGCGTTGAAGACGTTGTTCTCTGGAAGCTCGCAATCTGCGGCGGCGGAACGCCACCCCACTCCTCATCAGGGCCACACCCATGACTGCAGCTCAGACCCAAACCGTCGCCGACCTCGCCGACGCCCATCCCGCCGCCGCCATCTGCGCACCTCTGTTTCGCGACTTCGGCGGCGTCAAGGGTTTCGCCGGCCCCATCCGCACGGTCAAATTGTTTGAAGACAACAGCCTGCTGCGCAGCGTGCTGGAGACGCCAGGCGAAGGCGCGATCATCGTCGTCGATGGCGGCGGCTCGTTGCGCTGTGCCCTGTTCGGGGGCAACCTCGGCGCACTCGCGCTGAAGAACGGCTGGGCCGGCGTGATCATCTATGGCTGCGTCCGCGACAGCGTCGAACTGGCACAGCAGGCCATCGGCATCAAAGCCTTGGCGACGCACCCCCTGAAAAGCGACAAAGGCCTGCACGGCGGCCAACTCGATTGCCCGGTTACTTTTGCCGATGTGACTTTCGTGCCCGGGCATTGGTTGTATGCGGATGAAGATGGGGTGTTGGTGTTGGCGAGACCGGCCTGACCAACACACCCCTTCAAGCTACGCCTGGGGCGGTTTTACTCCGGCGGCAGTTTGGAACGTCGTCGCGCTTCATTGGCCTCCTTGATCCGCTTCATCAGCAATCGTTTGGCTTCAGGGGTGCCCCACTTTGGCTGCTGCGCTGCGGCACGGGCTTTGGCTCGCGCCGCGAGCAAACGATCACGCTGCTCGATCAAGGCCTGTCGCTCCGCCTCGAGCTTCGCGAGCCGCGCGTGTTCGGCTTGCACCATCGCCTCGCCGATGATCGGCACCGGCAAAGATCCCAGACCCGCTTCACGCACCAGTCCCTGCAACGCAGCACTGGCCGGAGTGCGCACCAACTCGCTGCTCAGGGCAACGTTGAGTCGACTCAGCACCGGCACCCATGAAGAATCGCCACCAACGACGACGCGCACACACAAGCCCGGATCGAACTGGTACCGCCCATAACCAACGCGGCGGAACAGCGCGCGGTTGTACGCGTAATCACGACTCACCTCGTTGCGCGCGAACAAGGCGGAGACATGCTGGCGCTTGTTGCGTTCGGTGCGCAGCACGGCGGCCGGCAGATGTTGCCATGCGCCCAGCACCAGCTTGCTGTCGAAATTGGCACAATCCTGCCACGTGGAGGTCGCGCCGACGCGCTCGCGGAATACCACCCACAAGGTTTGCAGCAGCAGGTACTCCGAGTGCTGGCGGTCGATGCGGATCAAACGTTGCCCCGCTTGCAGGTCGATGGCTGACGGCGCCAGTCGTGCGTACAAGGTGGCCATCGGTCCGCGCGCGAACTCGCGATCGGAAAACGCGGTGCGCAGCGCCCAATGCAGTGGCGTCTGACCAAAATCATCGGTTTGGGCGCTGTCTGCACCGCGATCCAGCAATGCTTCGACCAGGGCCAGATTGCCGCTGCCCGCCGCCGCCATCAGCGGGGTGATATTGAAGGGCGTGCGGTGATCCACTCCAAAGCGGTCGCAGTCGCGTAATACGTCCTTGAAGTTGCGGCTGGCGTACACGCCAAAATGTTTGCTGAGAATGCCGGGGCGCGAGCGCTCGAACTCCCGCACATTGCAGAAACCGACCTCCTCACTCAGGGCCTCGGCCAAGCCCGCGCAGTTCCTTATCGCCGCATATTCGAACAGTTGCTGCGGTTGCTTGCTGCCGGGCAGTCGCTGGCGAAACACCTTGATCAACAGATCCCGAAGGCGGGGTTCGTCGAATACCGGCCACGGCGGTGCGGCCTGCTTGAGCAGGTCACGGCGGATCGACTCGGCCTGTTCCAGCTTGCCTTGCAACTCCAGCTTGTGCGCTTCGCGTTGCCAGTCTTCGCGCGAAGCGGTGCGCGCGCTGACCTTGGCCGCGTCATCCGCCCCGATGCTGAGCAATCCGAACAGGGGATGGCTCAGATCCGACTCCACCAGATACACATTCTTCTGCGCCCGTGTCAGCGCCACATACAGCGCGTTGACGAAGAACTTGTGCACCTCCAGCGCCTTGTCCGACTTGTCGCGGGCACGTCGGTATGCAAGATCATCGATTTCCAGATCGGCTGCGGTCACGCCTTCGCACAGCAGCGAGAACTCGCTGCGGTTGTCAGACACAAACCGAAACAGCACGATGTTTTCGTACTCCAAACCCTTGGCCTCGTGCACGCAAAACAGCAGCGGCGTGGCGAAGTGCTTCCGTGCCGCTGACTTGTCTTCCTCGCGCAGCACCAGCACTGCGACTTCGGTCGATTGCCGGCTTTGTTTATCCAGCTCGCGAACCACGTTGTCCTTGTCGGATAACAGCACTGCCTGGCCGGCTTCCGCGCCCACCGCGCGGACCAGAAAATTGCTCTCGCGATCAATCGAACCGAAGCGCCGGTGCTTGATTTTCAGCAGCGTGTTGGCAATGCGCGTGGTTTCGCCGGAGTTGCGGAAGTTGGCCTCAAGAATCGACAGCTGTTGCCGACCCGCCAGTTCCGCATCACGCCAGAACAGCGTCTTGACGTGACTCCAGGCGAAGAAGTTGGGATGCACGATCTGATTGGAATCGCCGCACAGCAAAAACTGCCCCGGTTTTTTCAGCGTTTTCAGGATCAGCGCCAGCTGTACTGACGTGAGGTCCTGCACCTCGTCGATGACGATGAAGTCGTAACGCGGCGCGGCCACATCCAGACGCTCATGCGCCAGCAGATTGAGATCGAACAGGCCGTCCTGGACCAGCCACTGGCGGTACTTCTCGAACACATCAAACAGCGCGTCGCGTTGATCGTCAGCAAAGATCGACTGCCGTATGCCCAACGCCCGGTAGCTCTCACGCGAAAGCACGCCATCGGCCTGTGCCGCGATCACGCCGCGAATCTCCTCAAACGCCTGATGTGCATCGACGTCACGCAGTGTTTGCCGCTGGCGCGCGAACCAAACCGCAAAACTTCTCCAACCCGCTTCCTTGCCGACCGGCACGCGCAGGGTTTCGATGAAGTCACGCAAGGACAAGAAACTGGCCTCTTGATCGGCGCGCTCAAAGCCCTGCGCGAAATACAGATCGCGCGCGCTTTGCGCCAAAAAAGCGGAGTGGGTGACGTACAGCACCTCGCCGCCAGCCTGCTTGAGCTTCTCCAGCGTCAGCGCAGTTTTACCGCTGCCCGCACTGCCGACCACGATCAATGGCGGTGCTTGCTGGTATACCGCCTGCTGCGCCTCATCGAACGAGATGGGTTTGCCCAACAAGTGAATCGCACCACGTTCGGGGTGCAAGTAACGCAGCGGCTGCGCGGATGCCTGTGCATCGGCTGGAACAGCATCGATCAGCTTTGTCGCCTCGATGCCTGCTTCATCAATCTGCGCCCCGCGCAAGAAGCGCGACTTCCCATAGTCATGCTGGCGGATCACCTCCAACACCAACACCGCACACTCGCCCGCATGCCGGACCAGCGTAAACAGCAGACGATCTGCGTCGTTGAGCTTGGCGCGATAAAAGGTGCCTTGACCTGGTCCCGCCAGCTTCTTCACCTGCGCCACGCGAAAATCTCCGACGGCAATGGCGGCCGTGACCTTGCGGTACTGGCTAGCGACGCCGGTGGTATCGAGGCCGATGTATTCGAGAATGCGCATGCGACTCGGAAGGCGGAAGGAGGAGCAAGTGCCCACCCCTCCCCGATGCGGGGAGGGGCAAGGATTCATCGACACGGATTGATCAGGATCAGCCCGAAACCTGCGGCGGCCGAATACTGATGCCATCCAGCGTGTCCGACGTGGCTTCACATTCCGCCTGCTCTTCGGTGGCAAAGCAGACCGGCACCAACACCCATGCGTCGACTGCGGCACCGTCCCTGGTGGCCGGATTGAAGGTCCAAGCATTGACCGCGGTGATCGCGGCGGCGTCAAACACGCCTGGATTGCTGGCGTGATCGACTTTGATGTCCTGCGGCTTGCCGTCGCTGCCGACCAGCACCCGCAGCACGACCTTGCCTTCCTGCCTGGCTTCAAAGGCTGAACGCGGATAGACCGGCGGCTTGAGGGCGCGATAGGTGGGTTCTTGCTGCGTTTCCGCGCCGGCATCCTTGACTGCGGTGGGCTGTGAGGCCCAGGCGGTCAAGCTGCTGGCTCCAAGCATGGCGACGGCCAGTGCAATTCCGCTGAGCTGACGCGGGCGCGAGGGGAGCGGGTTCTTCATTTGCATGATGCGGTCCTTCAAGGGATGGCTGGACTGCCATAGGCAACCGACCGGCAGTCCAGGGACGGCCAGTTGCACATTCAGGAGCGTGTCGGCGTAACGCCGACGCGCGGTAGGGTGTGCGCGCAGCACGTCAGCATCGCTGGCCAGTTCGTGGTCATGGCGCAGGCGCGAAGCGGCGTAGTGCAGCAGCGGGTTGAACCAGTAGATGCAGCGCAAGGCGGTGGCGATCGCGTTGGCATACAGATCGCCGCGCCGCAGGTGGCTGCGTTCGTGGGCGATGATCAGCGCTTGCTCGTCTGCCGAGTAGCGGGTTTCGAAATCCGCCGGCAGCACGATGCGCGGTCGCAGCAGGCCGAGCACGGCGGGACCGGCAGTGATGGAGTCGGCCTGATGCAGGCCGTCGGCGCGACGACGCAGCGCGCCCAATTGCCGGTGAAAGCCGCGCTGCACGGCAAAGAAGTAGAGCCCTGCAATCAGGCAGCCCATCAGCCAAAGGGTGAGCACACCCTGGATCGGCGACAAGAAGGCTGCCGCCATCGGTGCTTCCGGCGTCGTTGCGACCAAGGACAGCGTCGGCACCAGGGGCAGCTGGCTTGGCGCGGCGACCTCGGCGGCCGGCAAGGCCATGGCGATCATCGCCAGCGGCACCATTAGCCACAGGAGCGGGACGGAAGTCGCGCCGAACGCGTAGCGCCACGGTCGCCGCAGCATCAGCACCACGATGATGGCCGCACTGCTGGCGACCAGGCCTTCCCACAGGAGGGCCGCAAGATCACTGTTCATCATCGAGGTCCTTCACCAGTTGGCGCAATTCGGCGATGTCGTTGCGGCTCAATCTGCCGTGTTCACTGAAGTGCGCCACCAGCGGAGCGACGCGACCCCCAAACAACCGATCCAGCAGGCCGCTGCTTTCCTCCAGCACCCAGTCGGACTGTTGCAGCACGGGAACATAGCGGTAGCGTCGGCCTTCGACGTCCGCGCTGATCGCACCCTTCTTGAGCAATCGATTGAGCAGGGTCTTGACGGTCGTTTCCTGCCATTCGTTGGCATGGTCCAGGGCCGCCACGACCTCGTCGGCCGTGCATGCCTTGTGCTCCCACAGCACCGCCATGACCCGGCTTTCAGCTTCACTGATCTGCATGTCGATTACATCCGTAAACGTGTACTTAGATTACAGACGTAATCGATCTTGTCAAGCAGGCTCCGATCGCATACCTGGTTCAGGCTGGTTGCTCAGTCCTGGCTTACCTAGCCCGGTGGTCGCGGAAAGCGGTCGACGATGATCGACTGCGGTGCCTGCGAGAATACTCGCGCTGGCAGTCTGCCCCAGGCAAGCAGGCGTCAAGGGCAACGCCGGCGGTTACCCCGGCAGCCGGCGCTTCTTCGGCGCTGATACCGCCGAGGCTTGCCTCGCCGCATTCGCCGCATCTTCTGCCTTTGCCTTCGATGCAATCAGCGGCAGGCAGACGATGAACAATTCGGACACGAACTTCGCCGCCGCGTAGCACAGTGCCCACCAGGCCACGCCGCTGGCGAGCGCGCGGTCGATGTGGTCGGCCAGCACCAGCCCGCCAATGACCAGGCCCAGCACCGTGAGGGCCAACACGGTGCTGATGAACGCCTTCCAGCTCGGGTTGGCGACACCGCGTGTGAGCCAGCCGTGCGCCCGCTCAACGCCCAGCTTCAAGCCGATCGTGAAGCCGAAGAAGGGCACCACGAAGGGAATGCCGCCAAGGATCAGGGTCAACCCGCGTGCCGCGCCCTGCAGCCCCGGTGTGCTGTAGAACATTCCGCCGTGGCGACGGAAATGCCGGCGGTCCTGTGCCGCATCGATGGCGGCCAGGGTCAAGGTGATCAGCAGCGGCCACTTGATCGAAGACCCGGCCAGATACCCCAGTGGATCGCGCAGTGCACCCAGCATTTCCGCGCCCGAGGGCACGAAGCCGAACAGGACAAAGGAATACACGCCGGCCAGCCAGAACAGCAGGAAGCCCAGCGTCTTCAGCCGCTCCATGCCCGACATTGCATCCGACTCGACTGCGTCTGCCGGCACCAAGCGTCTCTGCAGCCACGCGATCCCGATCAGCAGCAGCGCCTCGATGAACACCAGCAGCACGAGTTCAAAGGGTGTCATCCGGCCGCTGATCACCAGCCAGGCGATCAGGCCGTTGCCGGCGAGGGTGGCACCGATCTGCAGCACCAGGCCCCAGGGCGAGGCCAGCGGATAGCGGCGAAGCATCTGGTCCCAGTAGCCGACGCGCCGGGTCTTGGCAGGTGGGCTGGCGGGGAGGTGGGTGTGATCAGCCATGCCGGATTATGGGCCGCGTGCACCCCGGCTGTCGGTCGCAACACGCAGGCGGCCGTCGTGGCGAGCCTTCGTGAGCTCAAGCCAGGGTCGGCCGGTGACCGATCAAATCCTGGAACGGTGCCAAGTTCCTGTTGATGCTCATTCGCCAACCCGGTTGATCGGTTCCTCTTTGAACTCGTAGGCTTGTGGTGGCCGGCGATCCGGAGTCGCTGCGACTTGACGAAGGCCGCCCGTCCAATGTCCGGGCCAAGCATGCGAGAGAACAGGAAGGATCAGCAGTTGGTCGCTTTTCGCCAACGAGGTGCCTCGCCAACGGATCTGCGCCTTCGTCGCTGGCTGTCCCGCATTGCGCTGGTCTGGGTGGCAATGCAGTGTGCGGTCTTCACTGCTTCGGCACGGGAGAAGGCCAACGACAACGTCCGCCTGGTGGTGGAAGAGCGGGCCGAAGGAACCACCGTCGGAATCCGCAACCTGCGCCCGATTGCGATGGAGATGACGGAACGATGGCGCATTACGTTCACCTCGCACACAAGCGTGTGTTGGTCCGTGAAGGCGAGCGGGTCGCCCGCGGTCAGCATATCGCTGACGTGAGACTGACTGGATTCACCCGCGGTCCTCATCTGCACTTCGTGGTCCGTCGCGAGCGCGATATCGCAATCCCCATCCGGTTCAGCGGTTACGAAGGGCACGACCTTTCGAAACGCGGGAGCTTCAAGATCACTGCGGATCGCGAGCAATAAGGTCAACAGCTGAGCAAGCGCTGGCACTTGCCCCTGCTCGGGGTCACTCTGCGCTGACCCGCGGGTTCGAGTTCGCCCGGAAACCGGCCTGCGCGCAGTCGGCTGGATGGACTCAGGCGTGCCGTAACCACCAGTAACAGGCACCGAGCAGCGCGCTACCGCATAGCACCCATCCGAGCCCGAGCTTGAACCGCAACATGGCGATCATCGCGGCGATGGCGAGCACGGCGGCGCCGGGTTCAACCGACCGCCACACCGGCACATCCAGCTGCAGCGGCCCGCTGCTGACCCGGATCAGCTCACCGAACACGGTGTGCAAGGCGAACCAGACCGCCAAGTTCAGCACCACGCCGACCACGGCCGCGGTGATCGCTGACAGCGCCGCATGCACTTGCCGACGCCGGCGCAAGGCTTCGACGTAAGGGGCGCCGACAAAGATGAAAAGAAAACTCGGCACGAAGGTCACCCAGGTCGTCAGCGCGGCGCCCAGCAGCGCCGCCATCCACGGGTCCAACGTGCCCGGATGGCGGAATGCAGCGACGAAACCGACGAACTGCAGCACCAGGATCAACGGTCCGGGCGTGGTTTCCGCCAGCGCCAATCCATCGATCATCTCGGCGGGTTGCAGCCAGCCCAGATCCTCGACGGCGCGCTGGCCGACATAAGCCAGCACAGCGTAGGCACCGCCGAAGGTCACAACCGCTGCCTGGCTGAAAAACACGCCTTCGCCAGCGATCACATGATCGCTACCCAGCCAGGCGATCACCGCCACCAGCGGCGCAAACCAGAGCAGCAGGCACACCAACGTCGTGCGCAAGCTGCGCCACCACGAGGCGCGCAGGTGATCGGCGTCGTCGCGGGCCAGCTGCCGATCAATCACGTAATGCAGGTCGCCCGCCTCGGTCTTGATCTGCACGGCTGGCAACCACGTCGGTCGCCAGCGTTGCACAGCCAGACCCAACAGCGCGGCCGCCAACACCAGCCACGGAAACGGGACATCGAAGGCATGGATGGCCAGAAAGGCGACGATTGCGATCACCACCAAAAAGCGGGTCTTCAACGCCCGCCGGCCGATACGCAGCACGGCTTCGACCACTACCGCGAGAATGGCCGCCTTCAGTCCGAAAAACAGTGCGGTGACCAGCGGCAGTTCGCCGTAGGCAACGTAGATCGCACTGAGCAGGCCCAGCAACAGCGCCCCCGGCAGCACGAACAGCACGCCGGCGACCACGCCGCCCCAGGTGCGGTGCAGCAGCCAGCCGATGTAAATCGCAAGCTGTTGCGCCTCCGGGCCGGGCAGCAGCATGCAGTAGTTCAGCGCGTGCAGAAATCTCGACTCGCTGATCCAGCGCCGCTTCTCGACCAGTTCGTGATGCATCAGGGCGATCTGCCCCGCCGGCCCGCCGAAGCCGAGCAGACCGATGCGCAACCATACTCGCAGGGCGGTGACGAAGCTGACGCCAGCTTGCGGCGGGTTAGTCATCGGAGTTTGAGCGAATGCCATTGAAATCGATGGATAACCCGGCGCCGCGCTCCCGCGCAAGGCCGTAGAGCATCGATGCCGCGGCGACATCTTCGATGGCGGTGCCGGTGGAATCGAAAACGAAGATCTGCTCATCGTTCTGCCGGCCCGGTATGCCGCCGGCAACAACCTCGGCGAGTTCGCCGTGGATATCGATGATCGACATCGCGCCTGCGGCGATGGCCAGGCGCAGGTCACCCATCTCGGCCGCTTGCGCCAGAACGTCTGGCACCACGCGCGCCCTTGCCATCAGTGCGGGCGATAGCTCGCTTTTTGACGGACTGTCGGCACCGACTGCGGCGATGAACATGCCTGGTTGAACGTCTTGTGCGTGCAGCAGCGACTCGGTCGAGGTCGTGGTCAACACCACAATCTGCGCAGAATGCGCGGCGGCGGCGGCCGTTGCGGCCACCATCACGCTGAGCCCGGCGTTCTTACCAGCCCGTGCGAGCGCGGCGCTTGCTTCGGTGCGCGGATCGAACAGTCGAAGAGTCGAAAACGCGAAGTCCGGAAGCGCCAACATGGCTTCGAGATGGTGCCGCGCCTGTACGCCGCACCCCACCATCGCCAGCACCGTGGCGTCCTTGCGTGCCAGGTGGCGGGCGGCCAGGGCCGTCGCGGCCGCGGTGCGTCTGGCGGTGATCTCGATCGAATCCATCAGTGCCAGCACGCGTCCGTCGTTGGCATCCGCCAGCAGCAGGCAGCCCTGGATGGTCGGCAGGCCAGCACGCGCGGCATTGTTCGGGAAATTGCCGTTGATCTTGATCGCAACCACCGCGGGTAGGTCGCACGCCAACGCCGACTTGATGTGGAAGGCGCCGTTGAAGGCCGGGATGTGGCCCACCGCCGCTGCCCGCCAGGTGCCCGCCGCCAACGCCTTGAACGCCGTCTCCATGGCCGCGAGGTAATCCGCGGGACCGGCCAGCGCCGCCACCTCCGCGCGCGACAGGATCAGGGTCGAATGGGCTGAGGCGATGCGGTCCACGTGCTCTCCGACTGTGGCGACTCACTACCGACTGTTCACTATTGACACACGCGTCACAGTTGTTACTGTGCGTCACAACGACGATGGATGCAACCCAATCCGATGGTCCAGACCGAAACAGCGAGCCAGCACGCGCGTGCCAAAGCGCCGGCCGACAGCGCCGTTCGCGCGTGGTGGATGCTGGTACACCAGCTTCCGCCGCAGCCGCCGGGTGTGCGCATGCGCGTTTGGCGCCGGCTGGCCACGCTGGGCGCCCTGCAAATCAAGGGCTCGGTGTATGTCTTGCCGGCCACGGAAGCCGCGCGCGAGGACCTGGAGTGGCTGCTTGGTGAAATCCGCGCCGCCGACGGTGATGGCTCGATCTGGCGCAGCGAAGCCATCGCCGGCATCGATGACGAAGACTTGATCCTGCGTTTTCATGCCGCCGTCGCCAGCGAATACGAAGCGCTGCAGCGCGAGGCGATTGCATTGCAGCAAGGCATCCAGCGCAAGCGCCAACCGATGGCAGCGAACGTGGCCAAGAAGACGCTGGGAAAGCTGCGCGTCCTGTTTGACGAAATCGGCCAGCGCGACCACTTCCATGCGCCGCGGCGGGAAGTCGCGGGAGCGCTGCTGACTAGCATCGAGCAGCAACTGGCAGGAGGAGTCAGCGCCATGAAGTCAGCAAGCTCCGGCACCTTCAACACTGCGGGTTATCGCGGTCGCACGTGGGTGACGCGGGCGCGGGTGCGGGTTGATCGCATGGCGTCGGCGTGGTTGATCCGGCGCTTCATCGATCCGGCAGCGGAATTCGCTTTCGTCGAAGACGCTGGCAGCACGGCCGCCGGTCCGGGCATCCGCTTCGACATGTACGGCGGCGAGTTCACCCACGAGGGCGAACAATGCACCTTCGAGGTGCTGCTGCGACGCTTCGGACTGAGCGAGCCGGGGCTCGATACCATCGCCCACATCGTCCATGACATCGACCTCAAGGAAAGCCGCTACGGCGTAGCGGAAACCGCCGGCGTCGCCGCCAGCCTCGATGCCATTGCCTCGGCAGCCTTGACCGACGCCGAGCGCCTTGCGTTCGCCGGCACCCTGTTCGACGGCCTGCTGATGCGCTTCTCCGACAAGGGGCCATGAGATGAAATGGATCACCCGCGAACGTCCCAAGATCGACCGCATCGCCTGTCCATGGCTGATACGGCGCTTCATCGACCCGCAGGCTGAGTTCCTGTATGTGCCGGCGGCTGCGGTCCTGGCCGAAGCCCAGGCCCAGGGCGCAACGCCTTACGACATTCCTGATGTCGAGTTCAGTCATGTCGGCGAGCTCTGCAGTTTTGATGCCTTCCTCGCCAAGTACGCGCTTGCCGATCCGGCGCTGCAGCAGCTGGCCACCATCGTCCGCGGCGCCGACACCGATCACCTGGACCTGACGCCGCAGTCGGCCGGGCTCTACGCAATCTCGCTGGGGCTGTCGCGGGTGATAACCGACGATGCCGCGCTGCTGGAGCTGGGCATGAAGATCTACGACGGCCTGTACGCCTGGTGTCGCGAGGGTCAGGGCGAACAGCACGCCTGGCCACCGCGGGCCTGACTGCAAGCAACTGCGATGAAGCTGCAAGGCGTGGTTTCCCGGCACGTATCGAAGGCACCGACCCGTGAACTGGCGCCTGGCATTCGCATCGCCGAGCTGTGGAAGGAAGCGCCTGGACGCGCGGCCGTGAGGTCGGCCTTCGACCGCGCCCTGCGGCGGCGCCACCATCCCTGCGCAGGCCATCGGCCTGCACGCCGCAGGGCATCGCCCCCTCAGAGGGAGTGCAGAGCGGCAGCGCGCGACCTCGGCGGCGCTGCCCAGGACATTTGCCATCACCGTCAGAATCGGCACCTTGCCGCGACGGATGGCTGCGTGAGGTTCTACAGCAGCAGCGGCCTCCTTCCGAAGCAGCCCCCGACGTACGTCAAAGCGGCGTACCATGGTTGTCAGGTGAGCAGGTCAAGGTGGCCCGGCTCACGTCGTTGGTCTGCGGGGTGGCCTGGCGGTAAGCGACGCATGAGATTTGCGCAGCCCCCGTTGTAGACGAGTGCCGAGGTGGGTGAGGCACCGCACAAGCCTTGGACTGCAGCAGCGAGCTGTCCTCTGGCCGGCAGTCATGCGACGCGAGGAGCCGGTGCCATGGGTGACCGTCCAGGTGACACCGCCTCGAAGTTCGAGCTGCTCGCTGGCAATATTGCGCAACAGATCGCGGCCGGGGTGCTGCGACCCGGTGATCGGCTGCCTTCCGTGCGGCAGGCCTGTGTCAGTCGGGGCGTGAGCCCCAGCACGGTCTTCCAGGCCTACTATCTGCTCGAATCGCGCGGCCTGGTTCGCGCCGCGCCCCGCTCCGGCTACTTCGTCGCCGCCCGCGCCGGTGGCGTGCTGCTGCCCGAGCCGCAAACCTCCGATCCCCAGTCCGGTTCGCGGCCGGTTGAGGTCAACGACCTGATCTACGCCTGCCTCGGCACCGCGCGCGCACGCGACATCGTGCCCTTCGGTTCGGCCTTTCCGAGCCCGACCCTGTTCCCGCTCGATCGGCTGCGCCGCGCGCTGGTGTCGAGCACACGGCGGCTCGAACCCTGGAGCATGGTCGAGGACCTGCCGCCGGGCAACCTGCGGCTCAAGCGCGAGATCGCCAAGCGCTACCTGCTGCAGGGCATGACCGTGGCCACCGACGAGATCGTGCTGACCCACGGGGCGATGGAGGCGCTGAACCTGTGCCTGAACGCGGTGACGCGGCCGGGTGATGCGGTGGTGGTGGAGTCGCCGACCTTCTACATGGCGCTGCAGGCGCTGCAGCGCCTCGGCCTGCGCGCCATCGAGGTGCCGACCCATATGCGCGAGGGCATTGACCTCGGCCGCCTCGCTCAAGTGATCGAGCTGCATCGCCCACAGGCCTGCTGGCTGATGACCAGCTTCCAGAACCCGCTCGGCAGCCTGATGCCGGAGGCGAAGAAGCGTGACCTCGTCGAACTGCTCGCTCGCCACAACGTGCCGCTGATTGAAGACGATGTCTACGCCGAACTCTACGAGGGCAAGGTGGCACCACTGCCGGCCAAGGCCTTCGACCGTCGTGGCCTCGTGCTGCACTGCTCGTCGTTTTCGAAGTGTCTGTCGCCGGGCTACCGGGTGGGCTGGGCCGCGCCCGGGCGGCTGACACGCGAGGTCGAGCGGCTGAAGCTGATGACCAGCCTGTCGGGGTCGATCCCGGTGCAGGCAGCGCTGGCCGAATACCTGCAGGAAGGCGGTTACGACCGTCATCTGCGCAGCCTGCGTTCCTCTCTGCAGGCACAGCGCAACAGCCTGTTCGACGCGGTCAGCCGGCTGTTTCCCGATGGCACGCGGGTGCTGCGGCCGGCCGGCGGCTACTTCGTGTGGGTCGAATTGCCCGCGGGCGTCGACGCGATGGCGCTGCACCGGGCGGCGCTGGCAGAACGTATCAGCCTGGCTCCGGGACCGATGTTCTCCGCACGCGCCGAGTTCCAGCACCACATCCGGCTGACCTGCGGTCAGGGCTGGGACGAGGCGCTCGAACGGGCCATGCGCAGACTGGCACGGCTGGTCGATGACGCACCCCGAACAGGCGCTATGCCACTGCCGTCGATCTGATCCGGTCGACCAGGCCGGCAACTGCTTGCGCCAGCAGAGCAGGCTGCTGGGCAGACTGCGGACACTCGGAAACCGTCCTGGCCTGTCTATGCCGCACCGCGATTCCATACTGACCCTGGTAGCTGCCAGCCCCGCATCGCCGCGCCCGGAGACCGGCCTGCATGAGGTGCTGGACCGGCTCGGCCCGTCCATCTTCGCCGGCCTGCTCGACGTCGATGGCGTGCTGCACTATGCCAACGAGGCGGCGCTGCAGGCCATCGGCAGTACCCCGGAGCAGGTGATCGGCCGCCGCTTCGACACCACCCCCTGGTGGCAAGGGTGCGAACTGTCGCAACGGCGACTGCGGCAGGCAATGGCGAACGCCGCACGCGGCGAAGCCGCCCGCTTCGATGTGCGCCTTGCCACCCGCGACGGCGGCACGCTGGCGATGGACTTCTCACTGCTGCCCCTGTGTGGCCCGGACGGGCGGGTGCTCTGGCTGATCCCGTCTGCGCGCGACGTGAGCGAACGCGAGCAGGCACAGCACCAGCTGCTGCTGACCCGGCACGCCGTCGAACAGGCCAGCGACCCGCTGCTGCAGGTCGGGCCCGACGGCGCTTTCCGCGATGCCAACGCCGCCGCCTGCCGGCTGCTCGGCCTCGAGCGCGAGCAGCTGCTGCGCCTGCGTGTACCCGCCATCGACACCGAGGTCGCCGAGACGGACTGGCCGACGCGCTGGCGCGAGCTGTGCGAACTGCGCTCGCTGCGTTTCGAAACCCGCTTCCGCCACAGCGCGGGCCATGAGATTCCGGTCGATGTTTCGGTCAGCCTGGTGACCAGTGGCGAGGAAACCTTCGCCCACGTCTGCATCGACGACCTGCGCGAACGCCGCGCCTCGGAGCAGCGCATCCAGCAGCTGCTGCGGTTCGACGAGCTGACCGGGCTGCCGAACCGCCTGCAGCTGTTCGAGCGCCTGGGCGCGATGCTGCAGACCACGGCCGAGACCGCCGTGCTGGTGCTCGCGCTCGACCGCTTCCGGCGCATCAACGACGGCCTCGGCGTTGACATCGGCGACGCCGTTCTGCGTGAGGTCGCGCAGCGCGTGGTTATGACGGTGCGCAGCTTCGATCTGGTTGCGCGCCGCAGCGGAGATGAGTTCGTGATCGTCATGCCCGCGGCTGTGGAGACCGCCGCCGACTCGGCGCAAGCGCTGCTCGAGAGCATCGCCAGACCGATCATGATCGAGGGGCAGGAAATCTACCTCACCTGCAGCATCGGCATCGCCGCGGCCCCCGCCGATGCTGATTGCGCCGACATCTTGTTGCGCCACGCCAACGCCGCGCTGCACCAGGCCAAGCTTCTGGGACGCAACCAGGTCTGTGTCTACGCCGGCGCACCCCTCAACGACGATCCCGAACGGCTGGCGCTGGAGAACGCGCTGCGGCATGCGCTTCGCGACGAGCAGCTGGAACTGCACTACCAGCCGCAGCTTGATTTACGGAATGGCCGCATCGTTGGCGTCGAGGCACTGTTGCGCTGGCAGCACCCGACCTTGGGGCCCATCGCACCCAGTCGTTTCATTCCGATCGCCGAAGAGACCGGTCTGATCGTCCCGATCGGCGATTGGGTGCTGCGTCACGCCATCAAGCAGGCGGCGCGCTGGCAGCATGATGGACTGCCGCCGCTGCGCATGGCGGTGAACCTGTCGGCGCGTCAATTGCTGCAGCCGGACCTGGCGCGGCGCATCGAAGGCCTGCTGGTGACCAGCGGACTGGACCCGCGGCTGTTTGGCGTCGAGGTCACCGAAAGCATGCTGATCGCCAACTTCGATCAGGCGGTGCAACACCTGCGCGCACTGCGCGCGCTCGGCGTCGAGATCGCACTTGACGACTTCGGCACCGGCTACTCGAGCCTGAGCTACCTGCGTCGGCTGCCGGTCGACGTCGTCAAGATCGACCGCTCGCTGGTGCCCGACGTCAGCGCGTCTGGAGAGGACGTGTCGATCACCCGCGCCATCATCACGATGGCCCACCAGCTGCAGATGAAGGTGCTTGCCGAAGGTGTCGAGACCCAAGGTCAAGCCATGCTGCTGGCGGCGAACCAGTGTGACCAGATGCAGGGCTACTGGTTCAGCCCAGCTCTCCCGACCGCCGCGTTCGAGGCCATGCTGCGCGATGGCCGGCAGATCGATCCGATCCTGCTGGGCCGATCTTCGCATCTGCCGACCTTGCTGCTGGTCGACGACGAGGAGAACGTCGTTGCTTCACTGCGCCGACTGTTGCGCGGCGAAGGCTGGCAACTACTCAGTGCCAGCAGTGCAGAGCAGGCGCTGCAGTTGATGGCGCAGCACAACGTCGACGTGATCCTTTCCGACACTCGCATGCCGGGGATGACCGGCGTCGAGCTGCTGCGACGAGCCCGTCTGCTCTTCCCGGAGACGATTCGGTTGGTCCTGACGGGCTACACCGAGCTTCAGTCGATCACCGACGCCATCAACGAGGGGGCGATCTGCAAGTTCCTCGCCAAACCGTGGGATGACGATCAGCTGCGCACCCATCTGCGCGAGGCCTTCGCGCTGAAGGCGATGGCCGACCAGAATCGCCGCCTTGATCGAGAGTTGCAGGCGGCCAATCGTGAACTGGCCGGACTGAACTTTCGGTTGCAGGCGTTGCTTGGTGCCCCGCGCGAGCAAAACGCGCGCGAAGTCGGCAGTTGTGCAGCAGCGCAGGGCCTGCTGGATGCCGTGCCGGGGCTCGACATCGACGACATGCTGTCTGCGAATCACTCCTCCACTGACTGAATGAAGACTATGGACGACTCTGAACTCATCTCTTTGCAGCGGGCAAACCAGGACCTGCGCGAGCTGAACGAAAGCCTGCGCAGCGCGCAGGACCAGTTGCTGCAGTCCGAACGGCTGGCGTCGATCGGGCAACTCGCTGCCGGCGTCGCGCACGAGATCAACAACCCGATCGGCTACGTGCTTTCGAACTACGGCACCTTGCAGGTCTATCTCGAGCGCCTGTTCCAGATGCTCGAAGCCTACGAGCAGGCCGAAACGGCGCTGGCCGGAAATGCCGTCGCGACGCGGCTCGCCGCCTTGCGCAAGCGGATCGAACTCGACTACCTCAAGCAGGATATCCCGATGCTGATGGACGAGTCGAAGGAAGGCCTGTCGCGGGTGCGCCAGATTGTCCAGGACCTGAAGGATTTCTCGCGGGTCGAGACCAACCAGAAATGGGTCTGGGCCTCGCTGCATCACGGCATCGACTCGACGCTGAACATCGTCGCCAACGAAATCAAGTACCGGGCCGACGTGCATCGCGAGTACGGCGAACTGCCTGACATCGAGTGCCTGCCGTCTGAGCTCAACCAGCTGTTCATGAACCTGCTGCTCAATGCGGCCCATGCGATCGGGCCTGAGCGCGGCCGGATCGTCGTGCGCAGCGGCCACGCCGGGGACCAGGTCTGGGTCGAGGTCGAGGACAATGGCTGCGGGATTCCAGCCGATCACCTGGCACGAATCTTCAACCCCTTCTTTACCACCAAACCGGTTGGCCGAGGCACGGGCCTGGGACTGTCGCTGGCTTACGGCATCGTGCAAAAGCACCATGGTCGCATCGATGTACGCAGCGAGCCGGGCCGCGGTTCATGCTTTCGCGTCACCCTTCCGGTCCGGTGCCAGAGCGAGGGGGCCGTGTCGTGAATGCCGGAAACCCGCCCCGGACGGTGCTCGCGGTCGACGACGAACCGAATATCCTGGCCGCGTTGCGCAGGCTGCTGCGCAGCAGCGGCTTTCGCATCCTGACCGCCGGGAATGCCGAAGAGGCGCTGGCGCAACTCGCCGACGAGCCCATCGACGCCGTGCTGTCAGACATGCGCATGCCGGGCATGAACGGAGTGCAACTGCTCGAACTGGTCAGCCTGGGCTGGCCGCGCACAGCGAGGCTGCTGCTGACCGGCGAGGCCGATCTGGGCGCGATGATCGACGCAATCAACCGCGGCGGGCCGCACTGCTTCATCACCAAGCCCTGGAACGACCACGAACTGGTGCTGACCTTGCGCCAGCTTGCCGAAAGCCTGCAGCTCGAAGCCGACGAAACGGCGGCAGAGCAGGGGTTGGCGGTGCAAATGCCGAAGGAGGAAGGACTGTGAAGCGAGTGATGATTGTTGACGACGAGAGGCCGGTGCTGAATGCCCTGGAACGGGTATTGCGGCGAAATTTCACCCCGCAGCAGCTCAGTATCGAGCTATGCACCGATCCGTCGCGAGCCCTGCAACGCCTGCTGGAGGAGCGGTTCGATGTCCTGGTCAGCGACTACCGCATGCCACGGATGGACGGCGTGACCCTGCTGTCTCGGGCGAGGGAGCTGGATCCGAACACCGTGCGCCTGATGCTCAGTGCCGCCGCCGACTTCGGTACCGTACTCGCTGCGGTCAATCGGGCAGAGGTCTTTCGCTTTATCCCGAAGCCTTGGAGCGAATCGCAACTGCTGGCCGACCTGCGCGCGGCGCTGATGTTTGACCCGCGCGCCTTGCCAGACGTAGACAGACTGGAGCGGCACAGGCTGGAGTTTCTGGAGCCGGGCATCACGCAGGTCGAGTGGGGTCCGAACGGTGAAGTGATGCTCGATGACCAGTCGACGTAATTGGCCGAGCTGCGGGGTGAGCTCGGCTTTTCTGGATACGGCCAGGGCAATCTCGCAGACGTTCAGCCAAGCCCTCAAAACTCAACCGTCACCACGATCAGATCGGCGTAATTTCCGGCGCTGGCAGTGATCTGGCTGGCGGGTATGCGGCCGTAGACCGTGTGGATCTGGTCACTGCCGGAGCCGGCGACGGTATTGGTGCCGCCGGTGCCATCACCCCACACGTTGCTGCGACTGACCTGGGTGTAGAGGTTGTAAGCCAGGCTGGCAGTGCCAGACTGCAGCATTCGGTTGGCAAAGCTGCCGTTGCCAGCACTCAGCGAGATCGTATGGCTGCTGGCGGGTTCACATTGCACGTGCACGCTGCCAACACCGTCCAGATCCAGACCGGACAAGGGGTCGTAATTGCCGAATGCCACATTGACGGTATCGACGCTGCAGGAGGCGCGCAGCGGCAACGTGCCGAGCAACAAACAACCAAACAGCCAGAGCTGCGCATGCAAGCGGATTGTCATCGTTGTACTCCAGGGCATGGCAACACGCCGAGATCGGGCTGCAGGTGTGTATCGGCCGGCAGGTCCAGCCTGATCACACAGACTTGATCGCGCCAGCTCAGGTGAAGCTCATTGCCAAAAGCCGCCAATCCGTCGGCGTAGATCAATCCCGCCAGACCCAGCGGTAGCTGGCGTCCGCCCGGTTGCAGCACGACCTGAGCGCCAGCGGGCAGCGGTAAACCGTCCTCCAGCACGATCCTGATCACGGCGCTGCGCTGTGCCTGCACAGCGAAGTCAAGCTTCAGGCCGCTGCGTGCGGGTGGCACGGCGATCATGCTCAACTGGTCGACGCTCGCATCCAGCGGCAGATCAGCTTGTTCGATTCGCAATTCGTTGGATTGCCAAGGCCGCAGTCGCGGGATCAAGGCAAGGCCATGGCGATCTGTGGTGGCGACCCATTGATTGTCGGCATACACCCGCACATCGGGAAAGGTGTCGGCCTGCACCAGCGCAAAACTCTCGGTCAACGGTCGACTGGCGTGGAGCTGTCCGCCCAACCACAACAATCCGCCACTGGCCTGCAATCGACCCTGGGTCTGGTGCTTGAACGTTGAAAGTTCGGCACTCAGTACGCCTGCATTGCCCTGGTAAACCACGCCCGCATCCAGCCGACGCGCGGAGCCAGGCTCCAGCAACACGCGATAGCCATATCCCTCTCCCGCCGGCGGACTGCGCTGCAGATCCGAGCGGACGTAGCTTTGATCCTGATCGCGGCCATAGCTGGTACTGGCGCTGGCCGAATCGCCCAGGGGCACGGTAAAGCCGAGGGCGATACTCCACTCGTTCTCGGTTCCGAAAACGCGCTGCACGGAAGCATTGAGAAAGCCGATACGTCCTACGTTGCGGCTGTAGCCCAACCGTGCCAGCCGCACCTGCTGCCCAGTGTGGCGCTCTTGCGCCAACCAGCTCAGCGACAACGAGCCATGCTCACCCAGCGACCAGCCCAGAGCTGTTTGCAGACGCCTCCGCGGCGTGCGCTCACCGGGCACGGCCGCGGCATCAAAGCCAGCTGATGACCATGCCAGACGGCTGGAGTAGCTCAGGCTGCGGGCGCGTCGCTCGAAGCCCGCCGCGGCAAAACTTCCGGAACCTTGATCGGCATGGCTGCCGGCCGCATGCAGCTGGGCAATTCCCAACCGCGCGAGCTGCCAGGTGATGCCCAGACCGGTGCGCACCTGCTGCGGCGTCCACTCGCCATGCCATTCGCCGGTCAGGCTATCGCTGAAACCATAGCGCTCGCTGCCACTGACCAAGGCCTGACCATAGTCGATGCTGCGCTGACCGAAGCGCTCACGCTGGACACCGGCGCTGTATTGCCATGAGCGCAAACCCGGGCGCAGCAATTCGGCGCTGGTGTAAAAGCTGTAGGGCAAGCGTTGTTGCCGACCGAGTGCATCGGTGATCACCATCTCGGTCAAGCCGGCACCTGTGGTTACCGGCAGGCCGCTCAGCTCGAACGGCCCGGCCGGCACGTCCTGACGCAGCCGCAACACGTGATCGACATACACATCGACCGTTGAAGGTACCCTGGCGGAACCACTGGCGCTGGGAAGTGGAAACGTGATCAGGTCCGGCTGCAGGGCAAAGTTGCTGCCCCACTGCACACCGGCAAAGCGTCGCGCAACGCCAAAGCTGCCGCCGCTGCTGATCGCGTCGCCAACGGTGAGCGTACGCAGACGATCCGGATCATCGCGGGTCCAGGCCGATTCCAGCCGCATCAGGTTGGCGTCGCCAAAGACCGAGTCCCCGGCCAGAAAGGTGGTGGTGGCATAACCCAGGGGTCCGAACAGGCCCAGCTCGAACGACCCGCCCAGCGAGCTGGCGCGGCCAAGACCCAGACTGAGGTCGTAATTCAGAAAGCTGCCGGTGGCGGCTCTCTGTGGCAGGGCTCGGTCATGCTGCTGCGCTTGCACGTGATTGTGCTGCAGCGCTTGCGCCGTGGCACTCAGCCGCAACATCCCGCTGCTGTCATCAAGCTGGTATTCGAGGCCGGCGAGCGCATCCAGGCGGATGTGCCGACCGTCGGCGTAATCCTGCCAAGCGGCAACCGCCGGAACGGCCAACCGCCACTGTGCAACCTGCTCGGCGTCAATCCAGATCTGCTGCTCCAAACGCAGCAGCCGCTCGGTGCCCACGATCTGACCGTTGAGCTCGACCAGCAGCCAGACCGGCTGCGGATCAGGCTGCGCCGCCAGTGCCATGGCCAGCGCAGGCGCGCAAAAGACTTGCATGCACAGCAGGCGGGCCAATAACGGTAACAAACGGTGGCGAATGATCTGGAACATGACGACTGAACACTCCAGGAGCGACGCACCCCGGCCTGCGGCGCTGTCGGGTGGCAATCAGCGAGGCTGGGCCACGACAAAGGTCTCGATGCCCAGCTCGGACTGCAGTTGGATGGACAGGTCGGTTTGCGTGGCGAGTGGGGTGGCCATCGGCAACTTGAAGCGGCGCACTTGTCCGGCCAGCACGTCACGCATCAAGTCGGCCGTGAGCACCGTCGCGCCCAGGGCATCGCTGATCACCACGCGCTTCAAACGCGCGTGCGCGCTACCGCTGTTGTGGACCTGCAGATGCAGGGTGCCTGA
This sequence comes from Pseudomarimonas sp., assembly GCA_052390415.1. Classification (GTDB taxonomy): domain Bacteria; phylum Pseudomonadota; class Gammaproteobacteria; order Xanthomonadales; family Xanthomonadaceae; genus JANNWF01. The sequence goes on along the minus strand of JBQTGY010000053.1, from coordinate 53,942 downwards.
GGCCGCAGGCAGCAGCTGCAGCGCCAGTTCTGGTGCCGTGCCCGGGACTGCGACAAAGACCGGCAATCCCATGCGCAACGCCACATTCAGCCCCTGAAAACCGGGCTCCAGCGGGGTCGGAACTTCGCTCAGATAGAGCCGATAGCTGCCTTCGATGCCGGTAGCCGACGGCTGCCGCCCGCGCAGACCTACCCGAACCACCTGCTGCCCATGAGGTGGCAGGGTGAAGACGGCAGGAGTGACCAGCAGTTCAGCGCTGGCGCGCAGTTGATCGCTGCCATCGCCGCCGTCTGTGCCGCTGTCATCTCCCCGGCCGGGCGACCACTGCATGGTGTGCGCCTGCACGACGGTGGCGATGTCGCTGGTATTGCGGACCGTGAGTGCCGCCACCGGCTGGTGGCGGCTATCCAGGGTGATGCGCACCGGGTTGACCGCAAAGTTTCCTGCAATGACCTCGACACTCGCCAGCTGCAGAATCCCGACGAGCAACAGCAGTACCCGGTGACGCGTCATGATCGCTGCTCCGCTCAGAAGAACTCGACGGTGGCGACCACGGTGTCGGCGTAGCTGCCAGCCGACACGTTCTGTGCAGCAGCGACTCGGCCGTAAACCGTCAGATTTACGGCGGTGCCGGTACCGGTGTGGTCCACATCCACCGAGGCGTCATTGCCCCACACCGCCGTTCGGCCGGCGTCGGAGAACAGCGCGTAGGTCAGGAGCTCGGCACCATCGATCATGCGGCGCAGCGGCGCGGCGTCGGTCGATCCACCGGCTGCATTGACGCCCTGACCCAGCCTGACCGTCGTGGCGGCATCCAGAGTGCAGGTCACGGTGACGGTGCCGGTGCCATCCAGCGCAGCGGCCGCGTTGGTACCGACCGGATCATAGGCACCAAAGGCCACCGGGCTTGTCGATATCAGGCAGTTATTGCTGACAGAGGCCGACACACCGAGGTTGGCATTTGCGGTGGCGGCAAAGGCGGACGGTGATAGCGCAGCGGCCAGCAGGCACAGGGAGATCGACACGGGATTGGCGTTGAACTTTTTCATGGCACACCTCTAGGTTGGGGGAGGCCGCGCATGCGGGCACTGCATCAGCGCGGTGAGGCCAATCTAGAGTGGTGAAGGCGGCGTGCACATACGTGCGATTACCTATGTCGCTGGACTAAGCGATCAGGTCTTGTTCCCGCCATGCGTATTCCCGACACCCGTGCAGCAGCTGATCTGAATCAGGGCGCGCCGCTGCTCACTTGCTGTTGCAGCCGCATTCGCACCAGATCGGCTAGCGTGGCGGCCGCCATCTTCTCCATCACGTGCGTACGATGAATCTCGACCGTGCGCGGACTGGTGCCCAGCTTGCGCGCGATTTCCTTGCTGGTGAGCCCGGTCACAACCAGCTCCATGACTTCACTCTCGCGAGGCGTCAACCTGCCCAGCCGACGGCTGACCTCGCGACGCTCGGCCGACTCGGCAAGGCGATGCGCATAGCGCTCGATCACCTGCCTCACGCGCGCCAGCAACAGCTCACTCTCAAATGGCTTTTCGATGAAATCCGCAGCCCCCGCCTGCATCGCGGCAACGGCGACCGGCACATCCGCACTGCCGGTCAGAAAGATGGTCGGCAGCTCCACGCGGCGCCGATTCAGTTCAGCCTGCACTTCCAGCCCATCCATTTCTGGCATGCGCACATCGAGCAGCATGCAGCCCGGCCTATCCAGTCTGGCCGTCGCGAGCATTGCCGGACCCGACGCATATGCTTCAGCGCACAATCCGTTGCTTTCCAGCAGCCGCATCAAGGCCGAGCGCATGCCGGGATCGTCATCCACCACCACGACCACTGGCCGCGAATCGGTAGTCGCCGGTGCTTTGCCTTGCCTGATCATGGCGCTACTCCGGAAGTCTGATCACGTGCCTGCGAGGGTATCGGCTGCAAGGGTGTCGCCGTGAACAGCGAATCTCAATGGTAGATCCGGGCACCATCCTCACATATGGGCGGTGAGTCTTGCTGGGATGTGAGCTTTGGCTGATCGAGGGTCGACGACGTCCCTGCCCGGCTCGCGCTTGCCGAGATCGGCGGTGAAGTCGCGCTGCAGGGGTCTTGCCGGGTGGGTATAGGAAGTTCAAACGCCCATTTCGGGCTGTCCGTCGGGTGGGCAGCGGCCGTGCAAGCGCCGGTTGGGGCTCGGATCGGAGGCTCGCGCGTGGGGTTTCGCCTTCGCGGGGCCGCTTAGGCGGCCCTTCGCTGGTGCTCGTGCTGGGGGCCTGGCTGTGGTTGCGCCTGCGACCGGAGTAAGCAGACGCGGAAGCAGTGATCTCTGCGCGCGCGGAAGGGCGCGATGTCCAAGGTGAAAGGTCGCGCCTCAGGGAGGCGCACTGCCTTCGAAAAGGGGACTCCGCAGGATCACCGACCAGCGTTCGGTGGAATCCTTGAGGTCGACCGCGATCAGGCGTGCCGGCACATCGCGCAAGGAACCATCTTCCGTCGCCAGCACCAATGGGCGTGCCACCCAGACTAGCTGCTCCCCGACCAGCAACCACGGTGCTGCGGCCTCGGGCAGTGTCACCCGCCCACGAGCTTGACCCGTTGCGCGCGTGTAGATCTCCCAGATCCAGCGCTGACCGAGCTGAGGGTCTTCCTGCGGCTGGCGCTGAACCAGGTGGCGGTCGTCGGCGGAGCGCAGCTGCACGGCGTCAAGGCCTGCGACCCGCTCCTCGGCAGACAGATCGATACGCGGACGGATCGGCGGCGTCGCGCGACCGAGGCCAACGGCGCGAGCAGCCGCGACATCCACCTGCACTACGCCCTCTGCGGACTGGTTGCCATCGTCGTCATCGAGTTTCGCGCCGCGTAGTGGCCAGCGTTGCGAGAACCAGTGCAGTTGGAGCTGACCCGCATCAGCGCGCATGAAGACCTCGAACTGCTGATTCGGCATGGGCTCAAGACTCGCCATCACGCCGTCCGGCATGGCCACGTCGAAGTGAACGTTGACCTCACCCGTTTCCGCATTGACCAGCGCAAACGGCCAGTTCGCCAGCGCATCCGGTCGCCGCGCCACCAGCAGCTGACCGTCGATCAGAGCCAAGGGGTGGCCCATTGCCGGACCACGCCAACGCAGGCTGCCGTCGGCCAGATTGACGGCGGCGATCTGGCCTTCCGGCGCAGCGATCCAGGCAGTTACGTGGCCAGAGTCGACCAGCGCGCTGGTGCCAAGGGCGATCCCCGCCGCACTCGCGTTGCCGACCCATGCCAGCAACCACACACACAGCCAGCGACTGGTCGACTTCATGGCGACACCCCTTTGGTCATGATCTGCGAGTCAGATTCGAACCCGTTACTGAATATCAGCAGCGGTGGCGGGGCGTTGGGGCTATCCAGTCGCCAGATCCCGCGGCCGAGCAAACCGGCGAACAGGGCGTCGCGCGCCGCGTTGTATTCCATCTCAAACAGGGGAGCGTTCGGCAAACCCTGTCCGAGCCGCGTCCATGCGTTGAAATCCGGGGCGCGTGCGACAAACACCCCCCGATCTGCTCCCACCACCAGCACATTGCCGGACACTCGCGGTACGAACGCCATGCTGCGCAGCGTGCCTGGGTCCTGCATGGCCAAATTGCCGCTGATGTTGCTGAAGGCAGAGGCGCTGCTGGTTGAAACAAAAACGGTGGTTTGGTTCATCGCGAACAGCCGCGTCGGCGTGGCGGGGTCTGCGGCGACGTCGACGATGCTGGTGCTGCCAAGGGTTGATCGTTGGGTGGGGGGCTCGCCTGCGACGCTCCGCAGGAACAGCGCATTGCCTGCCGCGAAGTAGAGAAATTCAACATTGCCTGGCAAGCCGTAAACCAGCGGATCGCCCATCAAGGCATTACCGCGCGAGGTGGCGATGCGGCTGATCGTGGCACCCTGATCCATCGACTCGTAAACGCCGTTGTCGGCCAGGAACACCAGCCGGAATCCATTGACGGCGTTCACCGCAATCGGCGTGTAGAACTGGCCACTCATCGCTGGTGCAGCGCCCAATGGCGTCAGCGCGGGCATCGCTTGGCTCTGCAAGGTGCTCGCAGCGTTGTAAACCAGCCGCCGGAACGATCCTAGCCATTGAAAACTGACGTAACGGGTCGACGTGGTTGCCGAGCTGGTGTTGTCTATCGCGGTATCACCTCCATCGCCGGTCAGGACGCTGATGAAAATGCGTGAGCTGTCAAATTGGCGCGGCGTGCCAGTGTCTTGAGTGCCTCCCATCACCCGGTCGGTCAAGCCATCATGGGAAATGCCATGAAACTCGGTCACAGCCAGATCGCCATTCAGCGAGACCCAGGAGCCGGTGGTGGTCCGCGGTGCGACACGTTTGTAGACACCGCCGTCATTGACCTCAATCAGATCACCATTGGCATCGAAGACCATGCCTCGCGAGTCCGCGTGCGGCGACGAGTTGTTGCCTGCGCCGCTGTGAGTGAGGGAGGTCCATCCCGGATTGCCGCCAATCACGCCGCGGAACAAGCGGCCGCTGTAATCGAGCGCGCCCAGACTGTTCGGAAAGCATTGATTGACGGGGAACGCCTCATCGAAACAAGGCTGCCGATCACCGCCGACATAGACGATGTTGGCGTCTGTGGGGTCGGCGGAAACAGACAGGTGCAGGCCTCCTTGACTAAGCGACACCCCAAACACCGCTCCGTCACGTTCAACGGTTGTCGGCACGCCCAAGGCGGTCCAGCTTGAGGTGGCCGGTGTGTAGCGGAATACTGCGTTCACGCGACCGCTTGCCACGACCACTGCGAACACCTGAGCGCTGTTGCCGACCGCCAAGCGAACGCGACCGATGTTCATCAACGTGGCGTCGACGGAGGCGTCGGAAATCTTGCTCCAGGTCGCACCGGTGTTGAGGCTTTGATAAAGCCCGCGGGTCGTTCCCATCGCGGCAAGGTACAACACGGCGTTGTCGTTGGGATCGCCGACCATGTCGGTCACTGTTCCGGGCGGCAGTCCACTGCTGCCGTTACCCGACAGCAAGGCAAAACTCGCCCCCGTGTCGGTGGATCGATACAGACCGCTGGTAGTGGCCGCGAGCAAGGTCGCAGCGCGCGCGGCGACCGCAGTGATATTGCGATCCACCAGAACGCCGCCACCGTCCAACGTGGTCCAGCTACTGCCGCCGTTCGTGCTGCGCAACATGCCGATGAGCGAGCCACCGATGCCGATGCTTGAGTTTCGACCGATCCCGGCCACCAGCGTCTGCAGATTCGCCGCGGTTGGATCGGCAGCCAGGGTCCGCACCGAATTGGATCTCAGCGTATCGGTCAACGGCGTCCAGTTCGGACTGGCGGCGGTCGCGTTGCTGGTGCGCCAGATGCCCCCGTTGACCGCGGCGACATACAAAATGGCCGGGTTGGTTGGATGGGGGACAGCGGCGTTGATTGCGCCGGTAACGGGCCTGTTGGTGATGCCTTCGACCGAGCCGTGAAGGATCGGTGCTGGCCCGACATGGACCCAAGTGCCGCTGCCGCCCTTCGGCGCGTTCCAGCTGGCGCTCAAATTGTCGCGAAACTCTTCAGGCTGCGCCGTCGAGAGGTGACTACCGTGGACCGCTGGGTCGTTCTGCAATGAATCTGGTGCGCGGATCGGTGTCTCAGCGGCAACCGATCCGCCAAAACCGAGCGCACATACGCCCGCAAGCAACCACTTCTGCATGGCAAGGACTCCCCTGGCAAAGGCGGGTTGCAAACCAGGAGGGCGCTGGCCAACCCATTCAATCCAGCGACAGGGTAGCCGAATCGAGCACTTGGTTTGCGTCGATCTTGAGCACGCGGCACAGCCGCTGGATCGATCAGCGTGTCGCCGGTTGCCGCAAAAGGCAGGTGCGGCTGGCGGTGTCGTGCCAGCAACGCCGCTCGCCATCGATCAAGGAACTCTGGAATGCGAGCCCGAAGCAGGCCAGCGACAGCTGAGCCAAGACGTAGCGCAGCCAGAGGTGGGACAACGGCGGCACGCCGCCTTCAACCGCCCGAACGCGCAATCGCTACGGCTGCGTGCCGAGCGTCTGCCCGCCGCGTCGCCATGCGCTCACCGCGTAGCCACCGGTCACCAGCCACAGCGCCAGCAGCTTTTCATTTCGACTTCGGTTGACGCGCCGACCTTGATGACTGCAACGCCGCCGGCCAGCTTGGCCACGCGCTCCTCCAGCGCATCCCGTGATCGGCCCTCTGCATCCTGGACGCCGTAGAAATCGACCAGCGTGGTGAGCCGGTCAGCGGCGTGGAACTCGCGCGAGATGAACTGTGCCAGCCTTTCGACGCTGATCCTGCCTCCACGATGCCGCCCCGATGGACTCTGCAGGGTCGGGATCACCCACACGAATCCGCGACGAGCCTTATTTCTATGGCAATCGTTGCACGATGGAACGAGGGGATTGTTCAAAAATCCGGGTGAAATTCGAGACCTGGCCGCTCGGCGACTGACCGCTTCTGCGGACCCGCGAGGTCTCGCGGCCGGCTGACTTTGCGATCACAATTCCGTCAGCTCCGATAGCTCCATTGCATCCTCCACCTCGATGCCAAGGTACCGAACCAGGGTGTGTTGAGCTTCGTGTGTCCGAGCAGGAGCTGAACAGTAGATTCTGATTTGAGGTTGTCCTTGGGCGCAGCCGTTCGAACTCGCAGCACGTCCCCCTCCTGGTGCTCCGGCCTTGCAGGTCGGACCCGCCATCCGCAACCAGAATTCTCAGGACCCATGCTTCCCTCCGATCCACCCGAAGCACCTGACCAGGCCCCGGCTGGCAACAGCGCCGAATCGCTGTCCCCACTGCTGTACGCCGAACTGAAGGCGCTGGCGGCGCGGGCGATGCGGGCGGAGCGCGGCAGCCACACGCTGCAGACCACCGCGCTGGTGCACGAGGCGTGGTTGCGGGTTGCCGACCAGCAGCGGCTGGACCCGGCCAATCGAGGCCAGTTTCTCGGGATTGCCGCGCAGATGATGCGGCGCATACTGGTCGACCATGCGCGCCGACGCGCGGCGGCGAAGCGGCCGACCTCGGACGTACAAGTGCTGATCGCCGCGATCGACCTGCACGATGCTTCTGGTCAGGCCGGGCTGGACGTCGGAACCGGGCTGCTCGCGCTGGATCAGGCACTGGAGCGGCTGCGCGAGCTCAGTCCACGCCAGGTCGAAGTCATCGACCTGAAGTTCTTCGCCGGGCTGGAGCTGGAGCAGATCGCCGAGGTCCTCGGCATCGCGCGGCCCACTGTGGTGCGCGACTGGCGCATGGCGCGCGCGTGGTTGCAGCGCGAACTAGCGCATGCCTGAGCCCTCGCGCTACGCCCGCGCGCAGGCGATCGTGCACGAGGTGCTGGAGCTGGCCCCGGCCGAGCGCATTACCCGACTCGACGCCCTCTGTGGCGACGACACCGGGCTGCGCGCGGAAACGGAATGGCTGATCGGGGCGGCGGGTGACGAGGCCCTGGATGCCGTCCCGGAGGTCGTCCGCGCGGCGACCGGCGAGCTGGCTGCGGAATGGCGCGTGGAAGCCACGATTCCCGGCAACTACCAGCTGATCGAGCTGATCGGCGAGGGCGGCATGGGCGTGGTCTGGCTGGCCGAGCGTACGGTTGGCGACGCGCGACAGCGCGTGGCGCTGAAGCGACTGCACAGCGGCACGATGAGCCATCGCGCGCGGCTGCTGGAGGAGCAGCGCATCCTCGCGACGCTGAGCCATCCGAACATCGCCCGCCTGCTGGATGCCGGCGTGGACCGCGTCGGCGTCCCCTTCCTGGCCGTGGAATACGTCGCCGGCGTGCGCATCGACCACTGGTGCCACGGTCGGAATCTGGACCTGCGAGCCCGTCTGATGCTGTTCATCCAGATCTGCCATGCGGTGTCCCATGCCCACCAGCAACTGGTCATCCACCGTGATCTGAAGCCGGCCAACGTGCTGGTGGACCGTGACGGCGTGCCGAAACTGCTCGACTTCGGCATCGCTCGGCTGATCGACACCGAGGGCGCACAGACCGCCACCCGGCTGATGACGCCGGCCTACGCCAGTCCGGAACAGCTCGAAGGCAAGCCACTCGGCACCACCACCGATGTCTGGTCGCTGGGCGTGATGCTCCATGAGCTGTTGAGCGGCATTCGTCCTACCCAGCTCTATGACAGCGAGCACGCCCGTGCGCTGGCAATGCTGTCGGGCGGCAGCACACACTCCGCGCAACCTGCGCCGTCATCCGTGCCGAGCGCGGGCCCACCGGTAAGCGCGGTCCGCATCCCGGCCGACGTCGATGCCATCGTGCAGAAGGCACTGCGCCGCGAGCCCGAGCAACGTTACGGCTCGGTCCGCGAGCTGGCCGAGGACCTGGGACGCTACCTTGACGCGCGGCCGGTGCTGGCCCGACGCGGGCGCTGGACCTATTACGCGCAGCGCTTCATGCAGCGCAATCGCTGGCCGATTGTCGCCGGTCTCGCAGCGCTGACGCTGGCCGGCGGCTTTACCTGGCAGACGGCTTTGGCCGAGCGCGAAGCTCGTCTGCAGGCAGAAGTTGCCGACCGCACCACCGAGTTCCTGATTTCGGCCTTCGCGCTGTCTGACCCCACTCAGGCCGGACGCCACGACTACAGCGCGCGAGAGGTGCTGGATCGCGGTGTGCAGCGCGTCGACGCGGAGCTGACCGACCTGCCGCAGGTGCGGGCGAAGCTGCTGGAGGCGCTGGGGAATGCCTATCGCGGCATCAACGAGGGCAACGCCGGTGCCGCACTGCTGGAAGCAGCGGCGCAGTTGCACCTTGATCCGGCCGTCGACGAACCGCTGAGTGCCGCTCGTAGCCTGCAGGCCAAAGCCGCCAGCATCCTTGCCAGCAACGGCTCGACCCTGGAGGGCGAGGATGCCGCCCAGCGCGCCTTCGAGCTGGTAGAAGCCCACGCCGAGGGTGATCTGCTGCTGATGGCCGAGGCGCACGGAGTGCTGGCCTATGCACTCGACAGCGTGGGCAAGGAGAACGCCGCGATTCGGGCCGCACAGACCGCGCTTCAGTTGCGCGAGACTGCCGGCGCCGACGCGGCGCTCATCGCCCGTAGCGAAGTCGACCTCTGCTACGTCGCCTCCGGCTCGGGCGACCACGCCGCTGCACTTGTCCACTGCGAACGCGCGCTGGCGCTGTACACCCGCAGCGGCATGGCGCCGACCAACGCTTACCGGCTGGCACTGCGCCAGATCGAGCGCACGCTGGTGTACAGCGGCCAGTACGCGCGCGGACTCGGCGTGGCACGCGAGCGCATTGCGCTCACCGAAGTGCTGTTCGGCGCGGACAGCTCGGTGCTGGCCAGCGAGCGGGTGGTGATGACCGACCGCCTCGCTGAAGCCGGACTGTTCGGCGAGGCGCAGCAGATGATCGAACTCGGCATGCCGGTAGTCCTCAAGCTCAACGGCGCGCGCAGCTCGCAATACGCCAAGGCCCTGTTCCATGCCGGCTGGCTCGACGCCCTGCAGGGCCGCCACACGCAGGCGTTGCCACCGATGCGTCAGGCCCTGCGCATCCACGAAAGCCTTGTGGACGGCCGTGATCGCGGCATGTTGCAGGTGCTGCGGACCACCCTGGCGCAGGTGCTGATCGAATCGGGACAGGCGAATGCCGAAGCGCGCGCGCTGCTCGACGCGGTCATCGCCGAACGCAGCGAGGGCGACGCCAATCCAATCAGCCTCGCCTACGCCCGTCTGCCGTTGGCGCAATGGCACGCCGCCCGCGGCGAGGGTATCGCCGCGAGACTGCTGCTGGATCAGGTCGAGGCGGTCGGCGCATCGGTCGAGCAGGAAGTTCACGCCCGCGCCGCGGCGACGCGCGCGACGATCCTGATGGCGGAGGGCAACCCAGGGGATGCAGCGCTGCAAGCCATGGCGGCTTTCAAATTGATGCTCGCGGATCGGGGCCCGACCAATCCGCGAACCATCCGCTACGCCGTCGCCTCCGCCCGTATCCTCGCGGCCAGCGGGGATCGCGATGCAGCGCAGGCGCTCAATGACGAATACCTGCCCAAACTGGCACAGGTATTTCCGGCGGACTCCGCCTACCGGATGCAGCGGTAGGTCTGGTTCGTCGATCTCGAGCAGAACAGGCTCCCGCGCGGCGGGCTTCGGGCATTCGGAATTTTTTCGTCGGGGATGATCCTCGCGAGTGACTTCTTGCGCGTCTCTGATTTGTCCGTGGCTGACTGGTCACGGTCTACCTACCCACCGCGCACGGAATCCGCAAAATGGAGAAGACAACCATGCACAAAATCAGGAACTTGACCGCGTTGATTGCGCTGAGCCTTGCTTCGAGCAGTCATGCACAAACCAACGCTCCGGCCACGATCTTCGAGCACACCAATTTCAACGGTAGGAGCCAGGCTCTGGTTGAGGGCTTGAACGTCGGTCCGCTGGCGCTGGGTAATGACGTCGCCAGTTCGGTCCAGGTCAGTCAGTGCTTCAAGGTCACCTTGTACGGGGCCGGGCCAGGACAAAACGGACCGGAACTGGTGCTGACGGCGGACGACGCGGATCTGACCGACGACAACTTCAACGACATCCTGTCCAACGTGCTCGTGGAACGCGACCCGAATTGTGGTTCGGCCAGCAATACTGTTTCCAGTTTTCCGAACGGTTATTTCAGGCTCACCACTCAGTTCCGCGAGAGCAACGGTGAATGCCTTGAGGGCAATCAGGTAAACGGCTCAATAAATGGCGCGGCGTTCATGGACAAATGCCAGAACGTATCTGGCCAGCTTTGGCAAGCGATACCCGCCGAGAATGGATACGTTAGGCTCACCACTCAGTTCCGCGAGAACGAGGGTGAATGCCTTGAGGGCAACCAGGTTGGCGGCTCCAACAATGGTGCAGCGTTCATGGATAAATGTCAGAACGTATCTGGCCAGTTGTGGATGGCTTTTCCCGTCAACAATGGATACTTCAAGCTAACCACTCAGTTCCGCGAAAACGCGGAAGAGTGCCTTGAGGGCAACCAGGCTGGCGGCTCCAACAATGGCGCGGCGTTCATGGATAAATGTCAGGACGTATCTGGCCAGTTGTGGAAGTTTCAGCAGTAGCCGGTAGCAGCTTTACTGACTAGCCTGATCGAGGTTTGCACCTGCCCCCACGACGCGGGGCAGGTGGCCTCGTCGGCGAATGGCCGCCCTGCGGCGTTTGTCGAATAGCTTGGTAGAGCGTCGCTTGTTGGCCCATCGCCGACCGCTGAAGCACGGTCATTCGGCCGGCGGAATGGTCGCCAACCTCTGGTTCAGCTGTACAACTTCGCCGGTGCTCGCATGCACGGCGGGTGATTGTCGATTGATCGCGAGTGACGCCAGGCGTGCTCGGGAAATCCCCACGGATTCTGCGTGGCCCGCTCCACCAGCCGATGCTCGGCAAAGCAGCCTTCGGCCAATCCGTCGGTGACCTGCATCGCGTCGAGGGTGCCGCCATGCTCAGCGTAGCGGCGTGCCGGCACCGCGAGGATGAACTGAAGTTGGCGTTGCGTCTGCTCAGCAACCTGCGCCAACTCACTGACGTTGTCGAGGCTGAGCAGGCCGCGGTCGGCGACGACAATGACCCGCTCGACCGCGAAGTGTTCAAGATGCTTTGGTCGAGTCGATCCGCCACTCGGACCATTACTTCGTCAAACGCCCTCTTCGTTCGCCGTGAGACCTCGTCACCCATGAGGATGCGAATGCCATCGACTTTCTGCCATTCGTCACCCAGCGCGAGTAAAGCGCCAATCTCGAAGTAGCCTGTGGCGATGTCGATTGCGCTGGAAAGCTGGCACCAGTCGCGCAGGTATCGGGCTGCCTTCCAGTCTTCATTGCTGTTGTCGACGATGAACAATTCGCTTCCTGCAAGACTGGTTCGCTTCGGCATGCAGGTTCCAAGAGAGTTGGTCGCAGTCCTTGACCTTGCCAGTCACCAGCCTAAAGGAAAAGACCCGCTTTCTCGGGCCGCCGGTCGAACTTCGATTGGCTGCTTCGACTGCTTGGTGGTGCCCGACTTAGGCGGCACAAAAACAAAAACCCCGCCGAAGCGGGGTTCCTGTTGCTTCGATTCCATTCGAAGCGGCGGAGACCGTTGCCGGCCTCCGCCTTTTTTGATCGGTGAACTGATCGGCAGAGCGGGCATTAGAAATCCATACCGCCCATGCCGCCCATGCCACCGCCACCGCCGTGACCGTGGTCAGCGCCGGCTGCTTCTTTCTTCGGCGCTTCGGCGACCATGGCTTCGGTGGTGATCATCAGGCCAGCGATGGAGGCTGCGTTCTGCAGGGCCATGCGGGTGACCTTGGTCGGGTCGAGGATGCCCATGGCGATCATGTCGCCGAACTCGCCGGTGGCGGCGTTGTAGCCGTAGTTGCCGGTGCCGGCAGCGACGGTGTTCAGCACCACGGAGGACTCTTCGCCGCAGTTGTTGACGATCTCGCGCAACGGAGCTTCCATCGCACGCATGGCGATCGCGATGCCGTGGTTCTGGTCTTCGTTGATGCCCTTCAGGCCCTTGATCGCCGACACCGCACGAATCAGAGCAACGCCACCGCCGGGGACCACGCCTTCTTCCACCGCCGCACGGGTCGCGTGCAGGGCGTCTTCAACGCGGGCCTTCTTTTCCTTCATTTCGACTTCGGTCGACGCGCCGACCTTGATCACCGCAACGCCGCCGGCCAACTTGGCGACGCGCTCTTGCAGCTTCTCTTTGTCGTAGTCGCTGGAGGTCTCTTCGATCTGCGCCTTGATCTGCTTGATGCGCGCCTGGATCGATTCGCCATCGCCGTGACCGTCGATGATCGTGCTGTTCTCTTTCGAGATCTGGATCTTCTTGGCGCGGCCCAGATCCTTGATCGTGGCCTTCTCCAGCGACAGACCGACTTGCTCGGAAATCACGGTGCCGCCGGTGAGGATGGCCATGTCTTCCAGCATCGCCTTGCGACGATCACCGAAGCCCGGGGCCTTCACGGCGCAGACCTTGACGATGCCGCGGATGGTGTTGACGACCAGGGTCGCCAGCGCTTCACCTTCGACTTCTTCAGCCACGATCAACAGCGGCTTGCCAGCCTTGGCAACGGCTTCCAGCACCGGCAACAGCTCACGCACGTTGCTGATCTTCTTGTCGTGCAGCAGGATGAACGGGTCGTCCAGCTCGGCCTGCATCGACTGCTGGTTGTTGATGAAGTACGGGCTCAAGTAGCCGCGATCGAACTGCATGCCCTCGACGACGTCGAGTTCGTTGTCGAGGCCCGAGCCTTCTTCAACCGTGATCACGCCTTCCTTGCCGACCTTCTTCATCGCGTCGGCGATGATGGTGCCGATCGACTCATCCGAGTTGGCCGAGATGGTGCCGACCTGAGCAATCGCCTTGTCGTCAGCCGTCGGCTTGGACAGGGTCTTCAGCTCGGCGACGGCGGCGATGACGGCCTTGTCGATGCCGCGCTTCAGGTCCATCGGGTTCATGCCGGCGGCGACCGCCTTCATGCCCTCGCGGATCAGCGCCTGCGCCAGCACGGTGGCGGTGGTGGTGCCGTCACCGGCGTTGTCGGAGGTCTTGGAAGCGACTTCCTTGACCATCTGCGCGCCCATGTTCTCGAACTTGTCGGACAGTTCGATTTCCTTGGCGACGGAGACGCCGTCCTTGGTGATGGTGGGCGCGCCGAAGCTCTTCTCGAGCACGACATTGCGGCCCTTCGGACCCAAGGTGACCTTGACCGCATTGGCCAGGATGTTGACGCCACGCACCATGCGAGCGCGTGCGTCTTCGGAGAAACGGACTTCTTTAGCTGCCATGTTTGTATTTCCTAAAATGGGGTTTGATTCTGGATGCGGCGGCGGGTCTAGACCCGCCCTACACGCACGGTTTACGACTTGAGGATCAGTTGATGATCGCGAAAATGTCGTCTTCGCGGACCACCAGGTACTCGGTGCCGTCGACCTTCACTTCAGTGCCGGAATACTTGCCGAACAGCACTTTGTCGCCGCTCTTCACTTTCAGCGCGCGCACCGAACCGTTGTCCAGCGGCTTGCCTTCGCCAACAGCGATGACTTCACCCTTGATCGGCTTCTCGGTGGCGTTGTCGGGGATGACGATGCCACCGGCTGACAGGCGCTCTTCTTCCATACGCTTGATGACAACGCGGTCGTTCAATGGCTGCAGATTCATAGCTATCCTCGTAAACAGTTGATTCGGAATGACTTTCGACGGGTTGTTAGCACTCCCCATCGGTGAGTGCCAAATTTTACGCGTAGTCCGGGAAACAAGTGAAGCCCCGGGACGGGCGGAAAGATGGGGCAGTGCGTCGCAGTTTCAAGGGGCGATGCACACGCAATTTGTCGTTTGCGAGTTCGATCCCTTACATCGATGTGCTCGCTCTGGGAGGTCCGTGCTCCTGCGCAGCTGCTCTTGAGGTTGATTGGAAAGCAGCGCCGCAGGAGCGGCGCCCTCCGACGGAACCGGCAATTTCCCGCAGGCACAGCGCGCGACCCGGCGCGTGTCACGGACAGGCACATAGACGGGCGGTAGACTGCGCGCCCGCCCATGCGTAATGAGCCGTGCCATGACCCTTCGATGCTTGCGCCGACTGACCGGCCTCACCTTGTGCCTGTCGCCGCTATTGGCCAGCGCCGATGTGTTCATCAACGAGATTCACTACGACGACTCGACAGCAGCGGGCGACGTGGGCGAAGCCATCGAAGTGGTGGCCACCGCCGGCGAAGATCTGACGCTTTATTCGATCGTTCTGTACAACGGCTCCAGCCCGAACGCGGCAACTTCCTACGACACGGATCCACTGCCGGCTGGCAACTTGGTCACCTGTGGAGCGCAAGTACGAGTCGCCGCGCTTAGCTATCCGACGAACGGAATTCAAAACGGCGCCCCTGACGGCATGGCGTTGATCGGGCCCGGTAGCGCGGTCGTTCAGCTGCTGAGCTACGAAGGGGTATTGATCGCCAGCAATGGCCCGGCTGCGGGCATGAACTCAGCCGACATCGGTGTCAGCGAACCCAACACGACGGCGCCGGGCACGTCCCTGCAGTTGGGCGGCAGTGCCGGCACCTATGCAGGTTTCACCTGGAATGGAAGTGCTGCGCAGACGATGGGCGCCTGCAACAACGGCCAAACCTTCGTGCCGGCGGGCGACACTCCTCCAGTGATTGTGAGCAGCGTGCCGACCGAAGGCGCGACCAATGTGGCGGTGACCGCGCCAATCACGCTGACTTTCAACGAGCCCATCGCCATCGATGCTGGCGGTGTGGCACTGAACTGCAACGCGGGACCCAGGCCGCTGACGATTTCCGGCAGCGGCAGCAGTCGCACCCTGACTCCGAATTCGTCCTTGCCATTCAGCGCCTCATGCACGCTGACGATTGCGGCCGCAGCGGTCACCGATCTGGACGGCAATCTCGATCCGCTGGCGAATCCGTTCACCCTCAATTTCCAGACCGGCATCGATAACGCACCGACGCTGGTGTCCAGCATTCCCGCCAACAACACCGTCGGCTTCGCGCCCAACGGCAACCTTGGCGTGACCTTCTCGGAACCGGTCACTTTCGGCAACAATTGGTTCACGATCAGCTGCTCCAGCAGTGGCTCTCGCGGGGTGGCAGATACGGTGGTCAGTGGTGGGCCCATTGCCTTCACCATCAACCCGAATAGCGATTTCACTCCGCTCGAATCCTGTTCGCTGGTCCTTGCTGCCGAGCAGATCCTGGATCAGGACGGCACCGCGGATGCGTTGACCGGACCCAATGCGGTGAACTTCAGCATCGTCGACCCGGCGGCCAATCCGCCACCGGTCATCACCAGCACCCAACCCCTGCAAGGCTCGACCAGGTTTCCATCAGCGGCCGAACTACGCGCTCAGTTCAGTGAGTCAGTGACCTTGGGCGCAGGGGCATTCACGCTTTCCTGCGAGTTGACCGGCATCAACGTACTCACTTATCCCGCCACCGGTACGGAATTCTTCATCAGCACAAGCACCCCGCTGGCTGGCAGCGAAGACTGCGTGTTCCGAATCGTCGCCAGCGCCGTCACTGATGCCGGCGGTGCCAATCCGACAGCCGACACGGTGATTGCGTTCACGGTCCAGCACGCCTTGCCTGTGCCCTATTACGCTCCGGTCAACACCAGTGATGCGCAGCAACTGCGCTGCTCTCTGCATCAGGTCATTCGCGGCCACACTTTTTATCCGTACACGGCGACCGGCCGTCTGGATACCTGGAACGTGCTGGAGATGGCCGATGAAGATCCCAACAACATCAACAATATTCTCGACGCCTATCGCAACGAGTCGTACCCGAAAGCCGGCGGCGGCAACAACAACTACAACCGCGAGCACACCTGGCCCAACTCGATAGGCTTTCCCACCGATACGCTGGCGGCCTACACCGACACTCACATGCTGTATCTGACCAACATCGGCTACAACAGTGATCGCGGCAACAGCCGCTACGAGAATTGCAGCAGCGGTTGCACCGAACGTGTGACCGTGGCCAACAACAACAATGGCGGCGGCTCGGGCGTGTATCCCGGCAATTCCAACTGGTTCGATGCGGATCAGTTCGAGGTTTGGAACTTCCGCAAGGGCGACATGGCGCGCGCGGTCATGTACATGGCGATCCGCTACGAAGGCGGCGACAACCTGCCCGACCTCGAGTTGACCAACACGCCGGGCTTGATCACCGGCACGCCGGCATCAGCACCGGTCGCTTACATGGGCTTGCTGAACACCTTGCTGGCGTGGCATCAGGCCGATCCACCGGACGCGTTGGAGCTGGCGCGCAATCAGATGGTGCTGAACTTCCAGGGCAACCGTAATCCGTTCATCGACCATCCGGAATGGGCGACGCTGGCGTTGTTCCAGTCGGTCAATCCGCCCACCTGCAATTTGCTTGGCGAAACGCTGATTTTTGCCAACGGGTTTGAGTGAGCTTACGTGCCGCGGAGGGCGCCGCTGCTGCGGCGCTGCCCTCGCTGACATGGACAACGCTAACGGCGGCGTAGCCTGGATGCAGCGCGGCGGAATCCGGGCTCCGCACTAACAGCAGCCGCGCGGGAGCGCGGCCCTCCATGAGCCCCGCACTCAGATGATGCGCCGCAGTGCTTGGGACGGTCGGTTGCCGAACTTCGTTGCTGTTTCGCGGTCGCATGCCGCTGCGCGAGCAAGCAATCAACGGGCTTCGTCAGCGCATCTACGAAGTAACACCACACTCTGACCACACCGCGGCGGGCAGTCTGCTACCCCGTTGCGCAACAGCTGCGCCTTTGGAATCTCGACACCATGCTGCTTCGTATCTGCCTGTGGCTGCTTTGCGCAACGCTCTGGATTCCGACGGCGGCCCTCGCCGTCGATGAAGCGGATCTGCTGCCCATCGACGAGGCCTTCGTCCTGACCGCAACAGCCTCCGAGCGCGGGCGCATCGAGTTCAACTGGAAGATCGCCGATGGTTACTATCTCTATCGGCACCGCACCAACGCCAAGGTCGAGAGCGCGGGCTTCAAGGCCAATCCGCTGCAACTGCCGGATGGTGACCGCCACACCGATGAGTTTTTTGGCGAAGTCGAGACCTATCGTGGCTCGCTTGTTGGGATCCTGACCGGCGCTGCAGCCGATGGCGTCACGGAAGTCAGCTTCAAGGTCGGTTATCAAGGTTGCGCAGATTTGGGGGTGTGTTACCCGCCGCATACGCAGATCGTGAACGTGAGCCTGCCCGCCGGCCCGGCCAGCGCAATGCAGGGTCTATCGACGCTGCCATTCGGCAATGCCAGCAAACCGCAGTTCGGTAATGCGGCTCCGGTTTCCGTGCAAGCCGACGGTTTGCCACTGCCCGAAGAGCAAGCATTTACTCTGGAAGCGATCCCGCTCTCTGGCTCGACCTTGCTGCTGCGCTTCACGCCTGCGACGGGTTATTACCTGTATCGAGACCGCTCCAGTTTCAAAGTGATCGAAGGTGAAGGCGTGGCGTTGTTGGCACCGCAGTGGCCACCGGCAAAATCGCATTACGACGAACATTTTGGCGACGTAGCTGTGTATTTCGAGCAGGTCGAAGTGCCGCTGCCGTTGACGCGCGAGCGTTTGGACAAACAAGCATTGCTCATCGAGGCGACCTTTCAAGGCTGCCAGACCGATGGCATTTGTTACCCGCCGATGACTCGGCAGGTGCGCATCGAGTTGCCGGCCGCGACCACCACCGCACCTGCATCCAAGGATTCCGAATCAGCGCCTGCGCCGGTCGGCGAAGCGCTGGGCTTCGGCGTGGTGATGCTCACTCTACTGTCAGCCGTGATTGGCGGCTTGATCCTGAATCTCATGCCCTGCGTGCTGCCGGTGCTTTCACTCAAGGTGCTGTCTTTGGCAGAAGGTGGTCGCGACAACGCACGCCGCAGCGCGCTTTGGTACACGGCCGGCGTGCTCGCCAGCTTTGTGGCGGTGGGCGGCCTGGCGCTGTTGCTGCGCAGCGCCGGTCTGGCCTTGGGCTGGGGTTTCCAGTTGCAGCAGCCGCTGGCCATCGGTGCCTTGGCCTACGTGATGTTGGCCGTGGGCTTGAGCTTGTCCGGCGTATTTCAACTGGGTGCGAGTTTGGCCGGGGCCGGTCAATCGCTCACCGAAAAGAAAGGCGCGGCCGGTGATTTTTTCACCGGCGTGTTGGCCGTGGTCGTTGCCAGCCCTTGCACCGCGCCCTTCATGGGTCCGGCCTTGGCGTTCGCATTCGCCGCACCGTCGGCGCTAGCGATTGGCGTGTTTCTGGCCCTGGGCCTTGGGCTGGCGCTGCCGTTTCTGCTGATCGGTTTCATTCCGACCCTCGCCAATCGCCTGCCCAAGAGCGGCGCGTGGATGAACACCTTCAAACAGGTGATGGCATTCCCGATGTATTTGACCGCCGCTTGGCTGGTATCGATTCTTGCCGCGCAGCGCGGTGCTGATGGCGTTTTGTATGTGTTGGTAGGCGCCGTAGTGCTGGCCTTGGGTCTTTGGTGGCGCGAGCAATTGCGCTATCGCGATGGAGCAGTCGCACGCGCAATGGCCATTGCAGTGATCCTGCTGAGCCTGTGGCCGTTGTGGGCAACCCATCGTTTGCCACAGCCACAGCCCGGAAACAGCGCAACAACGGCGAGCGAAACCGGCGCGCAAGCCTACTCGAGCGACGCACTCGCCGAGCTTCGTCAACAAGGCCGCGTGGTGTTCGTCAACATGACCGCGGATTGGTGCGTGAGCTGCAAGGTCAACGAGAAGGCGGTGCTGTCGCAAGACGGCTTCCTCGCGGCGATGAAAGCGGCGAATGCCGTCTACATGAAAGGCGACTGGACCAACGTTGACCCGGCGATCACCGCCTTCCTGAAATCACACAATGCGGTAGGCGTACCGCTATACGTGGTGTATCCCGCTGGTGGTGGTGACGGTGTGGTGTTGCCGACGATTTTGACCGCAGGAATCGTTGAAGATGCGTTGCAGCAGGCTGCGGCCAAGTGATTGTTCGGGAATCGGGAATCGGGAATCGGGAATCGGGAATCGGGAATCGGGAATCGGGAATCGGGAATCGGGAATCGGGAATCGGGAATCGGGAATCGGGAATCGCACAGAAGCTCGCACGCTTTGAGATGAAATTGAAACGATGACGCGCTCGACGCTAGCCATCCTCCTGCTGGCCTTTTTGGCTGGCCTCGCTGGTGCGTTCGTGAGTCGCGCTGTATTTGCGCCGGGCTCACCCGCGACCCCAACTGCTTCGATATTGAGCGTCGGCGACCAGCGACTTGAGCTGGAATTGCCCGATATCCGTGGCACAAAACAATCGCTGGCTCAGTTCGACGGCAAGCCCCTCATCATCAATTTCTGGGCCACTTGGTGCCCACCCTGCGTGCGCGAATTGCCCATGCTGGACGCTTGGCATGGTCGCCGTGATCGCGATGGAACCGCCGTGCTGGCCATCGCTATCGATGCAGACGTCGACGCCGTCATCCGATTTGCCCAAGACAATGCGCTTACCCTGCCGGTGTGGATCGCTGAACCTGGCAAGGTCGATGTCTCCACAAACTTCGGCAATCGCCGCAGTGTGCTGCCTTTCAGCGTGTTGCTTGGACCTGACGGTCGCGTACTTGCGCAACGTGCCGGCGAACTGGACCAGAATTTGCTTACGGAATGGGCAGAGTTGGCAGCAACTGCCAACGAACACTAAGCACTAAGCAGCCAGATCAAGCGCATGTTCGCTGCGTTCGCCACCCCTCTCCCGCCCTTCGGGCAGCCTCTCCCCGCAAGCGGGGCGAGGGAAAAGTGGGTATATGCGAGGCAAAACTCCAATTTCTCCCCGGACAGTCGCGGGCGTTCGTCGGAACGACGCACCGTCAACATACTCCGCCGAACGTCTGCGAACTGGACACGAACTCGCGGTTGATTGACACTCTCCGGCCGTCGGAGGGTGTGCCGTGGCAAACATTCTTGTCCTCAATGGACCCAATCTCAACCTGTTGGGGTCGCGCGAGCCTGAGGTCTACGGCCGCGCCACGCTGGCTGAGATCGAGGCCGACTTGAGTGCACGCGCAACTGCGGCCGGGCATGTGCTCACGAGTTTCCAAAGCAACGCCGAACATATCTTGGTAGAACGCATCCAAGCCGCCCGCAACGATGGCACCGCCTTCATTCTCATCAATCCGGCCGCCTTCACCCACACCAGCGTGGCCCTGCGCGATGCCTTGTTGGCGGTGGCGATTCCCTTCATCGAGATTCACCTGTCCAACCCGCACGCCCGTGAACCGTTTCGTCACCACAGTTATCTGAGTGATGTCGCCGCCGGTGTGATTTGCGGATTGGGGCCGATTGGCTATGGCCTCGCTTTGGCCGCTGCCATTCAGCGCATCGAATCCGCGGCCGCTTGAGCTGATCGTTTCGATTCAAACCATTCTCTGAAATCAATTACTGCTACCTCAGGAGTCCGCAATGGACCTGCGAAAGATCAAGAAACTCATCGACTTGCTGCAAGACTCCAACCTCACCGAACTCGAGATCCGCGAGGGAGAGGAATCGGTACGCTTGTCGCGCGCAGCGCCGCAGGCCCAGGCGCCCGCACCGATCTATGTCTCAGCGCCCGCTGCACATCACGACGCGCCGACGCGAATCGTTCAGGGCATGAGCTCGCCCACTGAATCGGCCACCGGTGGCCGCACGCCGCATGTCGCCAGCGGTTTGCCGGAAGGACAAGTCTTGCGCTCGCCGATGGTCGGTACCTTCTACGCCTCGCCAAGCCCCGACTCGCCGCCCTTCGTCAAAGTCGGCCAAAGCGTCAAAGCCGGCGAGACGATGGGCACGATCGAAGCCATGAAGATGTTCAATCCGATCGAGGCCGAGGTGTCGGGAACCGTTGTGGCCATCCTGGTTGAAAGCGGCCAGCCGGTCGAATTCGACGAACCGATGTTCGTGGTGCGGTAGAGCCAAGGCTGGGGAATCGAAAATGGGGAATCGGGAATCGCCCAAGCGTCCACACGAAGGCCTTGACGTTTGGCGAACCGCGATGGACTTGGTCGAAGACGTATATCGTCTCTCCGCCCTTTTCCCCAGTGCGGAACGCTTCGGGCTTACCGCACAGATGCGTCGAGCAGCGGTGAGCGTCCCGTCGAATATTGCCGAGGGTGCTGCGCGACGGTCGAGAACGCAAATCCAGATAGCCGAAAGGCTGAAATTCGCCCAAGTAGATTCCACCATTGAAGCCAGAGTTGATCGATGCTTTGCGATGCTCACGGCGCTGAAAAACTCACTGCAAAGTGGCGCACATTAGCCCTAGCCGCCCATTCCCCATTCCCCATTTCCGATTCCCGGCTCCCCCATGCTAGATAAAGTCGTCATCGCCAACCGTGGCGAAATTGCGCTGCGCATCCTGCGTGCCTGCCATGCGCTCGGCATCAAGACGGTGGCGCTGCATTCCACCGTCGACCGCAATCTGAAGCACGTGGCGATGGCCGACGAATCGGTGTGCATTGGACCGCCGGCGTCAGCGCGCAGCTATCTGGACATTCCGGCCATCATCGCCGCCGCTGAAGTGACCGACGCCCAGGCCATCCACCCCGGCTACGGCTTCTTGTCGGAGAACGCCGACTTCGCCGAGCGGGTCGAAAAATCTGGTTTCATATTCATAGGCCCCAAGGCCGAGACCATTCGCCTGATGGGCGACAAGGTCGAAGCGATCAAGGCGATGAAGGCGGCAGGCGTCCCATGTGTACCCGGTTCAGGCGGTCCACTCGGGGATGATCCGACCGAGAACGCGCGTATCGCGCGTGGCATCGGTTATCCGGTCATTGTCAAAGCGGCGGGCGGCGGTGGCGGTCGTGGCATGCGCGTGGTGCACACCGAATTGGCCTTGCATAGCGCGGTGCCAACGACCAAGCAGGAAGCCAAGGCGGCATTCGGCAACGACATGGTCTATATGGAGAAGTATCTGGAGAACCCACGGCATGTGGAAATCCAGGTGCTGGCCGACGGCCAAGGCAGCGCGATTCATCTGGGTGAGCGTGATTGCTCGATGCAACGCCGCCATCAAAAGGTCGTTGAAGAAGCGCCCGCGCCCGGCATCACCCCCGAGCTGCGCGCGCAGATCGGCAAGGTCTGCGTGGATGCCTGCATCCGCATCGGCTATCGCGGTGCCGGCACCTTCGAGTTTCTGTTCGAAGATGGCAATTTCTATTTCATCGAGATGAATACCCGTATCCAGGTCGAGCACCCGGTGACCGAAATGGTGACGGGCATCGATCTGGTCCGCGAACAATTGAAAATTGCCGCTGGCCAAAGGCTTTCGATCAAACAATCCGATGTGGTGCTGCGCGGCCACGCCATCGAGTGCCGAATCAACGCCGAAGATCCCGACACCTTCATGCCCTGCCCCGGCCTGATCAATCATTTCCATGCGCCCGGCGGCCCCGGCGTGCGCGTCGACAGCCACATCTATGAAGGCTATCGGGTGCCGCCCAATTACGACTCGATGATCGGCAAACTCATCGTGCACGGCGCCGACCGCGAGCAGGCCATCGCCCGTATGCGTGTTGCGTTGGGAGAAATGGTGGTCGATGGCATCAAGACCAATTTGCCGCTGCAGCAGCGCATCCTGGCCGACAGCGGCTTCGCCATGGGTGGCATGAACATCCACTATCTGGAGAAGCGATTGCGCGAACAGAAGGATGCGGCGATCGGGTTGATGTAAGCCCATGCCCTTCCTGCAACTCACCCTGCGCTGCACCGAAGCCGATCAGCCACGCATCGAACACGCGCTGGAAGAGCTTGGCGCTCTGGCGATCACCTTGCGCGATGCCAATGCCGACGCGGCAGATGAACAAGCGATCTTTGAGCCCGGCGTGGGTGAGCAGCCGCTATGGGCTGAAATGCAGCTGAACGCGCTGTTTGCGGCGGGCAGCAACGGCAACGCGCTGTTGCACGCCCTGGAGGCGCTGGATTCCGCCATCGACACGGCGTCGGCCGAATTCTGCGAGGTTGCCGATCAAGACTGGGAACGGGCGTGGATGGATCAATACGAACCGCTGCAGTTCGGTCGACGCACGTGGATCGTGCCGTGGAATCGCGATCTGCCCGCAGCGGCCGAGGTCGCGGATGCAGCGGTGCTGCGGCTGGACCCGGGTCTGGCGTTTGGCTCGGGTACGCATCCCACCACCGCGCTCTGCCTGGAGTGGTTGGATGGGCTGGATCTGCGCGGCGTGGGCGTTCTGGATTTTGGCTGCGGCTCCGGCATCCTGGCCTTGGCTGCACTCAAGCTTGGTGCCAGCCACGTGGTGGCCATCGACAATGATCCGCAGGCGCTGATTGCCACCCGTGACAACGCGGAGCGCAACGGACTTGCGTCGGCCATCGACGTGTTCGCCCCTGCCGAAGCACCGTCAGCGCAATTTCCGGTCGTGGTGGCCAACATTCTGGCATCAGCGCTGGATGCCCTGGCGCCGCAATTGGCAGATCTGGTGACGCCGGGCGGCAGGATCGCACTATCGGGAATCCTGCTCGGCCAGGAACCGGCCTTGCTGACTCGCTATGAGCCTTGGTTCGAGCAGTTGCACGTGACAACACGCGAAGATTGGCTGCGCATCGAAGGCGTGCGACGGACACAGCCACCGTAGCGACGGCAGTTGTTAGGATGTCGCTGTGTTCACCCAATGCGCCTACTGTGAAACTGTCTACCCCTTGCCGCCTCGGCTGTTGGCCGAAGGGCGCGGGCGCATCGTCTGTGGCCACTGCGAGCGCGAGTTCGATGCGCTGGATCGGCTGCGTGAGACTGACGATTACAACCATCGGCCGTTTGTCGCCTCGGGCCTCGCGCCACGACTGGACAGCGAACCGGCGCCTGAACAAGGGGACCTTTTTCGGCTGACGCCCCCGCCGGCAGCTCACGCGCCGGGCTTTGTCGAAGCCCATGCGAGACCGCCGCAGGCTTGGTTGGGTTGGGCGGCAAGCGCCGTGGTGTTGGCCGGCCTGCTGTTTGTGCAGATCGTGGCTGCCGAGCGTGCCGAGCTTGCTGCAGATGCGCGCTGGCGGCCGTGGCTTGAGCGTGTTTGCGTGCACCTGTCCTGCAACCTGCCACCGTGGCGAGAACCACAGCGGCTGCAATTGTTGGCGCGAGAAGTCGGGCCACATCCGTCCGCACCCGATGCGCTGCTGGTCACCGCCACCATCCGCAATCCCGGCCCCTGGCGCCAAGCCTGGCCACAGTTGGAGTTGGCGTTGTCGGATCTCGACGGTCAAGCCTTGGGATTGCGACGATTCACCGCCACCGAATACCTGGGCGGCGAGCCAGCGGTGGATTCGCTGGCGGCGGATGAAGCCGTTCTCGTCAGGCTGGAGCTGGAAGATCCGGGAAAATCGGCGGTCGCTTTCGCGTTCGAGTTTCGCTAGCCCGGTACAGCCCCGCGCGCCAGCGTTGCCATCGCGGGTCGCTGCCAAGGCAATCCGAGCCGGTGACCGGAGCAGCCTTCAGTTTGATTCGGTTCGGTGACGACAATCACGCTTTGCGGGGCTGTATTTTGCTCGCATCACAGGCAACGCAGGCATACACTGACCGACCGGGCAATACCCAGACCCGGCCCGTTGCCGCTTGCCTGCCGAGTCCCACCTTGCCCGCCCGCCACACCCGCGGCCATGCCGCCACTGACGACACACCCGCCCCTCCGTCCGCGCTGCGCGAGCATGTCGCGCGCGCGGTGCGCCGCTATTTGAGCGATCTCGATGGCCATGACGACGGCCAATTGCACGCGTTTGTGCTGCGTGAAGTGGAATCGCCGTTGTTCACTGAAGTGATGCGTCATTGCGACGGCAATCTCACCCGCGCGGCGGCGACGCTGGGTTTGAACCGGGCCACCCTGCGCAAGCGCTTGCACGATCTCGGATTGAACGTCGACTAAGCCGAAAGCTCCGCCTCGCCAGCGCGACACGCCGCTAGCCCGGCGCGCCGCTCGCTATACTTCGCGGCCCCGACCCCGTCGATTTAGCCGCTCCCATGACTGCTCGCCAACCGATCCGCCGCGCACTGCTGTCGGTATCAGACAAACGTGGCTTGATCGAATTCGCGCAGGCCCTGCAAGCGGCCAAGGTCGAACTGATTTCTACCGGCGGCACCGCGCGCAGCCTGCGGGCGGCCGGCATCGCGACCATCGATGTCAGCGCGGTGACCGGATTCCCGGAGATCATGGATGGCCGGGTCAAGACCCTGCATCCGCGCGTTCACGGCGGCCTCTTGGCGCGCGAGCCGCTCGACAATGACGTGATGAGCGAGCATGGGATCGCGCCCATCGATCTGCTGGTGGTGAATCTGTATCCCTTCGCGGCAACCATTGCGCAACCGGATTGCAGCTTCGAAGACGGTGTCGAGAACATTGATGTCGGCGGTCCGGCAATGCTGCGCGGGGCGGCCAAGAACCATCAACGAGTCGCCGTGGTCGTGGACCCGGACGACTATCCCGCCTTGCTGGAAGCACTCGCCGAGGGTGGCAGCGACGCAACGCAACGTCGCCATCTGGCCGCCAAGGCGTACGCACATACCAGTGCCTACGACGGCCAGATCGCCATGTGGCTAGGCGCGCGGGTGGCGCAGCCGAGCAAGCCGGAGGCATTTCCACGCAGCTTGCATCTGGACTTTGCGCGCGTTGGCAACTTGCGCTACGGCGAGAATCCGCACCAGCGTGGCGCGCTGTATATCGAGGCCAATGCCAGCGGCGGCAACGTGGCGAGCGCGCGCTTCCTGCAAGGCAAGGAACTCAGCTACAACAACATCGCCGATGCCGATGCCGCGCTGGAATGTGTGCGCAGTTTCGACGCGCCTGCCTGCGTGATCGTCAAACACGCCAATCCCTGCGGAGTGGCCATCGGTGCCAGCTTGTTCGAAGCGTACGATCGCGCCTACGCGACCGATCCAACCTCGGCCTTCGGCGGCATCATTGCCTTCAACCGCGCGCTGGATGCGATCACGGCGAGCGAAATCATCCAGCGCCAATTCGTCGAAGTGATCCTGGCGCCGCAGGTGCATGAAGACGCGCTGGCGGTCATCGCCAAGAAATCGAATGTGCGCGTGCTGGCGATTGGCGAACTCGGCCCGGCCAATACCGCGCTGCACTACCAACGCGTGCGTGGCGGCCTGTTGGTACAGGATGCCGACACCGATTCGCTCGGCATGGCCGACCTGCGGGTGGTCAGCCAACGCGGGCCGGATGCGCACGAGATGGTCGACTTGTTGTTCGCCTGGCGAGTAGCAATGTTCGTCAAATCAAATGCCATCGTTTACGCCCACCATTCGCGCACCATCGGCATTGGTGCGGGACAGATGAGTCGTGTCGTGAGTGCGCAGATCGCTGGCATCAAGGCGGCAGATGCCAGCTTGCAGGTGGCCGGATCGGTAATGGCTAGCGATGCCTTTTTCCCGTTCCGTGACGGCATCGATGCCGCCGCGAAGGCCGGCATTCGCGCGGTGATTCAACCTGGCGGTTCGATGCGCGACAGCGAAGTCATTGCCGCGGCCGATGAACACGGCATGGCGATGGTGTTTACCGCGCGCCGCCACTTTCGGCACTGATCGCGATGCGCGGATCCAACCTGAAAGTCTTGTTGATCGGCGGCGGTGGCCGCGAACACGCCTTGGCCTGGAAGCTGGCACAGTCCTCACGGGTGGCCCAAGTGCTGGTTGCGCCTGGCAATGCCGGCACGGCCTTTGAGCCCAAGTGCCGCAACATCAACATGGGTGCCATCGATATCGACGGTTTGCTCGCCTTTGCTCAATCCGAGGCCATCGACGTCACCATCGTCGGCCCGGAAGGACCACTGGTGCTGGGCATCGTTGATCGCTTCCGCGCGGCGGGTTTGGCGATCTTCGGACCCACGGCCTCGGCGGCGCAATTGGAAGGCAGCAAGGCCTTCGCCAAGGATTTTCTCGCACGTCATCGCATCCCCACCTCGCGCTACGCCGTGCACACGGATGTCGATGCAGCGCTGGCATACGTTCGTCAGCATGGCGCGCCGATCGTCATCAAGGCCGACGGACTGGCCGCCGGCAAAGGTGTGATTGTCGCGATGACCCTGAGTGAGGCCGAGGCCGCGGTGACTGACATGCTCGCCGGCAACGCGTTTGGTGCAGCCGGTTCGCGGGTGGTGATCGAAGAGTTCCTGCTCGGCGAGGAAGCGAGTTTCATCGTCATGGTCGATGGCAAACACGCCTTGCCGATGGCCACCAGCCAGGACCACAAGCGCGTTGGCGATGGCGATACTGGACCCAATACCGGCGGCATGGGCGCTTACTCGCCAGCCCCGGTGGTGACTGCAGAGGTGCATGCGCGAGTGATGCGCGAAGTGATCGAGCCCACTGTGCGTGGCATGGCCGACGACGGCGTGATCTTTACCGGATTTCTCTACGCAGGGCTGATGATCGATCACACCGGTGCGCCGAAGGTCATCGAGTTCAATGTGCGCTTCGGCGATCCGGAGACGCAGCCTGTGATGCTGCGCTTGACCTCGGATTTCGTCGATCTGATCGAGGCCGGCATCGAAGGTCGCCTCGACCAGGCAGCGCCACAGTGGGACTCACGCCCGAGCTTGGGCATCGTCATGGCCGCAGCCAACTATCCAGACACGCCGCGTGTGGGCGATGTCATTCACGGTTTGGACTCGCCCCCGGCAACAGACACCAAGGTGTTCCACGCCGGCACGCGCTTGCACGCGGGACAAGTAGTGACTGCGAGCGGCCGCGTGTTGACTGTGTGTGCACTGGGCGAAAGCGTGCGCGCAGCACAGACCCAAGCCTACGCCGCCCTCAGTCCGATTCACTGGCACGGCGAGTTTCACCGTCACGACATTGGCTGGCGCGCCATCGCCCGCGAATCGTAGGGTGCGCCTCGGGCACACCTTCAGCATTTCCATGTGATTGCGGCGCGTCCATGACGCGTCCTACAACAGCACGTCGCAGGCAGCGTGCGCCTCTTCGAACGGCAAACACTGACGCAGCGGTGGGTCTGCTAGTCTCGCGGCGATATTTCTCGCGCTGAAGCCGCTCATGTCGCAATCGCAATTCGCCCTGCTTGGGCAACGCCGCTTTCTGCCGTTCTTCGTCACCCAGGCGCTGGGTGCGTTCAACGACAACGTGTTCAAGCAGAGCTTGATCATCTTGATTGCCTTCGGCGCAATCAGCCTGAGCGCTGAAGACAAACTTGTCTGGACCAATCTCGCCGCCGGCCTGTTCATTCTGCCGTTCTTCCTGTTTTCGGCACTCGCAGGGCAATGGGCCGAGAAATTCGAAAAGTCGAACACCATCCGGCTGATCAAGGTGTTCGAAATCGTCATCATGCTGTTGGCGGCGGTCGGCTTTGCCTTCGAATCGCTGCCATTTCTGATGTTCGTGCTGTTTCTGATGGGCACGCACAGCGCTCTGTTCGGACCGCTCAAATACGCCATCCTGCCGCAGGCGCTGAAGCCCGAGGAACTGGTCGGCGGCAATGCGCTGGTGGAAGCCGGCACCTTCCTGACCATCTTGATCGGCTCCATGCTCGGCGGTTGGTTGATTCAGGGTTTTGCCAACGGCACTCAATACGTGTCCGCCACGGTGATCGTGATTGCCGTGCTGGGTTGGCTGAGCAGCCGGAAAATACCGAATGCGCCGGCGACCGCGCCCGACCTGCGCCTGCGCTGGAATCTGGTCGCGCTGACGGTGAGCACGCTGGGCTGCCTGCGCGGCAATCGCGCGGTGCTGAATTCGGTGCTCGGAATCAGCTGGTTCTGGTTCTTCGGGGCGATTTTCCTGGCGCAGATTCCCAACTACGCCGCGGTCTATCTCGGTGGCGACGCCAGCGTCGCGCAATTGGTCATGATGGTGTTCACGGTCGGAATCGGCGCGGGTTCGTTGCTGTGTGAAGTGTTGTCCCGACGCACCGTGGAAATTGGTTTGGTGCCGCTGGGCGCGCTCGGCCTGACCGTGTTCGGCGTCGATCTGTACTTCGCGCAGCCACAGGCCGCCGTCGTGCTGGACCTTACCTGGCGGCAGTTTCTTGCCGCCGAAGGTAGCTGGCGAATCGTCATGGATCTCGCCTTGATCGGCGTGTTCGGTGGCTTCTACATCGTGCCGCTGTTCGCCTTGATCCAACAACGTGCGCCACGCGCGCAGTTGTCGCGGACGATTGCCGCCAACAACATCTTGAACGCGCTGTTCATGGTGGCGGCCTCGTTGTTGGCCATCCTCTTTCTCAGTTCGGGCTTCAGCATCCCGGAACTGTTCCTGTTGACCGCCGTGCTGAATGCGCTGGTGGCGATCTATATCTTTACGCTGGTGCCCGAATTTGCGATGCGCTTTGCATGCTGGGTGCTGATCAAGCTGTTTTACCGTCTGGACACCCGCGGCATCGAGCAACACATCCCCGATGAAGGCGCCGCGCTGATCGTGTGCAACCACGTCAGCTATGTCGACGCGCTATTGATCGGCGGGGCCGTGCCGCGGCCGATTCGTTTTGTCATGTACTACAAGATCTTCAACTTCCCGATTCTGCGCTGGATATTCAAGAGCGCGCGCGCCATTCCGATCGCCGGGTCCAAGGAGGATCCGCAGCTGATGCAGCGCGCGTTCGAAGAAGTCGACCGTGCCTTGGCCGACGGCGAGCTGATCGGCATTTTCCCGGAAGGCGCGCTCACCAAGGACGGCGAAATCGCCACCTTCCGGCAAGGCGTCGAACGCATCCTCAAGACCCGCCCGGTCCCGGTAGTGCCGTTGGCGCTCACCGGCATGTGGACCAGCATGTGGAGCAAGCGCGACTCGCAATTGCGCCGCTTGCGTGTGCCCAGACGCCTGCGCGCAGAGGTCGGCCTGATGGCTGACGCGGCCCTGCCAGCGGCGGAGGCAACGGCGGCGGTATTGGAGGCGAAAGTCAGAGCGTTGCGTGGCGATCGCGCGTAGGAGCAGCCGCGCAAGTTCACGCGCTGCGCGCGCCTTCGCTTCGCTTATGTGAGGAGGCTCCTAGCTGACGAAACCCGCCAGCACCAGCAACGCGATCACGGTCAGCCACACTATTAGTACACGCCAGATCAGACTCATGGCATCGCGCAAGGCCGGCACGCTGCAGATCGGCTCGGCATCGCCGCCGATGCTGGCATCCATCTCACCTGCGGGCGTCGACTCCTCGGTTCCGGACTCCTCGGCGACGGGCTCGGCTTCAGCGGCCAGTTCGAAGACCACGCTGGCCCGACCCGCCGCCTGCAGGAACCCGGTGTCGGACGCCAACCAACCTTCGCCGCGTTGCTGATGCCACTCACGCCAGGCCACGAAGACAGCGTCAAAACTGGCTGCAAGTGCCAGGCCCAAGGTCATCAGTTGCGCCACCGGCCACGCCATCACCAGACGCAGGGTCGCCAACGGCGAAATCGGTGGCGGCGGGTTGGCAGTCAGCAGGATCTGCGTGAGGCGAAACAACAACGCACCGCTGGGCCCCAGCAACAAGAACCAGAACAGCACGCCGAACCAGCGCCGCAACGCTTCTGAAAAAGCCGCATCGACCAGATCACGGCTGGCAATGGATGGAGGCCCAACCGGAAACAGGGGAGCGGCCGCGCGGCGTTGCTGATCGGGATCGTCGGCATCGAGAACGGCTTCGACGTCGCGATCCAGATCGCGCGGGCCCCAGCATGCAAACAGCACCAATACGCTGAGCACGAAGGCTGGGAACCCGAGCATGCGGCTGGCGAGCACGAATTGCAGGATCGCGAGTCCCACCACGGGCAAGAGCAGCACCAGCATGCCGCCCACATCCGCAGCGGCGGGTCTGCCCAGACGGGCATTGACGCTCACGGTCCAGGCGTCGAACCAGCCGAAGCGACGCCACGAGCCCGGCTCGGGCAAGCGATGACCCAGCAGCAAGGCGACCACAACCGCAATCAACGCAGCGGACATCGACAGACTTCCCGACAGGCATGCGCCCAGTGATCACGATTGTAGCGGTCGCGGGCATGCCGTCGTCGGTCACAGTGGACCGTCACAACATCCAGAGCAAAGCCTCAACGCGGAGGCGCAGAGAACGCAGAGGGACGCAGAGAAGTAGGCGGTTCGGGCGCTCAAGACCCAACCGGCTGTCTCTGCGTTCTTTGCGTCTCTGCGCTGAGGATCTTCTGCTTGCGTGGTGATTTCGCCCAGCGCTTTGGTTGCGCCACTCAGGCGCCAGGAAGCAAGGTGCGCACGCGATCTGGATCGGCGGACTCGAGCAGCCAATCGGCCAACAGACGAAAGCTCACCGAAATTGGAAACGGCATTCGCAAATTGCCGCGCTCGACCTCATCAAGCAGATCGTTGGCTGAAATCCAGCGCACGTCCTCCAACTCATCGCCCAAGGTGATGGTCGGGTTCACGGCTTGCGCACGAAAACCCAACATCAACGAGGCGGGAAACGGCCACGGCTGCGAGCTTTGATATTGGCACTCGCCAACCCGTACGCCCGACTCTTCAAACACCTCTCGACGCAAGGCATCCTCGAGCGATTCACCCGGTTCGACAAATCCGGCGAGCGTTGAATAGCGCTTGCGCGGCCAGCCCGCCTGACGCCCAATCAGGGCGCGCGGGCCATCGGTGACCAACACAATGATCGCCGCGTCGGTACGCGGAAATTGCTCAAGCCCACAATCCGCATTTCCGCAACGGGTGCTGTGGCCAGCGCGGCGCAGCTGCGTCGCGGTGCCGCACGCGGGGCAGAAGCGTGCCCGCGTCTGCCACAACAGCAACGCCTTTGCATATGCAAACAAACCTGCCTCAAAGGCCGACAACTGGCCGGCCGCTTCGCGCAGACCGGTCCATGTCCACGGCCCGGAACGTCGATCCGCATCCAAGGCTTCCGCGGCCAGGGCAAAATAGGGGCGATCACCCTGCACGCCCAAGAAACTGGCCTGACTGACTAGCGCGGCAGGGAATTCGCTGGCGCGAAGGTTGGCAAATGCCGTCGTGCTTGGGTCGAGCGCCGCCCGACCTTCGAAGTCGACCAGCAACAAGGAGGCGCTTGGCCATGCCGCTGCCAGCCATGCCGGATCGTCCCGGCGCTCGGCGGCACGGTCCAGACTCGACCCGGCAAACAGGTTGGGAGCTTTTTTTGTACTCATGGTCTGACGCGCCAGTCAGACCGCAAATGAGGACCCGCAACCGCACGTGGTCTTGGCATTGGGATTACGAATGACGAACTGCGCCCCCTGCAGACTTTCGGTGTAATCGACTTCCGCACCCAACAGATACTGCAGGCTCAGCGGGTCCACCAGCAGCAGAACGCCATCACGTTCAACCGCCGCATCGTCTTCGGCACGGGCCTCGTCGAACTCGAAGCCATACTGGAAACCCGAACATCCGCCGCCCTGGATGTACACGCGCAGCTTGAGTGCGTCATTGCCCTCTTCGGCAATCAACTGGCGCACTTTGCTGGCTGCCGCCGCTGTCAATACAAGCGGCTGTTCCAGCTGTTGATAGGTAGGTGCTGCTTGCATGGCCGATTGTCCCAATGGTGTTCCGATAGCCGACTGACCGATCCAATGGCTGCGGGCGGGTGTGGCGTTTCTCCCCAACGCAGACCCTGTACATGGACGCGAATGAGACTGAAATCAAGCAGACGCTTCGCTGCGCTCGCGCTTGCCCACCTATGCTGCCGCTTCGCTGCGCTCGCGCTTGCCTTCAGCGGACTTGCCTTCACCAGGCTTGGATTCGCCACTCTTGCTCGTCGCTGGCGCAACTTCCGGCTTCGGCAGTTGTTTGGGCGCGTCACCGTGGATCATGCGTCCGCTGACCACGGCGCCGGCGGCCATCTCAATCACCTTGTAGTACAGGTTGCCCTGCACCCGCGCGCTGGCGCCCAGTTCGATGCGATCACTGGCATACACATCGCCACTGAGCTGCCCGTTGACGACCACGTGCGGCGCCCGCACTTCGCCGTGGATGCTGCCGCGCTCGGCCAGCGTCAACACCGCGTCGCCAGCGCCGGTCTCTGACACCACAGACCCATGCACGGTGCCTTCGACGTACAGACCGCCGCTGAAAGTCAGATCACCACGGATGGTGACCTGGCTTCCAATCAAGGTCTCAACGCCTGAAGCCACCGAACGCGGAGCTTTGCTTTTCTCACTGCCGAACATGCTCAGGATCCTTTTTGCGTTGTCTGCAAATCGCGCCATGGGAAAACGCGCTCAGTGGGTTGGCCGGCAGAGCGCGCGGTCACCCGCACACGCTGCGGCAGAAAATTCGGAGGCAGCATGATGATGCCTTCGATCTGCTGGAAATAGCGGAACTCAAACGCCTGTGGCGCGGCGTCAGCGTCTTGCCTCAATTTGCGCCAGTCGAGTTCGGTCAGCCTGCCGTCCAGCGTCCCCTCCACCGCCAACGACACCTCGCCTCGCGTCAACGCACCCTTTTTCAAGGATTGGGTAAGTGTAATCGCGTAGCGGACACTTCCGGCCTCCGCGATCGACATTTCCAGACTGTGGACGTTGAGTCCCTGGCGCTGTGCGCTGCCACTGACCAGGCGCTCATAGAATCCGACGTCTGCTCGCAAGGCGGCAATTTCTTCATCGCGCTCGGCCAAGGTCGCCTGCAGGGTCTGCGAGGCACCACGCGTGACCTGATCGGAACGCTGCGCCAACGCCAACTCGGCCATCACCCGATCCAACTCGCTGCGCAGGTCGTTGCGCTCTTCACGCAAACTGGCTTGTTCCACGGTCAGTCGCTGCATTTTCGGTGCGGCATAGTGGATCGACAGCTGCCAGACCAGCACCAAGGAAGCCAGCCACGCCAACGCAGTCAGCAGCCAGGAAATGCGCATCCGCGAACGGTGCGGCACGATTACAAAACGAGGCTCCGGCGTCGACACGTCGCGATCACTGGGGGAAGGGGCGGGCACTTATCGCCCGCGCAGCGCGCCTCGTCAAGAATTGCGACCGCCGTACGTATTCAGCGGGCCCGCCGTGCGTCCTATACTCGGTCTTCCTGAACAAGCCTGTCGCCCGCGATGAACGAAGCCCAGCTTTACGCCCTTGCGGTTGCCTTGGCTTGGATCGCGGGAGTGCGTGCGTACCTGGCGGTGTTCGCCATTGGTCTGGCAGGACTCAGCGGATGGATCAGCCTGCCCGGCGAGCTTGCGCTGTGCCAGTCGCCATGGGTATTGACGGTTTCCGGTGTGCTGACCGTGGTCGAATTCAGCGCCGACAAGATTCCCGGCGTCGACTCCGGTTGGGACCTGTTGCAAACACTGGTGCGAATTCCGATCGGTGCGTTTCTGGCGGGTGCGGCGCTGGGTGACGCGGAGACGGGCCTGAGTACCGCTGGCTTGCTGGCAGGCTCAGCGGCGGCACTTTCGGCGCATGCGCTGAAGTCGGCAACGCGCGCAGTGATCAATACTTCGCCCGAACCCGTGAGCAACTGGATGGCGTCGGCGAGCGAGGACGGGTTGGCCATGGCAGCCCTACCGTTTGCCTTCGTCAATCCTTGGCTGGCTTTGCTGTTGGTCGTCGCCGGCAGCCTTTTGCTTTTGTTTACCGTGATGTGGGTGATCCGGCGCCTGCTGCGGGTTGCTACGCGCTGACACCCGATTGACCCTGCCGGTATAGTTATAAGTCCCAAGGAGAACCGCTCAGCGGGCATGCACGCTCACCACGATAGCCAGCAGCGCGCCGAGCTCAGACTCGCGTTCTTGAAGCACCTGCCGAACCGGGTCGACAACCTGGCGCGCCGCGTTCGGCATTCCTGCGACCTTGGCTGGGACATCAATGGCCTTGCGTTGTTGTTCGAGGATATGCAAAGGCTCGCAGGCGCCGCAGGCACCCACGGGGCGCTGGAGGTCAGTCAGCAGTTGCACGCGATTGAAACGATTCTCGATGGCTTTTTGAGTGCCGAGGCATTGCCCGATGGCGCCGCGGATCGAAAGCTGAAGGCATTGCTGGATTCGATGGCGCCGGCCGGAACTCCCGAGTTGCTTCGGAGTCAGCCCGCGCCAGCGACGGGTACCGAACTGGATTCCGCAAGAATCGAGATGCCACCCTCTCACTACTGGCGGCGCTGGGGAAGTGACGCCACTCCGGCAACTCCCATCGCGTATGCGAGAGTCGAGTACGCGCAAGGCGCAACCAACGATCCGATTGGTTTTGGTGTCGATGAAGAGGCCCTGACCGCCGCGCTTGAAGCGGGTGCCAGCAGCTCCCTCGAGATCGTGAATACTTCAGCGCTTGCGAATGTCGCCGCGGCCGCGGTCTCCAATCCCACTGCCCGAACTGGCGCGGACACCGTAGTTGCCAAGCTCCCGCAAGCGACACCGCCGTCGCCACCCGGTCCGCCCAGCAGCATCGCCGCACCCAAGCCGATCATTACCGCCGCCAGCCTGGGTGCCAAAGCCGCTGCGGCCATCGGCGGCGCGGGACCAAACAAGCCAAGCCCGCCACCTGTACCCGCCGCCAAGCGTCCGGCAATTCAAAACCGCGCCAGCGGCCGCATCTACCACCTCTCCGACAGCAGCGCCTTGTCGGTTGAGCTTGACCAACAATTGGAGACCATCGGCTACGAACTTGAGCTGCTCGAGAGTGCAGACGAACTCAAGGAAATTCTGGCTGCCTTGCCGCCGGATCTGGTCATCGTCGACGCCAGCTTTGCCAGTGCCATCGAAGACATTGGACCGGTCCTCAAGAGCACTCGCGAGCGCACCAACTCGCGCGTATTGCTGATGGTGTTGAGCAGCGAAGACAGCGTGCCGGTGCGTTTGTCAGCGCGCCGAGCGGGTGCCGACTCGCTGCTGATCAAGCCGCGCAGCATCGAAGAGGTCATCGCCAAGCTGCAGTCGTTGATGGAAGGCAGCACCGAAGAGACGTTTCGCGTGCTCATCGTGGAAGACGATCGTTCGCAGGCACTTTTCGCCGAGTCCATTCTGCGCAATGCCGGCATGGAAGCGCGCGTCGTGCTCGAGGCATTTGAAGTGTTGAAGGCGATGGAGGAGTTCCGACCCGACATGGTGTTGATGGACCTCTACATGCCCGACTGTGACGGCACGGAATTGACCGCGCTGATCCGAGAGCGCGAGGAGTTCCTGCAGACCCCCATTGTGTTTCTGTCTGGCGAGAGCGACGTCAACAAACACTATGACGCCCTCGAAGCCGGCGGCGATGACTTTTTGTCCAAGCCGATCCGTCCCAAACACCTGATCGCCGCGGTCAGCAATCGGGTCAAGCGTGCGCGTGCCTTGCAGCGCAAGGTGGCCGAGCGCGACCCGCGCGATCCCGCAACCGGTCTCTACTTCCGCTCGCATGTGCTGGATCGCATTTCGGAATTGATTGCGGCAGCGGACGTGCGCGAAGCGCCGGGCGGAATGCTCTTCATCGATCTGGACGGCTTGCCACAGTTGCGAGAGAAATTGGGCCTTTCCGGCATCGAAAAACTGCTCACTGAAACTGCGAGAGTGCTGGTCAAATTGTTGGATGAGGGCGAGTTGGCGACGCGCTTCAGCGACGGCGGTTTCATCGTGCTGAGCCAGGGCCGGGCCGATGCCGAGCTTGAGATCCATGCGATCGCCATCCGTTCGGCGCTGGCGGCTCACGCGTTCGAGATCGAAAGCCGACCGGTGCGACTGCGGCCTTCCATCGGCATCTGTGCACTTCGTTTCGGATTTGCGGACGCCAGCGCCTTGTTGAACGCTTCCGAACGCTTGAGTCGCGAAGCGCGAGCGACCGACAAGGGTGTCAAGAGTTTTGAGCCGCCCAAGCGTGCCGATCAGTCACAGACTGCGGCGATGTTGGAAACCATCCGCACCGCCATCGCGCAAGACAGTTTCGAGTTGATTT
The DNA here is from genome assembly GCA_052390415.1 of Pseudomarimonas sp. GTDB lineage: Bacteria > Pseudomonadota > Gammaproteobacteria > Xanthomonadales > Xanthomonadaceae > JANNWF01. The sequence continues at coordinate 16,668 of JBQTGY010000053.1, read as the reverse complement.
ACCAGCCGATCGTCGCCGTGCAAGGTGGCGAAGAGTCGCAGTATCAGACCTTGCTCCGACTTCGCGATGAGGGTGGCAATTTGCTGACGGCGGCGCAGGTGCTGCCACTGGCTGAATCGCATGATCTGATCGTGGACATTGATCGCTGGGTAGTGGCGCAGGCGATGCGAGTCATCGATATGCGCCGCGCTGAAGGCCAGCCGGTCAGGTTGTTCGTCAGCCAATCGGCGAGCACGCTGACCACGCCTGACCAAGCACAGTGGATCGCCGCGCAACTGAAGACGCGCGGCGTGCCGGGCTCCTCGCTGATCATTGACATGACGCTCGACAGTGTCGAGGCCCACGTTGAGGCCGTGCAGGTGTTTTGCAACAAATTGGTGCCTCTCGGCGTCGGCTTTTGCCTGAGTCGAATGGCATCGGGGGACATTGCTGACCTAGTGCTGGAGCGACTGCCGGTGTCATTTATCAAACTTGCTCCAAAATTCGTCACCGGTACGCAGTCGGCGACCCTCAAAGCTGAGCTTGGGCGATTGGTCAGACGAGCGCATGACAAAGGTCTGATGGTGGTTGCACAGCGAGTCGAGGACGCCCAAGCGGCGGCTACGCTGTGGATGTCCGGTATCGACTTCATCCAGGGCAATTTGGTGCAACCCGCCGACAAATCACTCTCCTTCGACTTTCAGGCAGCCGTTCTATGAGCGGCTCGTCTGGCGCGAACATTCTCGGCAAGCTGCTCGGCATCAGTGGCGCGCTCGCCGCGTTGGCCGCCGGGGGCTTGGCGATGGCCGGTATCCAGGCCCCGTGGGCGGTACTCGCGCTGAGTGGGGGTGGGCTTGCCCTGCTTGCGGCGCTGTTGCCGGCTCCGCGCAGCGCTGCGCTGAGCAGCGATGAACCTGCGCGACCCATGGCCGTGCCGCGGCAAAGCGCGCCGGCGCAAGCTCCACCCACCGATGAGTTGCGCCGTCTGCGCAGCGAACTGGAGCGGCACGAGAAGATCGGTCAGGAACTCACCCAAGCCAAGCAGGTCGCAGAGGCGGCGGTGATGGCGAAGGGCGAGTTTCTCGCCACCATGAGCCACGAAATCCGCACGCCGCTGAACGGCATCATTCCGCTGCTCGACATTTTGCTCAGCTCATCCTTGCAGGCCGATCAGCGCGACTACGTGCAGACTGCCTTCAGCTCGGCCAAACAGTTGTTGAGAATCGTCGACGATATCCTCGATTACTCCAAGCTCGAAGCCAACATGCTGACCCTGGAGTCGGTGGGGCTGAATCTGCGCGAAGTGTTGGATGGGGTGATGCGCTTGTTGGAGAAGAGCGCCGAGTCGAAAGGTCTTGGGTTCTCACTGACCATCGATCCGGCGGTGCGTTTGCCGGTCCGCGGCGACCCCACGCGTCTGCGCCAAGTACTCACCAACTTGATCAGCAACGCAGTGAAATTCACTGATCGTGGCAGCGTGAGCGTCAACGTCATTCGCCGTGGCGAAACCCGCCATCATCATGAGTTGCGCTTCGAGATCCGCGACACAGGCGTTGGCATCACGCAAGAGGCATCGGCCGGCTTGTTCAAGGCCTTTTCGCAGGCGGACGCCTCCACCACCCGCCAATTTGGCGGCACCGGCTTGGGCTTGGTCATCTGCAAACGAATCATTGACTTGATGGGCGGCCAGATCGGGGTGGATTCACAACCCGGGCAGGGCTCGACATTCTGGTTCGAAGTGCCGCTGCTGAAGGCCATCGGCGACATGGGCAGCCGTGAAAAGGGCTTGCAGGACGCACGCCTGATGGTGCTGAGCGCGGACCCGGCGCAACAGCGGCGTTTTGCGGTATCGATTCCCAACTGGGGCGCCAAGCCCACACCCGCCAGCAACACCCAAGAGGCTCTGACCAAACTGCGCACGGCGGCTGCGCGAGGCGAAAACTGGGCGATCGACATATTGCTGGTGGATCTGCCGACAGTACGCACCACCTTTCTGGCGCTCTATCGGGCGCTACAACGCGAAGCCGAGTTCGCCAACATCAAAGTGGTTTACATGCAGGGCGGCGATCCGTTGCCAGCTGAATTGCGTCCTGGTGAGCGGGTCATGATTACGCCGCGCGGCGCCAGTGAAGGCGATCTGCGGCGGCAGTTGGAGCGCTTCATCAGCGATGTCTCGCCAGCCAGCCAACTGGGTGTACAAGCGGAAATCCGGGTCACCCCCGCCGTGGTCGCGCCGGTGGTGGAGGTCGAGCCAAGCAGCGAGGGCGCGCGCCGTGAGCCCTTGAAATTGACTGGCCACGTCCTGCTTGTGGAAGACAACCCAGTCAATCGTCAGGTCGCGCAACGCTTGCTTTCATTGGCTGGAGTGACGTTGGACAGTGCGGAGAATGGTCAGGAAGCGGTCGACCTGCTCGAGCGCAATCGCTATGACGCCGTGCTGATGGATTGCCAGATGCCAGTACTGGATGGCTACGCCGCCACCAAGCGCCGCCGCGCGGCAGAAACAGCGCGCGGTCTGCCACGCACTCCGATCATCGCCATGACCGCCAACGCCATGATCGGCGACCGCGAGAAGTGTCTGGAAGCCGGGATGGACGACTATTTGTCGAAGCCGATCAATCGCGGCGTGCTCACTGAGACCTTGCACCGTTGGATCAAGCCGCGTCCGGTCATTGAAGCCGTCGAGGCGACCCCGCGACCCAAGCTGACGTCGGTACCGACGTCGCCCGGTCGGCTCAGCCCAGCCGAAGCGGTTGCAGCGTCAGAGGCAGCGGCAGGCGCAGCAGCAGCGGCCGCCCGCAGCAGCAGCCCAGCCATCAACATGGATGTGGTGGAAGATCTTCGCGAAATCATGGGCGCCGAGTTCGACGCGCTGGTCCAAGTTTTTCTCGAGGACGCTCCCAAATCACTCAGCAAGCTCGAACAGGCGGCGGCCGCGAATGACAATGATGGGCTGGTCGGCCCGGCGCACTCGCTGAAGTCCACCAGCGCCAATCTCGGTGCCATGGAGTTGTCTGCGCAAGCCAAGCACATCGAGTTTGGCTCGCGGCAGAAATCGCTGAAGGATTCCGAAGGTCTGGTGATGAACCTGATCCAGGAATTCCGGCGTGCGGAAACGGAGTTGCGGCGCTTGTTGCGCTGAGTGCAGGCGGACGCGCTAGCAACCCAGCCAGCAACGTAGGGTGCGTCTTGGACGCACCAACGTAGGGTGCGTCTTGGACGCACCAACGTGGGGTGCGTCTCGCACGCACCAGTTTTTGCTCGACGCAGGCGATTCGGCTCGACAAAAAAGCCGGTGCGTCCAAGACGCACCCTACGCCTGCAACTCGCACCTATCCCGCTAAACCTAACTCGTTCCACCCATCTTGCTTTGCAAGTAGTTCTCGACGCCTACCCGATCCATCAAGCTGAGTTGGGTTTCGATCCAGTCGATGTGCTCTTCTTCCGATTCGAGGATGCTCTCGAACAATTCCCGGGTCACGTAGTCGGCGACTTGCTCGCAGTGCGCGATGCCATTCTTGAGATCCGGCAGGGCGGCGTACTCGAGCTTGAGATCACATTCCATGACTTCGCGTGGATGCTCGCCGATCATCAACTTGCCGAGGTTTTGCAGGTTGGGAAGACCGTCAAGAAACAGGATTCGCTCGATCAGCCGATCCGCATGCTTCATCTCGTCGATCGACTCGTGGTGCTCGTAGTCGGCCAACGCCTTGAGGCCCCAGTTCTTGAACATCTTGGCGTGCAAGAAGTACTGATTGATCGCGATCAGTTCGTTGTAAAGCACCTTGTTCAAGTGCTCGATGACTTTGGCATCGCCTTTCATGGTCGACTCCTCGCAGGTGGGGACAACCACCATCCTAACGACTGCGTCGAAGTCACGACGAAATGGCAATCGGAGGCATTCCCAGCTGCGGATTGATCCCCGCTTGCGGGCGCGCGAATTGCGCTCTGTGACGCGCTAGCCGCCGCTGTCAGGCAGCGAAAAGTGGCAGCGGGAACGGACGTTCGCGCTGCGATTCGCGAAGAATCTGCATCGCGACTTCAGCACAACTGCCGCAGGTCGATGCGCAACCCGTCATCGTGGTCAGGTCCGCCAAATCGCGCGCACCCGCTACTGCCGCTTCGCGAACAGCGCGATCAGTAATGCCGTTGCAAATGCAAACGTACATGGCGCACAACCTGCCAGAGATCAGACGTCGCCATTCAATCTTGAATACGAATGATTGTCAACAGAGTTTCGCAACACGACGATGGCCGCTTGGCCGCGATTCAGAGAATCGGCTCAGCGACTCGGAGCAGCGAAACTGGCCAACAACTCACGCCCGCGCCGGCGCTGCATCCCGAGCAAAGCGTTGCGCCAGCGGGCGCCTCTGTACGCCGGCTGCTTCCAATGGCCGTCGGCTCAATATCGAGGCACCCAATGCCAAGCCTTGCGCCACCGGCGCCAAGTGCTGCAACGCGCGCAGATAAACGTCACGCTTGAAGCTCACCACGTGATCCAGGGGGTACCAGAACTCGACCCAGCGAAACTCGCTGAACTCAGGCTTGTCGGTCGCATCCAGTTTGACTTGCGCCTCGCCACCGGTCAGCCGCAACAAGAACCACACCTGCTTCTGACCCACACACACCGGTCGTTCACCGTGCCGCACACAGCGCCGCGGCAATCGATAACGCAACCAGCCCGGTGTCGCCGCCAATAGTTCCACATGCTCAGAAGCGAGCCCGGTCTCTTCGAACAACTCGCGATACATGGCCTCAAGCGGCGTCTCATCGGTGTTCATCCCGCCCTGCGGGAACTGCCAACCATCGCGCGACACGCGACGCGCCCAAAAGACGTTGCCGTCGTCGCGCATCAAGATGATGCCGACGTTGGGCCGGTAACCGTCCGGATCAATCACGGAACGGACTCCAAAAGCCTGAATGCCCCGAGAGTGCCACAGGCGTCAGTGAATGAACAACAGGCGCCTTGAGATAACGCTGCTGTTTGACGCATTGACCGCAGTTGCCGATAATTCGCAGTTCGACTGCGTCGTCACCCCGTGGCGACCGCACGGCTATGTAGCTCAGCCGGTTAGAGCACAGCACTCATAATGCTGGGGTCGGTGGTTCGAGTCCACCCATAGCCACCACACCAAAGCCCGCGTAATTGCGGGCTTTTTTGTGGCTGCTAGCCTCACTTTATCTGTTTCAAGCAATTGGATGGCGCCCGGCTGCCAAAACACTGTAGGCCTCGTTTGCAAGGCGCGCCTCACTCAATAGTGCGGCACGAACTTCGGCTGACTTCATTTGCGTCTTTGCGGGCGAAGACCGCTGCACAAGATTCCGTCGCGCTAACTCAATGGATTCCCAATTTGCGCCGGGTGTTGCCTTCAGCAGTTTGTAAGCATCCGCAATTGCCATCGTTTCCGTGTTGGTGCGTGCGGTTGGCGACATGGGAGAATCGCCGGCCGTCCGGGCTTGCTCATCCGATGACTCAGGCACCTCTGCGCGACCGGCCCACAAGTCGCGTTGCGGTGGTGACGCGGCGGCAATCTTGATGTGGGCCGTAGTGGGTGCCGAGAGTGCGGCCGAGGAAGGTGCGACCGAAAGCATCGTATTCGGAGACCTCAGTGACCGCTGCACCTGTGCAAGAAGAGTCACCGCGCGCGGCATGTTTCTATGCTGCAATTCCTCTTTCAACTGCAAAAGCGCAGCTCGATCTTCCTTCACGCGCTTGAACAACTCCTCAAGCTGCCCAATCCCTTGCTGGATAAGAGGTCGCGCCACCTTATGCAAGCTCCGGCGGCGTCTCGGCCTGCACTGAGTACGGGTCGACCACTTTGTGTTGAACCCACACAGTGTTGTCGACAGACTCCGCTCCTAGTGGCTCGATTCCAAGTCCTGCCAATGTCAGCATCAAGTCTTCGAGCACCGCTTCGCGGCGACGGACGAAGCTCGACGCGAAGCAACGCCAGAAGGTCCAACCTGCGCGTTCAAGCACGCGCTGCCGTGTCATGTCGTCCTGCCATTGGCCAGGACCATGGTATCGATCTCCATCGCACTCCACGGCAAGCCGCCTCCCTTCGCTGCCTTCAATGACAAAGTCGATTCGATAACCGCCACATGGAACTTGAGGTTCGACCCGAAAGCCGCGCTTCACGAGTTCGTCGTACATCGCCAACTCAAACCCGGACTCGCATCGCGCCCGAAGCGACTCGACCCGCCGAGCATCCTGCCGAAAAGGCTGCTTGAAGTGACTCAGCACCTTGGCATTTAGAGTTCCCTCTCCGACATCGGCTTCGCTGACCGAGCGGAACAAATACATGCGGTCGCGTGCCCGCGACAGCGCCACGTTGAAACGCTGGTTCATGTCGGCGCGACTGGCTGCCGCGCGGCCACCTGTGCTCATCACCATGGAGACAAGCATGATGTCTCGCTCTCGCCCCTGGAAGACAGGTGGGGGACCGATTGCTAGCTTGCGTGCGATGACATCAATCGGAGAGATTTGTTGGCTAACCAGTTCGTGGATGTGAGCTGCCTGCTCCGTACCCAGAAGGGTCACCACTCCGATGGTTCGGGTGCCAAAAGCCGGATCACCCAAGATCAGCTTGATCTCGTCGACAATGGCCTTTGCTTCCGCGGCATTTACCCCGCCGGCGCGATGTCCGCCCATGACGAACACGTCCACAAGCGGCGGGTCCAGCCGCTCATTTGCCTTTGGGACACGAAGCGGCTTGATGTCGTTCTGGTAGAACTCCCTGTTTGAAAATTCGATGATTGCGGGCACGCATCGGAAGTGCTCTTTGAGCATCACCGAGTTGCCCGCAAAAACAACACGCGCCAAGTCATAGATGGACTTGTCAGGCGTCATTTCAGAACCGAAAGGTTGGTCGACCAGAAACCGGCTGATGAGATCCTTGATTTTCTCCTCTGCGGCACCGACTGCAGATGGCGAGACTTGCTTGTGGTCGCCTACAACCAAGACCTGCTTTCCGCGCAAGATTGCGGGCAATGCCCAGATGTCGGATTGTGATGCTTCGTCAATGATGACGAGATCGAACAGGCCAAGCTCAGGCGGAATAGTCTCTGATACGCGCCATTGCGGAAGAACCCAGCAGGGCACAGCTTGGTAGGCGCGGGCCATTGCCTCGCGAGCGGTCCTCCGGTGACGAACCGCACGCACACCCGTGCCGGCGCCCATCGCCCCTACGGAGTTCAAATATGCCTGCAGCGCTTGGCGCACGGAATCGGGTGAGTTTTGGAACACACTCAACCAAGTCTTTTCCGCAATCAGCTCCTGATAAGTCCGCGAAAGCGCTGTCGTTAACAGCTGTCTTTGCTTGAATAGTTCGCGCACCTGATGGTGACCGTCGATCCGATCAAGGAACATCACCGCCTGGCGCCAGCTCCAAGCGTCCATCCAGTTCGCCGGCGTGAGCGTGTCGACTTCCGTAGCCGGTTCTGCTCGCAAGCGGCTACTCCACTTCGGCGCACCAGCCGCCTCGATTTTCGCTGTCACTGCCAAAATTTCATCGAAGTAGGGCCGCAGTGAATTCAAGCGCCTCAGCTCGGCCAGCTGCGACGTCCATTGCGCCTGCAGCGTCATTTCATCGCCATCGTGCCCGAGGCCATCAACCAAGAACCCCCGCATTTGGTCGACGACCGCACCGCCGTATCCCTCCAATCCAGCCAGCAGCTCCTGCACCTTATTGACTGCGTACGCCAGTCGCCCGCGACTAACGTGCGACTGCAAGCTCGAGTGCGCCGCGGTGAGGAACTCTTCGCCCCCGTCCCAGAGCTTGTCAGCAATATTGCCTCCAAAGACCTCAAGTAGCAGGGAATGTAGATTTGCGTCGTAAACGAAGCGCAACCGATGGGAATCGTCGACTGCCGCGTGCCACTGCGCGAGGGATCGAAAGCCGGGATCCAATGCCGTGTCCACTGTCGGCAAGCCGAACTCGCTTGCCATGGCATTCCATCGCGACAACACCTTCCTTGAATCCACTCGCCAACTAATCAGCTCTGCCGCCACGGACCAGTCATCCTTGCCACTTGGTGCAGCCCCCGCCACGGTTACCTCGGCAACTTGCTTTCGTGCTTCACCTTTACCAAACGGGAGGGTGAACGCACTTCGACCTGCTACTAAGCGGGCCACAGCATCCTGAAAGTCTTGGTTAATCTCTGCATTTGGTGGGACGGCGATGGCTTTGGCCACAAGCTCCCGGCGATGTACCTCGAGCCGCCGCACGTCATTCACGACTGCCATCAGCGCCACCAAGAGCGGGTCCTGCTCTTGCATATCGGACAGCTGCTCCCTGACTGCACTGAGCCATGGGGACCGGACGCCAGCCAATCGAATTGCGAGCGACCGGCGATCTTCAAGAAACCTCACCAAGCCTTGGCCCTTCTCAAACGTCTCCAAACGTGAGTCGACGAGCCCAAAGATATCTCCCTCTGAAACGCTCTCGTCTATATCCCTAGCCTTCATCAAGTCGAAATGCAGCGTTCGGAGGGCCGTCCAAGGTGGGAACCCGTCAGCCGCCGGCATCGGCTTGTCCAAATATGGCAAGTCGGAACCCACAGCCAAACGCGATCGACGCAACGCAGCGATGGCCACGTCATCAAAAGGAACTACATCATCTGCCGACGCGGGAGGCTCATCGTCCAGCCACTCATGCACCTGCGCACCAAGGATCACTGACTTGGCCAACTCCTCCGGCGTGACCGCTCGCCCTCGGAAGGAGAAGCTCTCCATATGGTTCGCTGCATTGGCGGCGACAGTGTTGTCTACGTGCGAGATCTTTGCGTGTAGTTGGTTGAGCTTCTCTTCCGCCGCGTTGATGGCGGCAGAAACCCGCGTCGGATTGATCGACGCAACCCGCGAAGCAATCGTTTGGATCGCATGTTCAAACTGCTTCATCCCGTCCCGCTCGTCCGAAAGCAGCGAGATGCTCAGCGCTCGAATCGCCTCGGGTAGCTTTTCTTGAAGCACGGCAAGGGCTGATTCGCCCTTCGCTGTGACCAGCACCCGCTTTCCTTCGGCGAGGTAATGGCAGATGACGTTGGCTATTGTGTGAGTCTTGCCAGTTCCCGGTGGACCCTGTACGACCACGCCATCATTCGCGTGCAACTTCTGAATGATCGAAACCTGCTCATCGTTATAGGGCATGGGGAAGAACAGCTCCAACGCCCCCGCCCCGGCTTCACTGGTCGACAGACCGCGGAATGGCTGCTCTGGCCTCACGCGCACCTCTCCGTCTCCTCGCTGGACGAGGCTGCGGATGACGGCTGGCAACGACGTGACTTGAGCGAGCTTTTCCTTCAGACGCTTAATGTCTTGAAGGAAAATGTCGCCCGAGCGCTTTCGGGCAAATAACACCCAATTGTTCGTGATTCGAAGCTGAGGGCCGGGTGTCGGAAATGCGGCATCCTCACCACGTTCGTCGTAGGTGCCTGTCGGGTCAAGGTGCCCGACCGCCGCCTTGAGCGTCCCCTCGTATGTCGAGGATTCAAAAGGATTAATACGGTGAGCACCGGTGGCTTGGGCGCTTTGCCAGTAGGCTTCGAGCTGACGTACTCCTGGCAGGTCCATCTCGAGGTAGCAATCGGCCTCAATGCGGGCCTCCACATCTCTTGGACGAACCTCCAAATCGAACGTTCGTTCGTTGAGGGTCACCTCGCATGCCTGGACAAGAAGGGGATGCTTCACCGGCGTCGCGAACCCTTCCTTTCTCCAGACTGTGTATCCAATTCCCCAGACCAGCTCGATCGGAGTCTCTGCACCTTCCGAGGCGATCGCTTGCTGCAGAGAGAAAAACTTGTTGTAACGTGAGATCGCCTTACGACGCGGACGTTCCGCTAATGCCCATGGGTTCCATTGGTTCTCGACGTACCAGTTGAACAGTTCTTTGATTTCGGGATGATCTTCAATCCTCGATCGAGAAGCCTCTTGCTTTCCGTCGAAGATCAAGCTCTCGGCCTTTAGTTCCGGCTGCTTCTCGGGACTCTTCGGCAACGTAATCCAGGGCTGGACCTCTTCGTCGGGTTCAGGCGCGCCGATCTCTTTCAGGCGAGGGAGACGGAGCCAGATGTCATCCCCTTCGGATTGAAGATTGAACTGAACCTCGGGGAGCGACGCGAGTTCTTGCTGGTAGGCAACAAAGAAGTCTTCGGGGACTGAGAAGGCCGGCTTCGTCTTCAGCTTCTCGACCTGCTCAATGTAGTTGAGCAGGGAGACGACCATAGGGATTCCCGATTCTTCTTGCGGCATCTCGCAGTCCTTTTCGCCAGCCCACGCATTGATGGTTCGCGCTGGGAGTCGCGAATTCGAACTGCCGAGGCCCGTTAACCGGATCGACCGCCGACGCGGTCTTGAGCGCAGATCAGCCCGCCCTCTGCGGTACCAGACCACTATACCGGCCACAGTTGCTGACGGGCGGCTCCGGCTGCTGTGGGCAGCCTGATGTGGGGAATCGGCCTCGCGGTTTCATTGAATCAAGCTGGGTTTTGGCAGGCTCTGACCGCCGTGCCCACGCGTTGACGTGGATGGGCGTGTGAAGGGGGTCTCTTTTGCCCGCTTCTTTTCCGCTCGATTCGGCGTCTCGCATCTGTTCCGGAAATATATCTGCTGCCACTGGAGCATCTAAACGCCTGCCAACATGCACCGGTCACCGACGAGCCGGCCACTTGCAAGCCGCAATCATCGGCGTAGTCTGACGCCACGTCCGGGATAGACCCGTACGACCACCATCACCGTGAGGGATTCTCATGGAATACGATTATCTGGTCTTCATTGGCCGCTTCGAGCCGTTCCACAACGGCCATGCCGCCGTCGCTCGTTTCGCCCTTACCCGCGCTCACCGGTTGATCGTGCTGGTGGGCTCGGCCGATACGCCGCGAACGATCCGCAATCCCTGGTCTGCCTCCGAACGCGCGGTGATGATTCGCGCCGCGCTCGGTGAGGATGCTGGCCGGGTGCTGGTGCATCCGCTGCGCGATCACCTCTACAACGAAGCGCAGTGGATCGCCTCGGTGCAGCGCACGGCCGCCGAGGCCATTCGCCTTGATGGCGGCGCAGAGGGCGCCAAGGTCGGACTGGTGGGTCAGGACAAGGACGCGAGCAGCTATTACCTCGCCGAGTTTCCGCAGTGGCCGTTGCTTGATGTGCGTCGCACGGAAACGCTGTCGGCCACCGACCTGCGCCGCTATCTGTTTGAAGCCGATGGCCCGTCGGCCGCCGGAGCATTGCGGCTGCTCGAGGCCAATGTGCCGACGCCGGTCTTCGAGATGCTCGACGCCTTTCGTCGCAGTTCACCGGCCTACCCTCAGTTGGTTGCCGAACATCGCTTCATCGAGACCTACCGCGCCGGCTGGGCGCAGGCGCCCTACGCGCCGACGTTCGTGACCACCGATGCCGTGGTCGTGCATTCGGGTCACCTATTGCTGGTGCGCCGCGCCGCGGCACCGGGCCGCGGTTTGTGGGCGTTGCCGGGTGGTTTCATCCAGCCGGGTGAGCGCCTGCTGGATGGCTGTCTGCGTGAACTGCGCGAGGAGACTCGGCTGAAGATTCCGCTGCCCGTTTTGCGTGGTTCACTGCGTGGCGAACATGTGTTCGATCACCCGGAGCGATCGCTGCGCGGCCGCACCATCACGCATGCTTTCCACTTCGACTTTCCCGCTGGCGAGCTGCCGCTGGTGCGCGGTGCGGACGATGCCGACAAGGCACGCTGGATTGCGCTCAGCGACGCGCTGGAAATGAGCGCTCAGCTCTTCGAAGACCACCTGCACATCATCGAATTTTTCGTCGGTCGCGGCTGACCGACGTCCCCGCCTGGGGACAGACCTCAGGCTCCACCGACGCGAAGGAGCTTCCGTCATGCGCCATCTCGACAACCTCATCCTCAATACCGACAGCTACAAGGCCAGCCACTGGCTGCAATACCCACCCAATACCGACGCCACATTTTTCTATATCGAATCGCGCGGCGGTGTGTATGAGCGCACTCTGTTCTTCGGCCTGCAAGCGATCATCAAGCAGAGCCTGCTGACGCCGATCACGCATGCCGATGTTGATGAGGCGCGCGACTTTTTCGCGGCGCACGGCGAGCCCTTCAATGCGGATGGCTGGCGCCGCATCGTCGATGTGCACGGCGGCCGTTTGCCGGTGCGCATCCGTGCCGTGCCCGAAGGCAGCGTGGTGCCGACGCATCAAGCACTGGTCACGATGGAATCGACCGATCCCGATGCCTACTGGTTGCCGTCGTATCTGGAGACCCTGCTGCTGCGACTTTGGTATCCGGTCACGGTCGCCACCATCAGCTGGCACGCCAAACGCACCATCCGCAAATTCCTGCTCAAGACTTCCGACGATCCCGAAGGACAACTGCCGTTCAAGCTGCACGACTTCGGCGCGCGCGGCGTGTCCAGCAATGAATCCGCCGGCATCGGCGGTGCCGCTCATCTGGTCAATTTCCTCGGCACCGACACGGTGGCCGGTGTGCTGACCGCGCGTGCTTACTACGGTGCACACATGGCTGGCTTCTCGATCCCCGCCGCCGAACACAGCACCATCACCTGCTGGGGCCGCGAGACCGAAGTCGAGGCTTACCGCAACATGCTGCGGCAATTTGGCAAGCCCGGCGCATTGCTGGCGGTGGTGTCTGACAGCTACGACATCTACCACGCGATCGACCAGCACTGGGGCGTGACCCTGCGCGATGAAGTCATTGCCTGTGGGGCGACTGTCGTGATTCGCCCGGACTCGGGCGAGCCCGTCGATGTCGTGCACCGCTGCCTTGAACGGCTCGAAGCGCACTTTGGCAGCACCAGCAACGGCAAAGGCTTTCGGGTGTTGAATCACGTGCGGGTCATACAGGGCGACGGCGTGAACCCGAACAGCATCCGGCAGATTCTTGAGCGCATCACCGCCGCCGGTTTTTCGGCGGACAACCTCGCTTTCGGCATGGGCGGCGCGCTGCTGCAGCGTCTGGATCGCGATACGCAGCGATTCGCGCTGAAGTGCTCGGCCGCGCGCATCAATGGCGAGTGGCGTGATGTCTACAAGGACCCGATCACCGACAGCGGCAAGACCTCCAAACGCGGTCGCTTGACCTTGGTGCGTTCGGACGAATTCGACACCTGGCGCACGGTGGCGGTGCCTGCGGACGTGGCGCGCATCGAGGACATGCAACCACCGGCCGGGTTTCGACATGCGATGGAAACGGTCTATGAGGATGGCCGACTGCTGCGCGACTGGAGGCTGGACGAAGTGCGTGCGCTGAGCGTTGGCGGGCTGTGAGTTGGGCGGTTGCTTCGCGGTCAGCCGCCAATCCCCAGAGACAACCCAAAACCAGGGCTGCCGTTAGCTTAGGTTTGCGTGCGAACGCACATTAACGCGCGGCGTTGTTTTGGGTTCGCGTGTGCCCACCGGGCACAGCTCGAATTGCCAGCCCGGCCGTTGTAGCTTCAGCGTCCGGCGTCACCACCCGCTCAAACGTCAGTCCGAAGCGTTGTAAGTATTTGCGCAACCGATCCGCGTCGTTGCTGGAGGCTTTTTTGGCGCGGCTCGCTTGAAACAAGGTGCGGCCGGCGGCGCTCAAGCTGCGGGCGCTGCGGCAGATCCGAACCACTTCCAGCAGTTGCACGCGGTCGAAGCGATCCAGCTCGGCGGCATCGTCGCCGAGCAGGCTTTGTATGTCGTCGGTCTCGTACTGCTCGTTTTCATTGTGACCTCGCCACAAACGCTGCAAACGCGCGGTTTCGTCGGCAACCACTGCAAGGGTGATGCGACCTTGATCGGACAACGTCGCCATGCGGGTAATCGATGCACCCAGATCGCGGAAGTTGCCGGGCCAGCTGGCCTCTGGCGACGTCGCAAAACGCAGATAGGCGCTACGCGCTTCGCGGTTGAAGCGCACGTGCTCGTTGTAGAGACGCGCGTAGCGCTCCAGCTCGAAGTCGAGATTGGGTTCGATGTCCTGCGACCGCTCTTTCAAGCCGGGCAACTCGAAGGTCCACAGGTTGAGGCGGGCGAACAGATCGTCGCGAAAACGACCTTGCCGCACCGCGTCGATCAGGTCGCGGTTGGTGCCGGCGATGAGTTGAAAGTCACTGCTGATCTCCTTGTCGCCGCCCAGCGGCGGAAAGCGTTTGTCTTCGATCGCGCGCAGCAGCATGGCTTGTTCGTCGAGCCCAAGCTCACCAATTTCGTCGAGAAACAACAGGCCGCCGTCTGCGCTTTTCAGGTAACCACTGCGGTCGGCTTGCGCACCAGTGAACGCGCCTCGCACGTGCCCGAACAAGGCACTGCCAGCACCGTCGCCGCGCAGGGTCGCGCAATTCACTTCGACGAAGCGACCCTTCAGGCCTTGCCGTTGGCGCTTCAACTCGAACACATTGCGCGCGAGTTGGCTTTTGCCCGCGCCGGTCGGTCCCATCAACAACATCGGCGCACGCGATTTGCCGGCGACGCGTTCGATCTGCTCGATCATGCGGTTGAACTGCGGGCTGCGGGTGGCGATGCCGCTCTTCAAGAACGTGGCGGTATCGGCGCTCTCGCGGGCAAAACGCTGGGCGATGTGGTCGTACCTGGCGAGATCCAAATCAATGACCGAGCGCTCGCCGGCGAGTCCCGCTTGCTGTTTGCGCGGCGGCGAGGATTGCAACAGGCAGGCCGGCACGTAACGCGCCTCGGTGAGCAGAAACCAGCAGATCTGGGCGACGTGGGTGCCGGTGGTGATGTGGACAAGGTATTCCTCGTTGTCGACATCAAACGCATAGCGACGCGCGAAATCGAACATCGTCGCGTAGACGTTTTCAAAGTCCCAGGGATCAGCCAGATACAGGTCATGAACCACCACCTGCATTTCGGGTGCCTGCGTCTTCAGGTCCTCGATCACCTGCTCGGCCAGCGCGGCATAACGACGCTGATCCACCAGCAGCTCCAGGCGATCCGGCCCCCAGTCTTCGTGCATGGCCAAACTCACCGTCGGCCGCCATTTGTCCCAGCGCCCTTGGCCACGCCCGGCATCGAGCTGGATGCCGAGAAATCCGATGACGACCTGCTTTTTCATTTTTTATCTGTTTGGATATTTAGCTAGCTAATGGTATTGCACTTGAGCAAAGCGTCAAAGCCGATATTCGTGCTCGCTCATTGCATTTCAATCACTTGCAGTCGACGAACGAGGTTGGCACGGCGTTTGATAAGGCAAGGCCGTGAGCGCGGCATTCCGCGCAGCGATGAGGAGTCAGTCATGGTCAATCAAGCCTTGTTTGCCAGCAACGGCACCACTACGGTCAATGCGGAAGGTGCGCCGGCTTATGCCTTGCCGCCGCATGAAGCGCTGGCACAGTTGGTCATGACTGGCTGCTTGAGCGATACCTTCTACGCCAACGCCGGAAGTCAGCTGGACGAGCTATTGGTTCTGTGTGCGATGGTCGAGCCGAGCTTCGTTGCCAAGACGGCGGTTTACGGTCGTCAGCACGGGCAGATGAAGGACAGCCCGGTGGTGTTGCTGGGGTGGTTGGCGGTGCACGCACCGACGCTGGCGGAGGCGATCTTCTCCCAAGTGATCGACTCGGCCGCACAGTTGCGCAGCTTCGTGCAGGTGATGCGGTCGGGAAAGGTCGGCAAGCGCAGTTTGGCGAGTCGGCCAAAGCGGTTGGTGCAAGCTTGGCTTGAGGCGGCGTCAGATGAGTGCTTGGTGCGTGGTTTGGTCGGCAACGCGCCCTCGTTGGGCGACGTGATCAAGCTGGCGCATCCGCGGGCAGCGAGTGTGGAGCGTTCTGCGCTCTACGCCCATGCCATCGGCAAGCAGGTGCGCAGCGACTTGCTGCCCGCCAGCTTGCAAGCCTTGGCCCGGTTTCGCGATGACCCGAGCCAGCCGGTGCCGGCGGTGCCGTTTCAGATGTTGACCCACCTGCCACTCACCACGGCGCATTGGATGGCGATCGCGGAAACCGCAAGTTGGACCATGACGCGGATGAACCTGAACACCTTCGCTCGGCATGGCGTGTTTGCCAACGCCGAGATCACCACCAGGATCGCCCAGCGTTTGAGCGAGCCAGAGATGATTCGGCGGGCGCGTGCGTTTCCGTATCAGTTGTTGGCCGCGTATCAGTCAGCCAGCAACGTGCCGGCAGAAATCGTCGATGCATTGCGGGCGGCCACCGATATCGCCACCCGCAATGTGCCGCGGATCGATGGCTCGGTTGCGGTGGCGGTGGACGTGTCAGGTTCGATGCAGTCGGCGCTGACCGGATACCGTCAGGGCGCGACGTCGGTAATGCGTTGCGTGGACGTGGCGGGCCTGGTCGCGGCAAGTGTGTTGGCGCGCAATCCGTTGGCGATGGTGTTGCCATTTGCCGAGTCGGTGCGTCCGTGGTCGCCGCCACGCGAAGGCGGTGTGTTGGCGACGGCGCAAGCCTTGGCACGGCTGCTGGGGGGTGGAACCGCGATCAGCGCAGCGTTGGCGCGCTTGAACCAGTTGGGTCAGGCACCGGACGTGACCCTGATTGTTTCCGACAACCAGAGTTGGGCTGAGGATCAATGGTCAAGTGGAGCGACCGCGACGGCACGGCAGTGGGACTTGCTGCGTCGGCGCAATCCGCGGGCCAAGTTGATCTGCCTCGACTTGCAGCCATATGCCAACACGCAGGTGGCGGATCGGGCCGGTGTGTTGAACATCGGCGGCTTCAGCGACGCGGTGTTTC
>JBQTGY010000052.1:0-10320 GCA_052390415.1 Pseudomarimonas sp. | reverse complement strand
AGATCAACCTGAGGTTGATCTCGATGGACAACAGGTGGCCGGCAATCAGCAGATCGGTGCGAATGAATATTCGCTCGCAGGTGTGACCGCCAGAATCGGTCACCGGCCGGCGATCGATGATGTCGGCCTCACAGCGAACCGGTGTGCCGGCATTATCAGGATCTAGCGCAAAAGCCACGCGCTCGGTATTGCCGACCGTGATCACTTCCAGGCTGTCGACATGCAATGCGGAACTGCGCGCACCACTGTCGATCTTGCTGCGGATCGACGGCAAGCCAAGGCTGGGCAGTCCCAACCATTCGCGCCATCCCAGCACCAATCGTGGCTGCAGGATCACGCTTTCTTTGCTTCGCGCTGGCGCCTTCGGCATGGTGTTCCAAGTGTCCTGCGGTGCAGACAGCGGCGATGCAGGAGATATTCAGCCAAGCAAAAGCGACGCTGATTCAATGGAGCGGATTCGATGCAGCGAATCCGCTGGAGCGGGTGAAGGGAATCGAACCCTCGTCAGTAGCTTGGGAAGCTACAGCTCTACCATTGAGCTACACCCGCGACGAGCGCAGATAATAGGCGCGGTCATCCTCGCCGGGCAATTCAAATCGCATGCAACTCACCGTCAATGGCGCTCACCATTCGTTTGATCAAGAACCCACGATTGCCGAGCTGCTCGCGCATCTGGACGTGCTGGAGCGTCGATTGGCGGTGGAAGTGAATCGCCAGATCGTTCCCCGCAGTCTGCATGCGAGCCATCGCCTGCAAACCGGCGATGTCGTCGAGTTGGTGCAAGCCATTGGCGGTGGTTGAGCGCTATCGCAGCAAAGGGTTCGGTGTGCTGCGTCCGTTCGCTTACGGGTAGCGAACGATTGTGTGAATCTCAATAGTCCCGAGTCCCCAGTCCGGAGTCCCTAGTCCCAGCTGTCGCTTGGCTCGCTGTGAGTGGCGCTTTCCACGCGGTCACGACCATTGGCCTTGGCGCGATAAAGCGCATCGTCGGCGGCTTCGATCAATTGTTTGGAGACCGCGGTCTCATTGCGCCCGCGAACTGCAATGCCAATGCTCAGCGTGATCGGTGGTTCATCGGCGGCATGACCGTTGCGCACCGCCGTCAATGCGCTCTCAGCGAATTGCCTGGCGTGGGCGAGGCCGAAATCGGGTAACACCAGCAGGAATTCATCGCCGCCGCAACGCCCGAGCAAGGCTTGCGTGGGCACCAAGGCCTGCAGCAACTGCACCACCCGACACAGCACGCGATCTCCAACGCTGTGGCCGAAACGATCATTCACTGATTTGAAGCGGTCCACATCGATCATCAGGATCGCCATCTGCCGACCATGGCTGTTCGCCGAGGCGACGATCTTGTCCAGCACGTCGTGCACGTGCCGGCGGTTGGCGATACCGGTCAGCGCATCGGAGGTGGCGGCGACCTGCAAGGCCTGCGCTTTCTCGGCGAGCGACTCATTCACGACCGCCAGGTCACGCCGACTATCCACCAGTTCGGCGTTGCTTTGCGCCAAGCGAACACTGATGCGCCGACTGCGCTGGTACAGCCAGGCCAATACGGCGGCCACGCCGATCAGCCCGGCAATGAGGCCAATGCCAAAGCGTCGCCGCAGCTCTTCCTGGCTCAGACGCAACGTACTGATTTCGTTTTCTCGAGCGAGCTCCTTGATTCGCCGCTCGCTGGCCTCGACTTGATGCCGGTATTCGATCAAGGCGATGCGCCGACTCGACTCGCGGCCGCTGATTTTCTCGAGCAGGGCCTGACCCTTGACGGAAAGGTCGATCGCGCGCTCCAACTCGCCTTGTTCGCGCAGCAGCGGAACCATCGCGCGGTACGCATCCAGCAACTGCGGCACGTCGCCGGCGGCTTCGTAGTTCGGTATCGCTGATTCAAACAGGCGCATTGCTTCGGCGTTATCACCTTGCCTCAGCGCCACCCGGCCGAGGGTGAAATTGGCGTCGGCCACGGTCCGGTGTTGATCGACCGATTCGCTCAAGGCGCGCGATTCTTCCAAGGCTTGCCTGGCCTCGTCCAAGCGATCCAGACCCAGCAGGGCGCGGCCGCGCTCAAGCGTGCTGTAAGACAATCCCGGCGTGCTCTCAAAGCGTTGCGAGATGGCTTGTGCTTCGGCGGCGTAATCGAGCGCAGCCTGAAAGTTGCCTTGATCGTTGGCGATGCGCGCCAAGCTGCCGAGTGGCGCACTGGCGCGCATCGGATCCGGCAAAAGGCGCGCCTCTTCCAAAGCGCGTTTGAGGTGCACGCTGGCTTCTTCGTAATCACGCAAGCCAAGGTAAAGCAGGCCGAGGTACTGATACGTGCGATCCAGACTGACCGCCGCGCCCGCGCGTTGCAGCGCGAGGCTGGCAATCCAGCGACTCGATGGCACGCACAAAGGCGCCTTGATTCAGCAGCACCAAGCCGAGGTGAGTCAGGGTTTCACCTTCGCCATTGTGATCTTTGGCTGCGCGAAACAAGGCCAGCGCCGCTTCCAGCCCGGTCCTGGCTTCTGCCAAGCGCCCCTGCCGGCGATCAATCAGGGCCAACTGCATCACGCTGTCGGCTTCCAGGCGCTGGTCATGGTTACCGCGCGCGCGCTGCAGGCGATCCGTGTAGATCTGCGCGACTTCAGCGTAGTGACCGCGCAGAAAGGCGATATCGGCCAATGCGCGCTCGGCCTGGTCCAGGGTTCGCGCGTCACCGCTGCTTTGCGCTGCGCTCGCCAATCCGCGCCAGATTTGCTGTGCACCCAGCACATCGCCCGCATGCACACGCTGCATGGCGTCGGCCATGCGTGCGTCGATGCTGGCGTCGTCAGTCGCTGCGGTCTCGGTTGCAGCGGACACACTTGCGCTCGGCTCTTCGGCAGCTGCGGCCGCACTGAACACCAACAGCATCGCCAACCCAGTCGCTAACGCATTCATCGATAAGAGACTTCCGGCGGCCACAGCGCGCTATGGTAGGTCGCTACGTCGGCAAGCGATAGTGAACGGGATGGGTACGGTCCACGCAATCCGACGTTCCTCTAATGCAGCTGGCTCGGGGATAATGCCGTCATGCATACGCCCAGTAGTTTGTCTGATCCACTCGTAATCGCCGGCCGCCACTTCCGCTCCCGCCTGTTGACGGGGACCGGCAAGTTCAAGGACATGGACGAGACCCGCCTTGCCACCGAGGCCGCCGGTGCGGAAATCATCACCGTCGCGATCCGGCGCACCAACCTTGGCCACCTGCCGGGTGAGCCCAATTTGCTGGATGTATTGCCACCTGATCGTTACACCCTGCTACCCAACACAGCGGGCTGTTACACCGCCGAAGACGCCATCCGCACCTGCCGCCTCGCGCGCGAATTGTTGGACGGCCACCGCTTGGTCAAGCTCGAGGTGCTGGGCGATCCGCGCACCTTGTTTCCCGACGTCGTGCAGACCCTGCACGCGGCGGAAGTGCTGGTCGCCGAAGGCTTCGAGGTGATGGTCTACACCTCGGATGACCCGATCCTGGCCAAGCGCCTGGAACAGATCGGCTGTGTGGCGGTGATGCCCTTGGCCGCGCCGATTGGCAGCGGCTTGGGCGTGCAGAATCGCTACAACATCATGGAAATCGTCGAGAACGCGCGGGTGCCGATCCTGGTCGACGCCGGCGTTGGCACAGCGTCGGACGCCGCCATCGTGATGGAACTTGGCTGCGACGGCGTATTGATGAACACGGCGATCGCCGGCGCGCGCGATCCGGTGTTGATGGCCAGCGCCATGCGCAAGGCGGTGGAAGCGGGTCGCGAGGCTTTCCTTGCCGGCCGAATTCCGCGCAAGCGTTACGCCAGTGCGTCGTCACCGCTGGATGGCCTGCTCGGATGAGCGACGCGGCGCCGGAGACATCGACGACCGCAGCAGTCGCGATCCGGCGGCCCATTCGCAGCTTTGTGCTGCGCACGGGGCGTATCACACCGGCCCAACAGCGCGCCTTCGATCAGCACTGGCCGCGCTACGGTCTGGATTACAGCGGCAGCCCCCGTGATTTTGATGCGGTGTTTGCGCGCTCAGCAAAGCGCGTGGTCGAGATTGGGTTCGGCAACGGCGAAGCGCTGTGTTTTGCCGCCGGCAATCAACCCGAGTTCGACTTCATCGGCATCGAAGTGCACACCCCGGGTGTAGGCAAATTGCTGAATGACCTCGCCAGCGCCAAGCTTGGCAACGCGCGCATTTTTCGACACGACGCCGTCGAAGTGCTCAAGCACGAGATCACCCCCGCCAGCCTGACCCAGGTGCGGGTGTACTTTCCCGATCCTTGGCACAAGAAGCGTCACCACAAGCGCAGGCTGATTCAACCGGAGTTTGTCGATCTGCTGGGCTCACGACTTGCCGCGGGCGGAATCCTGCATCTGGCGACCGACTGGGCCGAATACGCGACTCACATGATGGATGTGGTCGAGGCGAGCCCACTGTTTCAAAACATGGCTGGGCCAAGAACATCCGTCGCACGACCGCCATGGCGCCTGCCAACGCGCTTTGAAGGACGCGGATTGCGTTTGGGTCATCAGGTCGCCGACCTGCTCTACCAAAAAGTCTGGTAGCTATCGTGGAGGATCCCATCCCGACCACCGTCAGCGTCGACATGCTGCTGGTGCTCGGGCTGGTCGTTTTCACCATGCTGATGTTCATGTGGGAGCGTCTGCGACCCGACGTGACCGCGTTGCTGGTGATGGTGGCCCTCGGATTGATGGGTCTGGTTCCGTCGGATCAATTGTTCAACGGTTTCGCCGGCAGCGCGGTGATCAGCGTGATAGCGACCATGATTCTCGGCGCTGGGCTTGATCGTGCAGGCGCGCTCAATCGACTCGCCGCGTGGCTGCTGCGGGTTTCGGGTGGCGTCGAAGAGCGCCTGATCCTGTTCACCTCGGCGGCGGCCGGCGGCTTGTCGGGATTCATGCAAAACCCGGCGGTGACCACGTTGTTCTTGCCGGTGGCCTCACGGCTGTCCGCACGCACTGGCGTCAGCCTTTCCCGGTTGCTGTTTCCGATTGCAGCCTGCGTATTGATGGGTGGCGGCTTGAGCATGGTTGGAAACTCGCCGTTGATTCTGCTCAACGACCTGTTGCTGTCGGCCAACCAGAGCTTGCCATCCGGCGTGGCCAGCTTGCGTCCGCTGCCGATGTTCACGCCGCTGCCGGTGGGTGCGGCGCTGATGCTGTTGGGACTGGGATATTTCTGGCTGATCGGTCGCCGTGTGCTCAACAAGGCCGATGACAAAGGTGTGACGCCGGCGCGCACCGAAAGCTACTTCGCTCGCACCTATGGCATCGAAGGCGAGGTGTTCGAGCTCACCGTCACCGCCGAGAGTCCGTTGGTCGGCATGTCGCTGGGTGAAGCCGAGAGCCAACGCGGTGCACCCTTGTTGTTGGCGCTTAAAACCGCCAACGAATCTCGCCTCGCACCGCCGGCTGACAGCATGATCTGGGTCGGCAGCGTGCTCGGCGTGCTCGGCCGGCGCGAAGACGTGGCCGACTATTCGCAGAACAACATGCTGCGCATGCAGACTCGACTGCGCCAGTTTGGCGATCTGTTCAATCCCAGCCGCGCCGGTATTTCCGAGGCCGTGGTGCCGCCCAACTCACGTTTCATCGGGCAGGCGCAGGCGGACTTGCAGTTGCGCAAGCGCAACGGCATCAGCCTGCTGGCGATCAATCGTGGCACCGAGGTGTTTCGCGAAGACATCCGCCACGTGCCGATTCGCCAGGGTGACTTGCTGGTCTTCCACAGTATCTGGCGCGACTTGGCGCAAGCCGCAGAATCACGCGACTTCGTCGTCGTTACCGATTATCCGAAGGACGAGCAGCGGCCGCACAAGCTCCTGCACGCGATAGCGATCTTCGTGCTGGGCATGGCGCTGGCGCTGAGTGGTCTGGTGGATGTACCCATTGCCCTGATGGCAGCCGTCGTTGCCATGTTGATCAGTGGTGTTCTGAACATGGATGAAGCCTATGCGTCGGTGAACTGGAAAACCGTGTTCACGATGGCTTGTCTGATTCCGTTGGGCTGGGCGATGGATTCGTCAGGTGCGGCCGCCTGGATCGCCGCGGAAGTGTTTGACCGTTTCGGCACCTTGCCCTCGTGGCTGTTGCAACTTGCCATCGCGATAATGACCACCCTGTTCGGGCTGGTCGTGAGCAATGTCGGCGCCACCATCATCATGGTGCCGATGGCGATCAATCTGGCGATTTCGCACGGCGATGCGCCGATTCCCTATGCCTTGATCGTCGCCTTGTGTGCATCCAACAATTTTGTGAGTGTGTCGAATCCGGTGCTGTCGATGATCGCCGGACCCGCCGGCTACCGCGGTATCGACTTGCTCAAGATCGGTGGCCCCTTGTCGCTGCTGTACATCGGCGTGGTGCTGGTGGTGGTTAACTTGATGTACTGATTTGATCGTGGCGCTCCGTAGGGTGCGTCTTGACGCACCAGCTTCGGATTGCCGTCGGAGCCGGTGCGTCAAGACTCACTCTGCGATTCCTGTTTTTTTGATCGGCACCAAGCTGTTTGAACGTCACTCGGCCGCGAGCCACAACTGACCTTCCATGATCGTCAACGGCAAGCCTTGCAGATTGCTGCCGCGGCACGGTCCTGAAACGCAATGACCATTCGGGATCACGAAGCTGGCGCCATGTGCGGCGCAAATCAGCAGGCCACTTTCGATCAGGAAACGTCCGGGTGCCCAATTCAGCGCCCGGCCAGCATGCGGACAGACATTGTGAAAGGCACGCACCTCGGCGCCGGCACGCAGCAAAAGAATGGATGTTGGCTGGCCATCGACGAGCGCGGAAACTTCCAGCGCACCGCCATCCGCCACTGCCTCCAGCGCGCATAGATGCTGTGCCGCAGATTCGGTCTTGCTTGCTTCCGTCACATCCGGCCCCATGCTTGAATCGTAGGATGCTGCACAGCACCCGTGCCGCGGGTGCGAAACTATTGCAAGTCTGCCATGAGGACATCGCCGTGATTCGGTTCGCTTTTGCTCCGCCACGCCATCCACTTGCCCGCTTTGGGCTGGGCTTGGCAGGTTTGATCACCTTGGCCTTGTTGTCGGTGTTCGGACTCGCCCTGGCCGCCTTGGTTGCAACGGCCGTCGCCGGCCGCGCCATCTGGTTGCGACTTGCCCATGGCACGCCCACTGGCAAGGGTGCCGTTGACCCACTGGTCATCGACGGCGAATTCAAAGTGGTTGATGCGCCGCGCCTGTCCACGCATCGGTGATCCTGACCTGCGTGTGAGGGCATGCCCATGACCTACCTGTTTGCGCCGCCGGCCACGCCCAGTCTGGAAGTAGTGGGCAACGTTGATCGTTTTCCGGTGCATCGCATCTATTGCGTAGGCCGCAACTTCGCCGAGCATGCGCGCGAAATGGGCAGCGAAGTGGACCGCGGAACGCCGATCTTTTTCGGCAAACCGGCGGACGCCGTGGTCGCGGGTGGTGGCCAGATCGCTTATCCACCCGGCACCATCGATCTGCATCACGAAGTCGAAATGGTGGTTGCCTTGGGCAGCGATGCGCCGCCAGGGCGCTTGCAAGCTGACGTCGCCGAACGTCTGGTGTTTGGCTACACCGTGGGCGTTGACCTGACCCGCCGCGACCTGCAAGCACGCGCCAAGAGCAAGGGGCTGCCTTGGGACACCGCCAAAGGCTTTGACCAATCTGCCCCGCTGGGTGCGGTGATGCCCAAGGCGCAGTTCGGTGAGTTGGCGAACAAGCGCTTGTGGATATCGGTCAATGGTGAGTTGCGGCAGCAAGCGCTGCTGGGCGAGATGGTGTGGGGCGTCAACGCCATCCTGATCGAGCTGTCCGCCCTGTATTCGTTGCGCGCAGGCGATCTCATCTTCATGGGCACACCTGCCGGCGTTGCCGCGTTGGTGCCGGGTGATCGCTTCCGCGCCGGCATTGACGATCTGATTACCCTGGACGCGGAGATCGTCAGCAACCGCTGAACGTTTTTTGCCTCTGGACGCTCGGTTGGTCCCCATCCCGACGGATCTCCGATAGGGCTGATCTTCGCCTGCGACTCAGCTAAAGTGCCTCGCGCAGTATGTTCTGCGCCTGTCCATGTGGGAGCCAATGATGAGTCTGCTCAGTGAATTCAAGACCTTTGCCATGCGCGGCAATGTCGTCGATCTTGCGGTAGGCGTCGTCATTGGTGCCGCATTCGGCAAGATCGTCAGCGCCTTGGTCAGTGGCATCGTGATGCCGCCGATCGGGTTGTTGGTGGGCGGGGTCAACTTCTCGGATCTTGCCATCACCCTCAAGGAAGGCAGCGAAGGCGTTGAGCCCGTTTTGCTGCAGTACGGCGCGTTCCTGCAAACCGTGGTCGATTTCACCATCGTCGCGTTTGTCATCTTCATGGTGATCAAGGTCATGAACACGTTGCAAAAGAAGAAGGCAGAAGTGCCCGCCGAGCCGGCACCGCCGTCGGAAGAGGTGAAATTGTTGACCGAGATTCGTGATGCCCTGAAGAGTCGCGGGTGATTCGCCCGCCGCGCATCGGGCTGCTCTTGGCGCTGGCAGCATGCTCGGCAATCACCACCGCGAGCGCAACCGAATCCAAGCCCGCGGGTTCGACGCCGGTCAGCTCGCAAGCGATCAGTTCCTCGCCCGCGCTGGACCCAGTCTCCGTTGCCACCGCGCAATCCCTGCGGGATGCAGCGCTCGCCGGCAGTGGCGCGTTTGCCATCGTGCAGTCACTGACGACCGAAGTTGGTGCGCGTTTGGCCGGAGGGGAGGCCGACGCCCGTGCGGTGGAGTGGGCGAAGGCTCGTTTCGCCCAGTTGGGATTTGATCGGGTGATCCTGCAGCCGGTGACGTTTCCGATCTGGCAACGACGCAGCGAGTCAGCGCGCGTGTTGCCGCCGTATGCGCAAACGCTTCACGTGACCGCGTTGGGTGGCAGCGTCGGCACAGATGGCGAGCTTGCTGCCGAAGTCGTCGAGTTTTCCGACTTGGCCGCCCTGCGCGCCGTGCCGGCGGGAAGTCTCACCGGCAAGATCGCCTACATCGCATTTCGCATGCCCCGGTTTCGCGACGGCCGTGGTTATGGTCTCGCCGTTGCCGCGCGCAGCGAGGGTGCCAGCGATGCCTCACGTGCCGGCGCAATGGCGCTGTTGATTCGATCCATCGGCACCGACAGCCACCGGTTTCCGCATACCGGCAACATGCGTTATGCCGAAGGCGTCAAATCCATTCCGGCAGCGGCGCTATCCAATCCCGATGCGGATCAGTTGTCACGACTGCTCGCGCTCGGCAAGCCGGTGCGGGTGAGCCTGAATCTGGACGTGGGTGTGGCGCAGAACTACACCTCCTTCAACGTGATCGGTGAAATCACCGGCTCAGAGCTCCCGCAGGAATTCGTGGTCATCGGTGGCCATCTGGATTCGTGGGACCTGGGCACCGGTGCGATCGACGACGGTGCGGGTGTGGCGATCACCATGGAAGCGGGTGCCCGGATTGCAGCACTGCCTACGCGGCCACGACGCTCGATTCGCGTGGTCGCTTTCGCCAACGAGGAACAGGGCCTGTTTGGTGCCAAGCAGTACGCGCAAGCCAATCGTGTTGCCGACCATCTGATTGGCGCCGAGAGTGATTTCGGTGCGGGGCGCATCTATGCGCTGCGGGCCAAGGTCGGCGAGGGCAGCTGGCCAGTGATCGAACAGATCGGCGCGGTGTTGGCGCCGCTTGGAATTGTGCTCGAGCGCGAGGGTGGTGGCCCCGGTCCCGACATCAGCCCACTGGTTGCGCTTGGCATGCCATGGGCGCAATTGGCGCAAGACGGCAGCGACTATTTTGACTATCACCACACCGCTGACGACACCTTGGACAAGATCGATCCGAAAGCGCTGGATCAACAGGTGGCGGCGTACGTGGCGTTTGCTTGGTTGGCCGCCGATATGGAAGGTGACTTTGGGCGGTTGCCGCCTCCAACACCAAAGCCCTGACGCGAGAGATCGGCCGAAGTCGGTCAGGGTTGCTCTGGCTTTGGTCGCGGTTGGGAAGGCGGTGCAATGTCCTTCGGTTATTGCACCAACACCAGAGCCATGACGGGACGGATTGAACGAAGCGAATACGGGTCGGTCGTCCTGCACTAACCCGGAAATTTCATGAGGTCGCGTGAAAATGCCTTTTTCCTGTTGCTGAATAAGGCAATCCGTCGAATCGTGCTTCGAACAGACTGTCCGCCCGCATTTTCCCGCTGGCGCGGCCCTCGCTTGTCCTTTGCGGCGATCGCTGCGTTGCTCGTCGCCGCAATGGGCCCACCATTCCGGCTCCTCACGCCTTGCGCTCGCCGA
>JBQTGY010000051.1:0-53184 GCA_052390415.1 Pseudomarimonas sp. | reverse complement strand
GGTTTGCGCCTCGGCCGAACGCCCGCGCGATACCTCGCGCGGGCCGGGAATCCCGAAAAAAAAACGCCACCGGCTAGGGTGGCGGAGTGGGAGGGGTGAGGACGAGGCGCTCGCAAACCGCAGGTTTGCGCCTCGGCCGAACGCCCGCGCGATACCTCGCGCGGGCCGGGAATCCCGAAAAAAAAACGCCACCGGCTAGGGTGGCGGAGTGGGAGGGATTCGAACCCTCGATAAAGCTTTTGACCCTATACTCCCTTAGCAGGGGAGCCCCTTCGGCCGCTCGGGCACCACTCCAACGCAATGCTTCTGCTTCGCCGGTCAGGCTTCGGCAGACCCGCAAGTTTACTGGCCGGGACTGATCGCGTAAACAGTTGATCGCCACACTGGCGAAAATTGACCTCAGCACGCGCAGAAAAGACCACCCTGCATGAAGACAATCGGCCTGATTGGTGGAATGAGCTGGGAGTCGACAGTTCCGTACTACCGGATCGTGAACGAGGTGGTCAAATCACGGCTGGGAGGACTGCACTCGGCCAAGGTCATTCTCTACAGCGTTGACTTTGCGGAAATCGAGCGCATGCAGTCTGCTGACGATTGGTGGGCAGCGGGAGAATTGCTGGCCCAAGCGGCTCGTTCATTGCAAGCAGCAGGGGCACACTACTTGGTGCTGTGCACCAACACGATGCACAAGGTTGCCCCGGCGATCGAGGCGGCTGTCAGCATTCCCCTGCTGCATATCGCGGACGCAACCGCCCGCGCAATCAAGGCGTCCGGATTCAAGTCCGTGGGCTTGATCGGGACTCGCTTCACGATGGAGCACGCGTTCTACAAGGATCGACTCGTCGAACAGCACGGCCTCACCGTGCTGGTTCCCAGCGAGGACGGCCGCGCGCTTGTCCACCGGGTCATCTATGAAGAACTCTGCCTGGGGCTGATGGTGCCAAGCTCTCGGGAGTCTTACCGGCAGGTCATGGCGGACCTCGTGTCTGCCGGAGCCGAAGCGATCATCCTCGGTTGCACCGAGATCACCTTGCTCGTAGGACAGCCAGACGCCACGGTTCCACTTTTTGACACCACTTACATCCACGCCAAAAGCGCGGCTGACTATGCATTGCTGTAGTGCGACAAGGCGGCTCCCATCAACGAGGGGCGCGCAAACCGGGTCCTGAGTGCTCCCGCACGCCCAAACAACGCGGGCGGTGATTGTTTGGTCGGGCCACTCCACTCCCCGTCCAGATCGCAGGCGCCAACTTCCTGCGTTTTCTGACCTCAGTCGGGCGTCACGCGGTCTTGATCATCGGCGACCGTCGCCACCGCAGTGCCGTCACGCTGAATACGCTGATAAATCTCTTCACGGTGAACGGGGATTTCCTTCGGCGCGTTGATGCCGACGCGTACCTGATTGCCTTTTACCCCTAACACCGTAATCGTGACTTGGTCACCGATGACCAAGGTCTCACCCACGCGGCGGGTCAAGATGAGCATGTGGCGCCTCCTTGGCGAGCAGGCCCTCCGCCTGTTCGCGATACGCATCGCCTCCCGCGATGCCGGCATTCCTTCGCTTCACGCCAACAGGTCGACGTGCGACGCCCCGATACTAGCGAAGCGGTTGCAGAGCTGCAATGAAGCGCGTCACACCCACATGACCGCTGCGATCAGCGAAGCCGCGCTGCAATCCAGTCCGGTGCCTGCGCCAGCGCCGTCTGCAATGCGGGGCTGTCGTCTCCACCGCCTTGGGCCATGTCCGGTCGGCCGCCGCCTTTGCCATTGATTTGCGCACTGACGTGAGCGACCAACTCTCCCGCCTTCACGCGACCCATCGCCGAGCCGCTTACGCCGGCCACCAGCGAGACTTTCCCACCCGTGGCCACGGCCAGCACGATCACGGCATTGCCCAATTTGCTCTTCAGCTGATCGACGCTGTCGCGCAAAGCCTTGGGATCCAGCCCTTCCAGACGCGCCGCGACAACCGAAACGCCTTCGATCAGCAACGCACTGCTGGCGAGGTCACTGGCCGCTGCGGCCGATGCTTTGGCCTTGAACGACTCAATCTCCTTCTCGAGTCTTTTCTGACGGTCAAATACCTGACGCAACTTGTCGACCACATCGGTTGCACTACCACCGAGCAAGCGTGCCACCTCATCCAGGCGACGTTCTTCCTCCGCGACATAAGCAAGCGCACCGGCCCCAGTGACCGCTTCGATGCGCCGCACACCGGAGGAAATGCCACCTTCGGAAACGATCTTCAGCAGACCGATATCGCCAGCGCGATGAACGTGAGTTCCGCCGCACAATTCGGTCGAGAATTCACCCATCTTCAGCACCCGCACGTGCTCGCCATACTTCTCGCCGAACAGTGCAATCGCGCCAAAATCAATCGCCTCCTGCATTCCCATGTGATGCACTTCGGCCTCGTGATTGGCGCGGATTTGCTGGTTGACCAGGGTTTCGATCTGCGCCAGCTCTTCGCTACTGATGGGCTGAAAATGGCCGAAGTCGAAACGCAGCCGATCTGGTGCCACCAGCGATCCCTTCTGCGATACATGATCGCCAAGTACCTGCCGCAGCGCGGCATGCAACAAATGCGTCGCCGAATGATTGAGCACCACCGCTTGCCGGCGCTGGCCGTTCACCCGTGCGGACACCCGCGAACCCACCTTCAGCGTGCCGCTGGTCAGGCGACCCACATGTCCATGGAAAGCAGCTGAAAATTTCAGTGTGTCGCTGACTTCAAATCGGTCACCTGCGGCATCCAGCAACACCCCGGAATCACCCACCTGCCCGCCCGATTCGGCATAAAACGGCGTCCGCTCCAGCAGCACCACCGCCTCATCGCCCGCATCGATGCGTTCGACACTGCGGCCCTCCAACATCAGACCCACAATGCGGCAGCCATCGTCATCAAGGCCTTCATAACCGACGAACTGGGTGGGATGCAGTCGCGCGACCAGTTCGGATGGCAGGTTGCCTGCCGCCGCAAACTTGCTCGCTTCGCGGGCACGCTCGCGCTGCAGAGTCATCGCCGCCTCGAAGCCGGCCATGTCGACCGACAATCCACGCTCGCGGGCCATGTCGGCGGTGAGATCGACCGGAAAGCCGTAAGTGTCGTAGAGCTTGAACGCATCGTTGCCGGCGATAACCGCCCCTGATCGTGGCGCGATCTCGTTGAAGATCTTCATCCCCGAATCCAGCGTCTCGGCAAATCGCTCTTCTTCGGCCTTCAACGCGCGCTCAACCAGATCGCGCTTGGCGAGCAACTCGGGATACGCGCCGCCCATCAGTCCCACCAGCGACTCGACCATGCGATGGAAAAACGCGCCTCGCACACCCAGCATCCAGCCGTGCCGCAAGGCGCGACGGATGATCCGCCGCAGCACATAACCGCGGCCCTCGTTGCTGGGCAGCACGCCATCGACAATCAGGAAGGAACAGGCACGAATGTGGTCGGCGATCACGCGCAGGGATTTGTTTTCCCGATCCGCCGTTTGCGTCAGTTCGGCGGCTTTTTCGATCAACGTCTGGAACAGATCAATTTCGTAATTGCTGTGGACCTGTTGCAGGATTGCCGAAATGCGTTCGAGACCCATGCCGGTGTCGACGCAAGGCGCGGGCAACGGCACCAGGCTGCCATCGGGCTGGCGATCAAACTGCATGAACACGTTGTTCCAGATCTCGATGAACCTGTCGCCATCTTCATCGGGCGAGCCCGGCGGACCACCCGCGATGTGCGCGCCATGGTCGTAGAAGATCTCGCTGCATGGACCGCAGGGACCGGTGTCGGCCATCTGCCAGAAATTGTCGGATGCATAAGGCGCACCCTTGTTGTCGCCGATGCGAATGATGCGGTCACGCGGAAGGCCGATCTGCTGATGCCAGATGTCGAAGGCTTCGTCGTCGGTGTAGTAGATGGTGACCAGCAAACGCTCGGCTGGAATCTGCCAGACCCCAGTCAGCAATTCCCAAGCGTACGCAATCGCGTCTTGCTTGAAATAGTCACCAAAACTGAAATTGCCCAACATCTCGAAAAACGTGTGGTGACGCGCGGTATAGCCCACCGAATCCAGATCATTGTGCTTGCCGCCCGCACGCAGACAACGCTGCGAACTCGCCGCGCGCTTGTAGCTGCGCTTCTCGCCGCCAAGAAACACGTCCTTGAATTG
Source organism: Pseudomarimonas sp. (assembly GCA_052390415.1). Lineage (GTDB taxonomy): Bacteria > Pseudomonadota > Gammaproteobacteria > Xanthomonadales > Xanthomonadaceae > JANNWF01. The sequence goes on along the minus strand of JBQTGY010000051.1, from coordinate 49,024 downwards.
CACCATGCCGGCATTGGTGAACAACAACGACGGATCGTTGCCCGGCACCAGCGGGCTGGATGCCACCACGGAGTGGCCCTTGGACTCAAAGAAGGCAAGGAAATCGTTGCGAATATCGGCGCTGGTTTTCATGGACGGCGGCTTGGGGGCGAAGTGGATTGGGCAGGCGGATGCTGCGTCGCCGCAAAGCATGGGGGCGAGGCGGTTTGGGCGCAATGATTGGGTCAGCAAGGTGCAAAAGGCGAGAATCCAGTCAGCGTTTGCAACTTCACCCGCCGATGTCCCGGACGTCAGTCGACGTCATCCCGCAACGATGCCCTCGCCACGCTCAAGTCAAACCCGCGCCGGAGCAAAAAATCCACCGCCTTGCGCTCGTTGGGTCCGCCGCGCAAGTCGCTTTCGCCGAAGCGGCGAATGACCAGTGCGCGCGCTTGCGCGGCCCAGTCGCCTTCACAGGTCGCCAAAGCAGTTTCCGCCTGATCAGCGCTGATTCCCTGCCGCGCGAGTTCAACTTGGATGCGTAGCGGGCCTTGACCGCTGCTGGCGCGCGTTCGCGCCAATGCACCCGCGTAGCGGCCGTCGCTCAGCCAGCCGCGTTCGATCAGTTGCTCCAACACCGGAGCGATCATTTCTTCCTCAAACCCGCTCGCCTTCAGCTTGCGGGTCAACTCCAGTTGCGAATGTTCGCGCCGGTTGAGCGCGGCAAGCGCGCGTTGCCAGCAATCCTTGCCTGGCGTGCGCGCAGCCATTGCCGGCCCGTCCTCGCTCAGGCTTCTTCTGCGTCTTCGCGCTCAGCCACCTGCGGCACGTACAGCTCTCGCAGTTTTACTTCCAGTTCCTGCGCAAGCTTCGGGTGCTCCTTCAGATACTGGCGGGCATTTTCCTTGCCTTGGCCAATGCGCTCGCCGTTGCAGCTGTACCAGGCACCGGCCTTGTCGACCAACTTCGCTTCCACGCCCATGTCGATGATCTCGCCCTCACGCGAAATACCTTCACCGTAAATGATCTCGGTGACGATCTGCTTGAATGGCGGCGCCAGCTTGTTCTTGACCACCTTGATCTTGGTCTGATTGCCTATGATGTCCTCGCCCTTCTTGATCGCGCCGATCCGACGGATGTCCAGGCGAACTGAGGCGTAGAACTTGAGCGCATTACCACCCGTAGTCACTTCCGGACTTTGCCCCGGCATCATCACACCGATCTTCATGCGCAGCTGGTTGATGAAGATGATCAAACAATTGCTGCGCTTGATGTTGCCGGTCAGCTTGCGCAGCGCCTGACTCATCAAGCGGGCCTGCAGGCCGGGCAACTGATCGCCCATCTCACCTTCGATTTCAGCCTTGGGTGTGAGCGCGGCAACCGAGTCGATCACTACCATGTCGACGGCGTTGGAGCGCACCAGCATGTCGGCGATTTCCAGCGCCTGCTCGCCCGTATCCGGCTGTGAGACCAGCATGTCTTCGACCTGGACGCCGAGTTTGGTGGCATACACCGGGTCCAGCGCGTGTTCGGCATCAATGAAAGCGCAGACGCCGCCGGACTTCTGACACTCGGCAATTGCCTGCAAGGTCAAAGTGGTCTTGCCGGAAGATTCCGGACCGTAGATTTCCACCACGCGCCCCTTGGGCAAACCGCCGATACCGAGAGCGATGTCCAGCATCAAGGAACCGGTACTGATGACCTCGGTGATCTCGGCGACTTGATCGCCCATGCGCATGACCGCGCCCTTGCCAAACTGGCGCTCGATCTGGGTCAGCGCCGCAGCCAAGGCACGCTTCTTGTTGTCGTCCATCGGAAATCCCTAAACGTAAGGTGGGCGCAGCCTGGCCGCGTGCGGTCTCAGGTTCTGCGACGAATTTGTAGGTCGGGCCGCCAGCGCAGGCGGTCGAGAACGACAGTATCCCATGAAGGGGTGAGCCCACCGTCAGCGAAGGCTGGCGCATGGCGTAGGAAAAATCTTCGGGTTGCGATCGGGAATGTCGGTGTGGAGAGGGATTCAGCACTCGTGGCACCGTCGGCAATCCTTCAGATTGTGATAATTTGCGACGCTGCGCCGGACGCCGACAAGCCCGCACCCGCTTGACCATCTTAAGGAGACGAAATGTCGAATTTACTGAGTCTGATGAAACAGCTGGGTGCCGACGCCGCGCTCAGCGCCGAGTACAAGAAAGATCCCGCTGCGGTCATTGCGCGTTTTTCGTTGAGCGATGAAGAACGCGACGCCCTGTTGAGCAAGGACTACGAGGCGATCAAACGCCTGACCGGACTCAAAGACGGCCAGTACTCAACCAACACTACCATCGCGGCCTACGACAGCTAGCAGGAAGCGCACATTCTGCGGCGAATCCTGCGACGAGCCATCCATGCGGACAGCGACAAGAATTACGTTGGCGCTTTGCTGCATCGCAAGCTTTGCGGCCGCCGCAAGCGACACGCTGGAACAACGCGTCGCCGAAATTGAGTTACTCAACACGACTGCGCCTTGGCAGCAATCCGCCGAATTGCTCGATGCGCTGGCGAGGGAAGCAAGTCCTTTACCCACTGAGCTGGCCTACCGTGCGGATCTCGTGCGAATGCGCAATCTCGCCTTGGCCGGCCAGTTTCAGCAAGCCTTGACGCTGTCGGATTCATTGCTCAGCCGCAAGGTCTCGCCCGATCTGCGGGTGCGCGCTTTGGCTCTGACCGTCAATGTTTCCACCGGCGTGGCCGACTACCCAACTGCGTTTGCACGGCTGAAAGAGGGCTTGGCCCTGCTCGATACGCTCGATAGTCAGCAACCGCGTTTGCTCGGCATGGCCTCTTATCTCTATCTGCGCGTTGGCGAAGAGAAGCTGGCGCTGGAGTTCGCCGAGCAATCGCTGGCCATCGCTCGTAATACCGGCAATGGCCGTGATGTCTGCATTGCGCTTTCGAATTTCGGCGTCGCCTTGGATGAAATCGGCCACAGCGCGCAAGCCGAGGCCATCCGTCGTGAGCAAATTGATGCCTGTGGTCGAGTGGGTGATCTGGTGTTTGTCGCCGATGGCCACAAGGGCGTCGGCAGGTCATTGCTGGCGCAAGCGCTGCCAAAGCAAGCGCAGACGTGGCTGCTGAGTGCGCGCGAGCGCTTTGCCGCCGCCGGCTTCGCCAATGGAGTCTTGGAAACTGACATGCGCCTGGCCGAGGCGCTGTTGCGCTCGGGCGGCTCGCTGAGCGAGGCGACCACGATGTTGCGTGGTGCCCTGCCCACCTTTGAAACGCAAAAGGCCTGGGACAACATTGAACAGGCGCATGACTTGCTGAGCGAGATCGCCGAAGCCCAAGGCCAGCCGGCTGAGGCGCTTGCTGAACTTCGACTGGCGGAGGCCGCGCGCGAGGAGCTTGCGAAAGACGCGCGCAAACGCCGTTTGTCTTACTTGCAGGTGGAGTTCGACACCGAAGCCAAACAACGGCAAATTTCCACTCTTCAAGCCGAGCAAGAGCGCCAGCGCATCGAGATCGAAGCGCGTTCGCGCACTTCATGGTTGCAGGGGCTTGGCTTGCTCAGTTTGTTGCTGGTCGCGGCGCTGTTGGTGTCGCTGCTTACGCGCACGGTGAGCGAACGCCGCCGCTATCGCGAAGCCTCCGAGCGCGACGGGCTGACCGGCTTGTTCAACCATCAAAGCACCCTGCGCTTCGGTCGCGACATGCAACAACGCTGCCGGCGCGAGCGCAAACCTTTCACTGCGGTAGTCGCTGACATCGACCGATTCAAGCAGATCAATGATCGCCATGGTCACGCGGCGGGCGACGCGGTGTTGCGCGAGTTGGGCCGACTCATGCACGCGGTGTTTCCTGGCCAAGCGGTGATCGGCCGCAGCGGTGGCGAGGAATTCACCATGCTGCTGGATGCCAGCATCGAGCAAACGCGTTTCCTGATTGAGGATCTACGGCGGCGCATTCAGCCCGTGGAGATCCTGGACGAGGTGGTCGAGTACAGCTTGAGCTACGGCATCTGCGCGGCCACGGATTCGCACGCGCCGCTGGAAGACATTCTGCGTAGCGCCGACCTGGCGCTGTATCAAGCCAAGCGCAGCGGTCGCAATCGGGTGGTCGATGCGACCTCACTGGTGGTGGCCAGCGCGCCCGAGTCGGGCTTGGTCGTCGTCGGCAGCGGCATTCAACTGGGTCGCCACATGAGTCCGCGCTGCTTGTCCGAGATCCAGGAGGCCGAGCGCGTGTTTGCGCTGACCGACGGTGCCGCGCACGCGATGATCGCCGAACTGCGGCCGGATCTGATCGACCTGCGCGTCTACTACGCGGTTGGCAAGGACAGGCGGCAGACCTACCAGGAAATGGACGCAGCGATCATGGCTGAGGTGCGCACCGGCCGCCGGGTGTGCGCCGTGTTCTACGGCCATCCCGGCGTGTTCGCCGATGTGCCGCACGCGGTGATTCGCAAGGCCCGCGAGGCAGGTTTCAGCGCTCGCATGGAGCCTGGCATTTCATCGGAAGCATGCCTGTACGCCGACCTTGGCATCGATCCTGGTAAGTACGGGGTGCAATCGTTGGAGGCGACGCAATTTCTGCACGAAGATCGGCACGTCGACAATCGCGGCCTGCTGTTGTTGTGGCAAGTTGCGCTGACCGGCGATCTGACGTGTACGCGCTTCCATGCCGTGGCAGAAGAACTCGCCAAGCTGGTGCAACGCCTGCTGCTGGATTATCCGGCCGATCACGAAGTGATCTTGTACGAAGCTGCCCGGTTGCCCATCGAATCCTTTCGCGCCGAGCACTTGCCTTTGAGTCAACTTGCCAGCGCGCATTACGAGGAATACACCACCCTGGTCGTGCCTCCTTGCGCACCAAGGCATCCGGATGTGACTGCGCGCTTGTTGCAGACGATGCGGCGGGTGGGCCGTGCCTAGGAACCTGTCGGACTTGGGGTCGGCCGGGCTGCACATCCACCTGCGCGGTCCCCGATCCAATCAAAATCGGTTCCGCCGATTCGTGGCCCACAGCACTGCCACGCGCCTGCAAACTGTCGGAAATCTTCCTTGGCGCAGTCGACTATCGCCGCGACCACCCGGCCCGACCGGCGCTTATGCGCAATGTGTGAGCTAGCGAACCTCGGCCAGCAAACGCATCAACCCCTCCAACGCCTTCGCCACCGTCTGCCGACGCACCGCATCGCGGTCGCCGTCGAAATGGAAAACCTTTGCCTGCGGATAACCGCCGCGGCGCTTCCAGCCGATCCAGACGGTACCGACGGGTTTCTCCTTGGTGCCACCGGAGGGGCCAGCGATGCCGGTGACAGCGACCGCCATGCTGGCGCCGGAGTGGATCAAAGCGCCGGATACCATTTCCATGCAGGTTTCCTGGCTGACGGCACCGTGTTCCAGCAAGGTCTCGGCGCGTACGCCCAGCATGGCTTGTTTGGCTTCGTAGCTGTAGGCAGCAATGCCACAGTCGAACCAATCCGAACAACCCGGAATATCGGTCACCGTCTTGGCGATCCAGCCGCCAGTACAACTTTCGGCGGTGACCAAGGATTGATGTTTGGCCTTCAAGGCATGACCCAGCGCTTCGGCTTGCTGCCAAAGGGCGGCGTCATTGGGGAACGCGTTTTCGTTCATCGCGGCACCCTAACGATTTGCAGCGTGCTTGTCCAAGTCGGCCGCATCGCTTGCTTCGGTATCAAGTGACGTCGCCGAGCCTGCTCGCCACCGTTTCGGCCGCATAAAACTTCCCTGTCGTGGACGCGTCTACCAGTGCCGCCAACGCACGGTTGCGCGGCGCGTCTCGCCCATGTGCAGCTGCCAGGCGCACCACCGCCCCGCATAAATCGTCCACTTCGGTGGGCCGACCTCGCACTCGATCTTCATACATCGACGAGCGCGCGCTGGGGTCGATGGTCAACATGCGGCGAGCGAGCAGGCGAAACAGCGGGGTCGGCAAGCGTAGCAGTGCAGGCAACCAGCGACTTGGCAAAGGCGTGACGCGCGCGGGCCGAATGCCGGCTGCCCGCATGGCGGCCAGTGCTTCGTCTTGCAGGTCGGCGAGGATTCGTCGCCACGCCCGACTCTCCAACTCTTGCAACAAAGGGATGCCGGCCAATGCGTTGAGCGGATTGTTGAGGTTCAGCAACAACTTGCCCCATTGCACTGGACGCATGTCGGCGTAAAGATCCAGTCCAAGACCCGCTCTGATGAAGGCGGGAGCCCATTCCTCGCTGACGCGGCATTGTTGTGCAGCAAGTCGACCACTGGTCGTTTGTCGGACTTCGTTGGCGACCGGCTGCACCACATTGAAGGGGACCATGCCGGCGAATGCATCGAGATCGGGCGCGGCGCGGCGAATTCGCTCGACGTTGTCGACGCCGTTCTGCAGCGAGATCAGCGGCGTGCCCGGCGCGCAAGCGGCCTGCAACTCGGCGGCGGCATGAGCGGTCGCGGCGCCTTTGACGGCGAGCACCAGCAGGCGCGCCGCAGGCGCTTCGGCGGCGGAGGTGGAAACTCCGAATTGATCACTCGACAGTAGTCGCGTGGGCTGATCAAGTGCGGCTAGTCGCAAGCCTTCGGCTTGCAACACTGCCGCGACGCCAGGCCGAGCAACGAAGTGCACGGATTGCCCAGCCAGCGCCAGCGAACCGCCCACATACAAGCCGATCGCGCCGGCACCAAATACGAGCGCGTCGACGGGAGCAGGTGATTCATTCATTCATCCATCCCCTGAAATAGTGTCGATTCCTGGCAAGATCCGGAACCGCGGCGGAAGAGCGGCGCAGCAAGCTGCGCTCTACGGAAGCATGGACGTTGTGCACGCTCTCGTAGAGCCGACCGAGGAAAGCGAAGGCGAACGCGCGCAGCGCGCCAAATTGATCGGCTGCTTTCACAACACGAAACGCACACTGGGTGCCGACCGTCGATAGCTCACTGGCATACTGTCGCGCCTCACGCGGTTCACCGCCAGACTGCATGCCCTGCCCTCGTCCCGTTGTGACCGCCACGTGACCGCTACGCCCGACTCCAGTCTGCAGAGCGCTACGCCAGACTTTTCAGCACACACGCCGCTGATGCGGCAGTTCTTTGCCGCCAAGGCCGAGCAGCCCGACATCCTGCTGTTCTTTCGCATGGGCGATTTCTACGAATTGTTCTATGACGATGCGCGCAAAGCGGCGCGTCTGCTCGACATCACCCTCACCCAGCGTGGGCAAAGCGCCGGCCAGCCGATTCCGATGGCGGGCGTGCCGTATCACGCTGCCGAAGGGTATCTCGCGCGACTGGTGGCGTTGGGCGAATCGGTCGCCATCTGCGAGCAGATCGGCGATCCGGCGCTGGCGAAAGGCTTGGTTGAGCGCCGCATCGTGCGCATCGTCACTCCCGGCACGGTCACCGACGAGGCGCTATTGCAGGATCGTCGTGACACCTTGTTGATGGCGGTTGTAAGGACCAAGTCGGGTCTTGGACTGGCCTGGGCCGATCTTGCCGGCGGGCGTTTTCTGGTCGCCGAAGTCGCCGACGAGGACGCCTTGATCAGCGAAGTCGCGCGCCTCGATCCCGCCGAGCTGTTGATTCCCGACGAAGATGGCTGGTCACCCGTATTGACGACGCGTCGCGGTCTGCGTCGCCGCGCGCCTTGGCATTTCGATGGCGAAGCGTGTCGGCGTCGGCTGCTGCGCTTTTTCGGCGTGCACGATCTGTCCGCGTTTGGTGTGGATGAGCGCCCACGGGCCATTGCAGCGGCCGGTGCATTGCTCGGTTATCTGGAAGAAACGCAGAAACAGCAACTGCCCCATCTGGCGGCGCTGGCATTTGAATCGGTGGATGACAGCATCGGCATGAATGCGGCTACCCGCCGTCATCTGGAAATAGACAGTCGACCCGATGGCCGCAGCGAGCACACGCTGGCCGGCGTGCTCGACAGCAGCATCACGCCGATGGGCGGGCGCTTGTTGCGGCGCTGGTTGCAACGGCCCCTGCGTGATCGGCAAGTGCTCGGTCAACGTCAGCAAGCCGTGCAGGCGTTGCTGGATGCGGATGCCATCAACGGCTTGCGCGGTTCGCTACATGCGGTCGGCGATGTCGAGCGAATTCTCGCGCGAGTCGCTTTGCGCTCGGCGCGTCCGCGTGACCTCAGCACCTTGCGTGACGCATTGCTGAGCGCACCGACGCTGCACAGGCAGTTGGCGAGCATTGATTCTCCGCGGGTGGCGACGGTGATCGACGCATTGGGCGAACACGCCGTGTTGGCCGCACATCTGCAATCGGCGCTGGTCACCCAACCGCCCGCGTTGCAGCGCGATGGCGGCGTGTTCGCGGATGGCTTCGACACCGAGCTGGATGAACTGCGGCAGCTCTCGACCCACGCCGACCAATTCCTGATCGACCTCGAAGCCCGCGAGCGCGAAGCCAGCGGCATCGCGACGCTCAAGGTCGGCTACAACCGCGTGCACGGCTATTTCATCGAGATCAGCAAGGGCCAAGCGCAGCGCGCGCCCACGCACTACACGCGACGGCAAACGCTGACCGGCGCCGAGCGCTACATCACCGAAGAACTGAAGGCGTTCGAGGACAAGGTCCTGTCTGCGCGCGAGCGATCGTTGGCGCGCGAACGGTGTCTGTGGGAAGACTTGCTTGACCTTCTCAACACCGGGCTCGAACCCCTCAAGCGCTTTGCCAGCGCACTGGCCGAGCTGGATGTGCTGGCATGCTTCGGCGAACGCGCCGACGCCCTAAATTGGTCGCGCCCCACGCTCAGCAATGAGCCGGGCCTGCGCATCGAACGCGGTCGCCATCCAGTAGTGGAGGCGGTACGCGATGAGCCCTTCGAGCCCAACGATCTGGTGCTGGATGAGCAGCAGCGCTTGCTGGTCATCACTGGCCCCAACATGGGTGGCAAGAGCACCTACATGCGGCAGAACGCGCTCATCGTGCTGTTGGCTCATGTCGGCAGTTTTGTGCCCGCGCACCTGGCAACCATCGGCCCGATTGATCGCATCCTGACCCGTATCGGCGCGGGCGACGACCTTGCGCGTGGGCAATCGACCTTCATGGTCGAAATGAGCGAAACCGCGTACATCCTGCATCACGCCGGCCCCCATTCGCTCGTATTGATGGACGAGATCGGTCGTGGCACTTCGACCTACGACGGGCTGGCGTTGGCAAAGGCCTGCGCCTTGCATCTGGCTGAAATCAACCGCGCCTACACCCTGTTTGCGACCCATTATTTTGAGCTGACTGCGCTGCCGACCATCGCCAATGGCATCGCCAACGTGCATCTGGATGCGGTCGAGCATCAGGACAGTCTGGTTTTCATGCATGCGGTGAAAGACGGGCCCGCCAATCGCAGCTTTGGCTTGCAGGTAGCTGCCTTGGCCGGCCTGCCCAAATCAGCGATCAAGGACGCCCGCCGCTATCTCGCCGAACTCGAGCAGCGCAGTCAACCCGCACCCTCAACATCACCCGTGGCACTCGATCAGCCCATGCAGATGGGCTTGTTCAATACACCCGCACCGGCCTTGGCCGCCTTGGCCGCCATCGACCCGGATGAGCTGACGCCGAAGCAGGCGCTGGAGGCCTTGTATCGGTTGCGGGGAATGGTTTAGGGGTTGCGAAGCGACAGTGGGATTGAGGGTTGGTGGCTGGAGCACCAACGGCAGCGTCAGGGGCTCGTCACGAGCCCTAGCCTTTCATCCTTCACTGAACCTGCAGTTCGACTTCTATCTCACACACGTTGGATCACCCAGCCCATCGATGAACACGGTGTCGGATCGGCCCAAGCGAACCAGACCATCGTGGGCAGCGCCGTTTGCGGTTCGAAAGCCACCGCCAATGAGTGCGTCCGCCGGTGGAATCGCAAGCACTGAGTTTGCTGGCCCATCCAGACTCACGCCCCACGTCGGATCGACGTTGCCACCCGACTGAATGCGCGCCACCGAGACTGGCGTGCCGCCGCAGCCAAGGTTCACGGATCCGGCGACCAACACACTGCCATCATCGGCAACCGAGATGCTGTTGACCGTGCCAATGTTGGTGGCGGTCGTCGGCCGCCAACTTGGATCGATGAGTCCCGTCAGCAAGCTGATGCGCGCCAATATTGCACTTCCACCCACGTAGATATGGTTGAAGTCATGCGCCATCGCCTGGATGTTGGTGATGGCCTGGAACGGCTTGAAGTTGGGATCGGCACGGCCGATGCCAGACACCGCATAACGGGCAAGACCGATCACGGTCGAGTTGTCGGTCGCTGTGGTGGAGTTCAAATTGCCAAGATAAACAAAGCCATCCGCCACCAACATGGGGGGTGCGCCGGCAGCAATCGAAAGGGTACTCAACCAGGTGCTGTCGCGGAGTCCGTCAGCAAGGGCAAAGCGGCGGAAGGTGCCACCAGGCATGCCCGCTCCGTTGGCGTCCGTGTTGATTCCGACGGTGTAGGCAAAACCCCCTGCTTCATCAACGGCGACTGCCGAGGGTGCATTGATGCCGAGGCCCACACCCGCAGAGGCTTGCGGAAACCAGTTGTTGTTGCTGCCGTCCACGGCATTCAGGCGATACAGCCCCGCCACCTGCAAGCTATTGGTGCCAAAGCCGAATCCACCGAGGATCATCGTGGTGGGGCCAGTACCGAAATAAAGGTTGCCGCCCATGCGAGCCTTTGAACCCAGCATCGAGGTCCAGCCCAGGTCGGGCTGCAAATTCGGCTGAAACGCAAAGACCGCGTGACTGAAACGGCCGTTGATGTCCTCCAACCCGCTTGCTCCAGCAAAGATCCGTCCCGTAACAGGCTCGCGCACAATCTGCCGGAACGCTGCAAGGGCCGAGAAGTTGGCCGAAACCAGTTCACCCAGGTCACTTCCATCGACAGAACTCAGCTCGTACATGGTCGTGCGGGCGATTCCGCCCGCGAGGCCCAAGCTTGGTTTGGCCACACGGCCAGTCAGAGAAACCGCAAAGGTGTTCGAGCCGTTACCGCCCAAAGGCGTGGTGACACCCCAACCGGGCCGCGCGGTTCCATCGGGAGCCAGCTTGGCGACCCGCGAGTCCCGAGTTTGACCGTCGATCAACGTGAAGTTGCCGGAGATGAACAAGTCGTTGTCCGGCATGCGCGCCAGCTCAGTCAGCAGGATGCTCGTCGCCGGCCCAAGATCCGGCCCGAAACCGACGTCGGCCGTGCCGGGATCTGCCAGCGCTATCCGCGCCAATCCATCCGCGCCGCCGGGAATCTGTCCCGCCGCCACCATGTGACCAGGCCCATCCGCCACCATGGCGCGCACCGATCCATTGCCCGTGGCAAAGGGAATCCAACCCAGACTCATCGCGCCCGTATTGGCGTCCAGCTTGGCGAGGTTGGCACGCGACGGAATGGTGACCCCGCCTACGGACGTCACCGCACCCGCGATCAACACTGACTGTTCGTCCTGCGACAGGGCGATGGGAAAAACCGCGCCGTTGGTGGTGACATCAAAGCTGCTGATTGCGGCACCTTGGGCATCCAGACGTACAACCTTGCAGGAGAAGGTCGGCGTCTGCACGCAATAGCTCACATAGACGCTGCCATCCGAGCGCCGGGCGATGGCATCCACGGTCGATGCCGAGATCGGCACGTCGGGTAGATAGGAGGTGTCCAGCACATAAGGGTTGCCGGCCAGGAACTTGGCCACGCCCGGCCGAGCAACACCGGCAATGGTCTTGAAATTGCCGACCACGTAGATATTGCCCGCGGGATCAAAAACGATGCCGCGGATCAATCCGTCCGGATCGGGCGCCCACGCGGTATCCAGCGTCCCATCCGGTGCGAAGCGCACCAGATTGCGGCGGTTGGTCGTCCCCACCCGATCAAACAATCCACCCACCAGCAAGCTGTCATCCGCCGCATAAGCCGTCTCGGAAATGGTGGCCGAACTGTAAAAATCGCCTAACCTGGGCGCAACTTGCTGACCCTGTGCCGCGCTTGCAAATAGCGCAAGACCGCAAACCAAGAACCTTGTCATGACTGCTCCTTGCTCGGACTGACAGGCAAAAACCGGCGAGCTGCAAGGATGCCGCAACCGATCCAATTTTGGAAAGTTGAAATCCGAGAACCGGTTGAGTGGCGATACCATTCGCCCGCCCAAACGACAGTGGCCTGAGGGCGCACCGCCTCGTCGCCAGTCACCAGTCACCAGCTTCTATGCAGCATCCAACTCGACCCGATTGCGGCCACCGCTCTTGGCTCGATACAAGGCCAGGTCGGCGCGTTTGAGCAGGTCTTCGATGCGCGTCAACTGCGGGCCCGATACGCAGCCGCCAATGCTGATGGTTACCCGCAAGTCGTTTGCGGGTGCCTCGAAGGTCAGGGCTTCGACGGCTTGGCGCAAGCGTTCGGCCACCGCGCGCAGATAGTCGGCATCGGCGGCGTGCAACAAGACCAGAAATTCCTCGCCACCCACACGACCTACTTCACCCTGGCCGCCAATCAAGCGTTTTGCGGCATGCGCCACCTTGCGCAAGACCACGTCGCCGATGTCATGGCCGAGTCGATCATTGATTGACTTGAAGTGGTCGATATCGAACATCAACAGCGGCGCGGAGGGATGGTTCTTGCCGGCCAGGCGCTGCTCCAACTGGCGCAGGATCGCGCGGCGGTTGGCGAGACCCGTGAGTTCGTCGGTCAACGCGAGGTTGCGCATTTGCTGCGCGCGACGAAGGGCGCTGAGTGCCAACCATGCCAACACCAGGACCACGATGGCGCCCAACGCCATCGCCGTGCCGCGCAGGTCGCGAATGCGCACAGCGTCGCGCAATGCCGCGCTGCGCAACAGGCCTTCGCGTTTCAGCGCTGAGTTCTCGGCTTCCTTGCGTTCGCTGTCGAATTGCACGCGCAAGCGTGAGCTGAGTTCGGCGTCGAGTTGCGTGCGCAACTGTTCAGCGAGGCGAAGCTGGTCGCTACGGGCCACATAGGCGGCTTGCCAATCGCCCATCGCGGCGGCAACTTCGGCTTGCTCAGCCGCTGCGCGTTCAACAAAACGCGGATCATTGTTGCGCTCGAAATGGTCGCGCGCGCTGGCAAGATCGGCGGCCGCCTCGGCGTGGCGTCCCAGTCGTCGCAATGCACTACCGCGGGTCAGTCGGGCGCTGGCGGCATCACCGGGACTGTTGAGATCGGGATCGTCGGCCTCGGCGAACGCAAGCGCGGCATCCGCCGCCGCCAAGGCTTCAACGGGACGATCCATGCGCAAGTACAGCACCGCCAGTGCGCGCTGGGTTTGCGCCAGTGATCGTTGATCATCCAACTTTGCATACCCGGCGAGCGCCTTGCGGAACGCGTCTTCGGCAGCCGCGAACTCGCCAGTGATCTGCAGAGTGCTACCGATGTTGAACCAGTTGGTCGCCACATCGCGCTGATTGCCCGCGGCAAGGTGCTGTTCGCCAACCTGGCGGTAATAGTCAAGCGCTTGCGCGTACTGTCCGACGCGAGCGTCGCTGTAAACATTGGCGATCGCATTCAGGGCGTAACGCTCGCGCACACGGTCGGCGTTTTCCACGCTGGTTCGATGCGCGGCCAGCAACTCCGCCAAGGCTTGCGAGAAGTTTCCACGCGCATAGTGGATTTCGCCTCGCAAGGCCTGTGCCTGCGCTTCATCCGCGCGGTTGCCGGCGATTTTTGCGGCCTCGAACGCGCGGTCGTAATCGGCCAGCGCGGCGTCCAGTTGCTCGTCCAGCTCGCGCAAATAACCGCGGCAGACATACAGGCCGGACAGTGCTTGCTGCTGGCCACTTTTTTCGGCAAAGGCAATGCCCGCTTCGGCGACCTGCGCAGCCGCTTTGACATCGCCGCCGAGCAGACCTTGGCATTGGCTCACATACGCCCGCGCCTGCAACTTCGGCTGCTTGGCAAGCTCAAGGCGCTTCAGCAAATCCGCAAACGCGGCTTCGCTCAGCGACTCTTCTTCCACGGCATCGACTTCGGCCTGCAGAGCCGACGGTGCCGGATTGTCCGCAACCGGGCTCTGGCCCGCCACGACGGCTGTTGACGCTTCGACACCGCCGCTCAAGGTGGCGGTCAGCAGCAGCATCCACGCAAGTCGATGGATAAGCACGAACAAGCTTCCGATGGCGACCGTTTCAGTCTGCGCGAGCGCGCCCCAACCACCAGGCGGCGGCAGCCCCAGCGACAAAGAAGCCAACTGACTCTTCAACCAATCCTGCCAAGGTGGAATCCAGTGGAAACCGATACCAATTCATGGAAGGCACACTGGTCGCAAGCCAACCGATGATGCCGATCGCGACCGCGGCACCCAGCCGGCGGCCGAATCCCGTCGCGATCAAGCTCAATACCCAGGCCAAGGCAAATCCGGTCGCCAGATCGCTGCCGAACTGCAGGCCCAACATCGACCCCATCTGCGAGTTGTCGCGCCCTTGGGGTTGGTAAATCACCATCGCATAGGGATTGGCCAGGGACTTGTTGACCCAAGCTTGCATTGCCGCTTCATCGGACATCTCCTCGCTGGCGATGTACGGCAGCATGTAAATGCCCTCCTTCGGCAAGCCTTCGCGCAGCGCCGCCAGAATGGCGTCTTCGTTGCCGGGTGCATGCATTCCCGCCTCACCCAATGGCAAGGCCGTGTGCGCGATCGCGCCCCAGATGAACAAAGCGATCCCTGCCAGCACCCCTGCAATCAGCACGCGCATCACCTACTCCGCCGCTTACGGACCAAGTGCCAACCTTACGCTTGCAAGAGGCGTTCGTGAACGGCGCGCCGGCTCAACCCAACGAGCGCGCGAATCGCCAAGCGCCGTAACCAAGAATCGCCAGCGACAGCGCCGCGATCAGTGCGCCCCAGAACCAGTACGGCAGCCACAAGGCCTGGGCGATCTGGCCGACGTCGGACGGCATGCTGCCGCGTCCCGTCTCTGCCACCGCGGTGAACAGATAATCGGCACGTGAGAACGAGGTCAAGGCCATCTGTACAGCGAGAAACACGCAGACGATCTGACTCACTGCGGGTGACGCTTTCCACGCGAGCAGACCCAGCAATGCGGCCAAACCCAGGCAGAACAGCACGGTGAACGCGCCGGACGCCCACAGCACCGTGACCAGCAGCAAGAAGACCGCGAACACCGCCAAGGCCGCATGCGCGCTGCGCGAGCGACGTCCGGCCAGAAACAAGGCCAGCGCGGCCAACGGCGGCCCGATCAAGCCACCTGCGGATACCGTGGCGCGCGCAAAAGCGCCGTAATGGCCGCGGTGTGAAGCCACCCCGGAGCCGTCTGCCCACATCGTCATCGTCTGGAATTTGCCACCCAGCAAGACGGCAGTGAGGCCGTGTCCCAACTCGTGCATCAAGGTCGAAAGCATCAACAATGGCCACGACAACACGTTGACGTAGGGCAACCAATACAGGGCCAAGGTAGCGACGATGGCGATCATCAGCGCCTGACTGGCCTGGCGTTGCTGCAATGGGGCTGCACTGTTCATGGGCGAAGTTTAGTTCGAACCCTTTGCTGCGCATTGAAAATTCCTGCATCGGCTTGGTCGGCAGCCATGCGCCCCGATGGATTCACGTTGGCAACGTTAAACTGGTCGGATGTATGACGCCCTGCAAGATGCATTCATCCAGAGCCTGGTGACGTGGAAGTTCGTGGGGCTGGTCTATCTGATCGGCCTGATTCTGGAGCGCCTTTACCTCGCCGAGCGGGATCAACCTTGGCAGCACATCGCCTTCAATGTCGGCTACACCGTGGGGTTCATTTATCTGACCCACCTGCTGGTGCCCCCACTTTCCGCGATCACCGCGCCATGGATAACCGAACATGGGGGTTGGTTGGCGATCCGCCTGCCGGACGGCTTTGGCTGGCAGCTTTTGCAAGGCCTGCTGTTTTTCCTGTGCTTTGACTTCTTCTACTACTGGTTGCACCGCTTGCAGCACATGAGTCCGTGGCTGTGGGCCCAGCACAAACTGCACCACGCCGAGCGCTCGGTGAACGTGACCACGGGCCAGCGGCATCATTGGCTGGAAGAGCCGTTACGCGTGTTTCTGGTCTTCCTGCCGTTTGGAATGGTTTTCGCCATCTCGCCGCCGACCATCACTTGGCTGTGGTCGGTGCTGCTGCTGTGGGGCTACATGATCCATCTCAATTTGCGGATTTCGTTTGGTCCGCTGTCACGCGTGTTTACCGGGCCGCAGGTGCATCGGCTGCATCATTCGATCAAGCCACAACATACCGACGTCAACTTCGCCGCATTCTTTCCAATTTGGGACATATTGTTCGGCACCTACGTCGCGCCAAGGCGCGATGAGTGGCCGGCGACGGGCCTGCACAGCGGCGAGGATCTGAATCATCCTGTCAGCGCGATGTTTTCACCGTTCCGCGATTGGTGGCAGATGTTGCGACGATCACCCAACAAGTCGTTGCCGAAACAGTCTTGACCGCGCGAGTGCACTTGCGAGCAACCACGCACACGCCATGCTGGTCAGAAGCCAGAGCGCAAATGCGGGCAGCGCCCCGATCGCCGACACGTCAAACATGGCCGCCAGTTGGATCAGCGGCATGTTGACGAGATAAAGCGCAAACACCGCACCGGCAAGGTTGCCAAGGGCAGCGGTGGACACACCCCGACAAAGCCAAGGCAGCGGCAAGGCGCAGCCCAGGCCGATCATCGAGAACAAGGCGCTACGTGCCAACAGACTGCTGTCGCGCGGCAAGCACACGAACAGGACAAGACTGAGCAGGACGAGCGCCAGTCCACTCACCACCCAAGACGTGTGCTTGCCTGATGACGACTTACGCGCTTGCCAACAGGCCAGAACGCCGCCCCAGACGCAGGCGTCGAGACGCATCGGCAGCCACTTGCGAACCCCGACATCCCAGCTTGGGTCGAGCACATGCACCAGCACCAGGCGCAAGGCCAAGCCGATCAAAGCCAGGCCGAGCAAGGCATTTCGCAGGTATTTGCGAGGATCTGGATGTGATGCGGCCCGGCCAGCAAGCGGCACCATCAGCAACCAGAAAAACACCAGCGGCGGCAAATTCCATGCCTCACCGAAAAACGCCGGGTGCATCGCCCAGCTGTTTTGCAACAAGGGCGGATAACTCCACCAACGCTCCGGCAGGGTCGCATGTTGCCACCCCCAAAGACCCAGGTTGATCGCGACGAACACCCAGAACAACGGCATCACGCGCAGCAACCGAACGCGCACGGCGGCGGCCGGAGACTGCCTGCGATCCGCAAGCAAGGCGCGAATCAGCAGAAATCCACTGAGTGCAAAGAAGACCTCGGTGCCGATCCATCCCAGCCCCAACCACAGGTCGTAGTTGGGCAGCAACGGGTAGAGAAAAAATGCGCCGTGGGCAAGCAGCACCAATGCGGCAGCGATCAATCGCAGGGCGTCGAGGCCGGCGAAACGCATTCAGCAGATCGCGTCTGCGGCGAGAGAGCACTGTTGAGGAGGGCGCCGCTCCTGCGGCCCTGCTTCTGGCACCGGCGAACTGCTCATGAGCAGCCGCGCGGGAGCGCGGCCCTCCAAAAGAGCGCGGCCCTCCCGGAGCGGCTTGGCCGGCTTATGCACGCGTCTGCTAACCGCCGCGCTGCCGCAGGGCCTCAAACAAGGCCACGCCGCTGGCGACCGACACATTCAGACTTTCGGCTTGGCCGCGCATCGGAATCTTCGCCAGAAAATCGCAATTCTCGCGACTCAATCGCCGCAGCCCATCACCCTCACCGCCCATCGCAATCGCGATCGGGCCACGCATGTCGATGGAATACAGCGACTGCTCGGCTTCACCCGCCAGACCGACGATCCAGACGCCGGCGTCCTTCAAGGTCTTCAACGTCCGCGCCAGATTGGTCACCCGAATCAGCGGCACCCGTTCGGCGGCACCCGCCGCGCTCTTGCGCACGACGGGAGTAATCCCGACCGCACGATCACGCGGAACAATCACCGCCACCGCACCGGCCGCTTCCGCGCTGCGCAGACAGGCGCCCAGATTGTGCGGATCCTGCACGCCGTCCAGCACCAACAGCAAAGGGTTTTCGACGCGGCCCAACAACTCGTCCAGATCGCCTTCGCCCAGATTGACCTGGATTGCCAACTGGGCGACCACGCCTTGATGTTTGACGCCTGGCACCGCGCGCGCCAGCGCATCGGCTGCCACGTGCTGCACTTCAACACCCGCCGCTTTGGCAAGTTCAGCCAGCTCGGTCAAGCGCGGATTTTTGGCGCGGGCTTCGATCAAGACCTCGCGCAAACGCCCGCGCTCACCTTCGAGCGCCGCCTGCACGGCATTGATGCCGGCGATCCATTGTTCGCTCATCAGCGCCTGCCCTTGCCTGCATCGGATTTTCCTTTGTCAAAGAAGCCGCCCTTGCCCGGCGTCGGCTGCCGCTCGCTGACCGGCTTGCCGAGGTGTGAGACCAAACGGAAGTCGATCTTGCGATCTTCCAAGCTGGCACGCAGCACCAGGATGCGCACCCGGTCGCCCAGACGAATCTGCAAGCCAGTGCGCTCGCCGCTCATCAGTTTTCGCGCCGGATCGAAGTGGTAATAGTCGTTCGGCAACTGGGTGACGTGAACCAACCCACTGACCCGTGATTCAGTCAGTTCGATAAAGGCACCGAACGAGGTGACGCCGCTGACCACACCATCAAACTGTGCACCGATGTGGCGCTCCATCCACGCACAGCGATAGCGTTCATCGACTTCGCGCTCGGCTTCATCGGCGCGTCGGCCACACTGCGAGCAGTGTTCGGACAGCGCCACCATCTCGTGCTCGGCATAGATGAATCCCGCTGCTTTGCCACCGGTCAGCGCGTGCTTGATCGCGCGATGCACCAACAGATCGGGATAACGCCGGATCGGGCTGGTGAAGTGCGCATAGGCCTCCAGCGCCAAGCCGAAGTGGCCGAGGTTTTCAGGCTGATACACCGCCAAGGACTGACTACGCAGCAACACCGTTTCCAGCAACGCGGCATCCGGGCGCTTGCGCGCCTTCTTCAACAATGCCGTGAAGTCACGCGGCTGTACTTTTTCCCACGGTGGCATGCTCAAACCGAACTCTTTGAGGAATTCGAGCAGGTCTTCGTACTTGGATTGCGGCGGTCGATCATGCACGCGGTACGGCGCGGGCAGCTTCTTGCGCAGCAGGTATTTCGCCGCCTCGACATTGGCCGCGATCATGCATTCTTCGATCAACTTGTGCGCGTCATTGCGCTCGGTCGGCGCGGCCTGAATCACCTCGCCCGCCGGCCCCAGACGGAAGTCGATCTCGGGACTGTCAAACTCGATGGCGCCGCGCGCCTGACGTTGTTTCGCCAACAATTGATAGAGCTGATGCAGGCGTTGCAACTGCGGCATCAACGCGCCGACCTGTGCTTGCGCGACGGCGTCGTTCTCGCCGATGGCCGCCCACACCTGCGTGTAGGTGAGACGCGCGTGCGACTTCATCACCGCTTCATAGAACTTCGACGACATCACCAGCCCGTCGCGATCGATCTGCATGTCGCAGACAAAACACATGCGGTCGACGTTCGGGTTCAGCGAGCAGATGCCATTCGACAAGGTCTCCGGCAGCATCGGCACCACAAAACCCGGGAAGTACACCGAGGTCGCACGTTTGGCGGCTTCGTCATCCAGCGTGGTGCCGGGACGCACGTAATGCGACACATCGGCGATGGCGACGACAA
The DNA here is from genome assembly GCA_052390415.1 of Pseudomarimonas sp. Taxonomy (GTDB): domain Bacteria; phylum Pseudomonadota; class Gammaproteobacteria; order Xanthomonadales; family Xanthomonadaceae; genus JANNWF01. The sequence goes on along the minus strand of JBQTGY010000051.1, from coordinate 29,401 downwards.
GACGGAACCCGCGCGCATTGGGCTCGCACCACACCGCATCATCAAAGTCGCGCGCGGTTTCACCGTCGATGGTGACCAGTGGCATGCTGCGCACATCGACCCGTGCCGCCGCGTCTGCGACCGGCACTTGCAAGGGCACGCGCGCGGCTTCTTCCAAGGCCGCTTGCGGCCATTCGTGCGGAATGCCGTGACCGTGAATCGCCATTTCCACGACCAAGGATGGCTTCAAGGCATCGCCCAACACCGCCAATATGCGACCAAATGGCGGCCGCCCATTGGCCGGCGCAGCGGTGATCTCGCAGACCACGATCTGACCGTTGCGCGCCTCGCCTTTTTCGGCCGGCGGAATGACGATGTCCTGATTGAGTCGACGATCATCCGGCAGCACCAAACCGACGCCATCACGCTCGGCATAACGCCCCACCAAGCGCGTGGTGCGGCGCTCCAACACTTCAACCACGGCACCTTCACGACGACCGCGCGCATCCACACCCGCCTGCGCCACCAGCACACGATCACCGTGCATGACTTCGCGCATCTGCCGTGGTGGCAGAAACAGATCGTCGCCACCCGCATCCGGACGCAGGAACCCGAAACCATCGGCATTGGCGATGACGACGCCTGCGATCAAGTCCAGACGCGCCGCCGGCGCATAACTGCCACGTCGATTGAGCATCAACTGGCCATCGCGCACCATCGCCGCCAAGCGCCGGGTCAGCGCCTCAAAACGATCCGGCGCAGTCAACTTCAGCGCCCGCGCGATGGATTCCGCATCCATCGGCTCACCTTGTGCCGACAGGAACTCGGCCAGCGCCTCGCGGCTGACGATGGGATTTTCGTAGCGCAGCGCCTCGCGTTCGGCGTGCGGATCAGCCAGTTTGCCGCGCTTGTTGAAAGCAGGTTTGCTGAAAGCAGGCTTGCCGGTCGACGGCTCGTTCAATGTTGGCTTGCTGGCATCCCGCTTGCTCAGATTGACCTTTGGGCCCGAGCGCGTCGGCTTGGAGGACTTGACCGGCGGACCCTTGGCCGCAGCAGCTTTGCCCATCGGCGGAAAGCCTGCCGCGACCTTGCTGCCAGCCCCCTGGCTGACGGCGAGATTAGCTTTCGCTGGTTTTCGCGCGCCCTTGCCCAGCGCCGCTTCAGCCTCAAGCCCGCGCGTCAACGATTCCGGCAACCAGCCCGGCAACGCCGATCCGCGCTTGCCACGAGCAGCAGACTTGGCCCCACCCATCTCAGTTTTCTTTTTCATGGCCGCATCTTACACGCGGCCAATTTCTGGCGACCAAGCCTCACGCGTTGACAGCCGCCAACGACGGCCGTATCGTTCGCGGCTCGCTCGCGGCTAGTTTGCAAAGCACGCGCAAGCGAAACACCTGCCCAGGTGGCGGAATTGGTAGACGCACTAGTTTCAGGTACTAGCGCCGCAAGGCGTGGAGGTTCGAGTCCTCTCTTGGGCACCAATGCAGAGTTCCACGACGTCACACCACGTCCCGTGAACTCAACGAAACCCGCCTTGTGGCGGGTTTTTTGTTTCTGGTTGTGCCAGTGCGTTCCACCCAAGCCGGAACGGTTTGGGTACACGAATGGGTTCATCTTTGGACCCGACGCAGAGAGGCGACGATCGGGCTGGTCCCACCGTGCACCCAAGCGCCTCGCTCACCCGGTAATTCCAGGCGCTTTCTCGTCGGAATGGTGCTCGCAGATCGGGTCTATTCCGTGTACGCCGCCGTTCTGCTGAGCCTTCCCACGCCTTGGATCTTGGTGGGCAGCGTGGTGACGCTGGGCGCATCGATGTTGACTGCGGCGAAGTACACCCGGCAGAACGACTGTGCGAGTTAGGTCGAGTGTATTGAGGAGCGCAGCGGAGCGAGCTCCGCGCTACCAGAGGTTCAGAGCGCTACTGCGGTCGTAAAGCGCACGTGCGCCGCGTAGCCGCCGCCGAATTCGCCGGCTGCTTATGCCAGTGGGCTGGCGTGTCAGCCGTGGCAGGGCAAGCCTCCGTTATACTTCGCCCCACTCAATGCTCGCGGCGGGAGAAGCGGTCGATTCCTTTGGAATACGCCGCTGCCGAAGGCGCAACGCCCGTAATCGCTCAGGCTCACCGTACCGTCGCGCGCGAGTAACTCTGGAGAGACCGGTCAAACCCGGCGCCGAAGGGGCACCGGATGGCGTATTGCCATCCCAAACTCTCAGGCAACAAGGACAGAGGGGCGAGTGGGGACTTCGAGCAGCGCAGCTGCGAGCCCGCGAGCGCCAGACCCATGCAAGGGTCTGGCCGGATGTTCGGGGCGCTAGCCGCTAAGTCGAGTGCTCACGAGCGGCACACCGGCGTGCAAGCCGGTGGGCCGGAACGCCCCGTTCGCGGGGAATTGCCTCGTCCAATGGAACGACCGCCATGAATTCAGCTTCGACCGCTGCCCCATCCCTCGCCACTCTTGAACACCACGGCGCCTTCATCGAACGCCACGTCGGCCCCAACGCGGGCGAGATCGCATCCATGCTGGCCGCCATCGGTCAGCCCAGCCTGGATGCTCTGACCGACGCCATCGTCCCGGCATCGATCAAATCGGATGCACCGCTGACCCTGCCGGCTGCAATCAACGAAGTCGAAGCGTTGGCGAAAATCCGCAAGATCGCCGAGCAGAATCAGGTCTTCCGCAGCTTCATCGGCCAAGGTTATTTCGGCACTCATACGCCGAACGTCATCTTGCGCAACGTGCTGGAAAACCCAGCCTGGTACACGGCCTACACGCCATACCAGGCAGAGATTTCGCAAGGCCGGATGGAGGCGCTGATCAATTTCCAGACCATGGTGACCGACCTCACCGCGATGGAAATTGCCAATGCTTCGCTGTTGGACGAAGCCACGGCCGCCGCTGAGGCGATGACCCTGTGCAAGCGCTCGGCCAAGTCCAAATCCAACGTGTTTTACGTCGCGGCGGACTGCCATCCGCAGACGATTGAAGTGCTGCGTACGCGCGCCGACGGTGTTGGCATCGAGCTTTGTATTGGTGCCGCCCAGGATTCGGTCAGCGTTGACTGCTTCGGCGTGCTGCTGCAATACCCCAACACGTTTGGTCGTGTGTGCGATTACCAGGCACTTTGCGATGTCGCGCACGCGCACGGCGCCTTGGTCGCGGTGGCGACCGACCTGTTGGCGCTGACCGTGTTGAAAGCGCCGGGTGAATGGGGTGCCGACATCGTGATCGGCAACAGCCAGCGCTTCGGCGTGCCATTTGGCTTCGGTGGTCCGCATGCAGCGTTCATGGCTTGCCGCGATGCGTTCAAGCGCTCCATGCCGGGGCGCTTGATTGGCGTGTCCATCGATGCCGATGGCAAGCCCGCCTACCGACTCACCTTGCAGACCCGCGAACAACACATTCGGCGCGAGAAGGCGACCTCCAACATCTGCACCGCGCAAGTGTTGTTGGCAGTAATGGCGGCAATGTATGCGGTGTATCACGGCCGCGATGGCTTGTTGCGGATTGCTCATCGCACCCATCGCCTGGCGGCGATTCTGGCGGCAGGATTGCGCGCCGCCGGCGTACATGTGGATGCCGATTTTTTTGACACCTTGCACGTGAGCGATGTCGACGCGAGCACTATCCATGCACGCGCCCGAGCTGCCCGTATCAACCTGCGCGAAGAGGATTCACAACGTCTCTGCATCAGCCTGGATGAAACCACCACCCGTGCTGACGTGGTGGCCCTGGGGCAACTGTTTGATGTGGCGATTGATATCGATGCGCTCGATGCGAGCGCACCCAGCGAGCTGCCCGCAACGCTTCGCCGCGAGTCCGATTTCTTGAGTCACCCGGTCTTCAATACGCACCACAGCGAGCACGAGATGCTGCGCTATCTGCGCTCGCTGGCCGACAAGGATCTGGCGCTGGATCGGACCATGATTCCGCTGGGCTCATGCACCATGAAGTTGAACGCCACCGCGGAGATGATTCCAGTGACGTGGCCGGAGTTCGGCAACATCCATCCGCTGGCACCACCGGAGCAAACGCAAGGCTACAAACAATTGATCGACGAACTGGAGGCCATGCTGGTCGAGTGCACCGGCTATGACGCGGTCAGCCTGCAACCCAATTCGGGCGCGCAAGGCGAATACGCCGGCCTGCTCGCCATCCGCGCCTATCACCGTGCGATGGGGCAGCCGGATCGCGACATCTGTCTGATTCCCGAGTCGGCGCACGGAACCAATCCGGCCAGCGCGCAGATGTGCGGCATGACCGTGGTGGTGACCAAGTGCGATGCGCGCGGCAATGTCGATGTGGAGGATATTCGCGCCAAGGCGGAGAAGTACTCGGCACGTTTGGGCGCGCTGATGATCACCTACCCTTCCACACATGGTGTGTTCGAAGAGGACATCGTGCAGATCTGCGAGATAGTGCATTCGCACGGTGGGCAGGTGTACACCGACGGCGCCAATTTGAACGCGTTGGTCGGCGTCGCAAAACCAGGCAAGTGGGGCTCGGATGTGTCGCATCTGAACTTGCACAAGACGTTCTGCATTCCACACGGCGGTGGCGGACCGGGAGTGGGTCCATGCGCGGTGAAGGCGCATCTGGCCCCTTATCTGCCCAAGGCGTTCGGAACGGAAGGCGCGGTTGGCATGGTCAGCGCTGCGACGCACGGCAGCGCGTCGATCCTGCCCATCTCGTGGATGTACATCACCCTGATGGGCAATGCCGGACTGCGCCACGCCACCCAGATCGCCTTGCTCAATGCGAACTACGTCGCCAAGCGACTACTAGCGCATTACCCGACCCTGTACACCGGCCGCAACGGTTTGGTCGCACACGAGTGCATTCTCGATCTGCGGCCGATCAAGGACGCCACCGGCATCAGCGCGGAAGACGTCGCCAAGCGCCTGATCGACTATGGATTCCACGCGCCGACCTTGAGCTTTCCGGTGGCCGGAACGCTGATGGTGGAGCCCACCGAGAGCGAGTCAATGCACGAGCTCGACCGCTTCATCGACGCCATGATCCAGATCCGCGAAGAGATTCGCGCGATCGAAAACGGGCAGCTGGACCGCGACGACAATCCATTGAAAAACGCCCCGCACACCGCTTCCCGAGTGATGGCCGAGACGTGGGCACACGACTACAGTCGCGAGTCCGCCGCGTTCCCGCTCGCCGTACTGAAGGCGTCCAAATACTGGCCGCCAGTGGGCCGCGTCGACAACGTCTACGGCGACAAGAACATCATGTGCGCCTGCATTCCGATTGATGATTACAAGGAAGCGGCGGAGGCGTAGGTAGACAGCCGCTGAGTTCGGAGAGCCGCGCTCCTGCGAGGCTGCTCCTGGATTGGCCCGAAACGGAGCGCCGCACGAGCGGCGCCCTCCAATACGATAGTCTGCGGGCGCGAATCGTCGGCACTTCAACCGTACTTGCGGTATGCATCGGAATTCAAACTCGCCCCGATGAGCGCCAGCCACAATGCAACATTAGCCGACAACCAATCTAACGCGCCGGCGAACTCCCCGGATTGCTCAACGATGGCCGCTATCCGCTAAGTTTTTTTGGGTTTCCACGACTTGGACGAAGGCCGGACGGATGGTTGCGACGGTGGTTTGCATGACTGGTCCCCTGGAATTGAGTGACCGCCACAACTGCTGACAATCGAAGGATGCGGACGGTACGCGGTCGGCAAACGGACCGGCGAGCCCAAACGCTCCCGCGCACCCCGCCATCGTCAGGCAGACGCGCTATCGTCGAATTCAGGGAGTGAAAAATGCGCCGAGTCGGACGATGGCGCTCATGCGCATCTGTGTTTGGCTGTCAAAGCCGGCCGCAGGATTCTGCGACGGGGTGACACCTGCCCCCTTTAGTCTCGTGGTCAATCATCCTGCCGAGATCTAAAATGTGAACCTTTGTGCTATATCGGAATTTTCCGATAGCTGTGAGTGAGTAATGGCCGTAGGGTTCGATCACAATCTCGGCTGGGAGACCACATGAAATTCAGGGCCTTGGCGCTCTTCGCACTCGTCGCTGCGTTGTCAGCTTGCGGCTCGACTATGACAACTCGCGGAGGGATCGTTAGGCCTTCTTTCGAGACAACGTATCGCGAGGGCGAGCGTCAGACTGCGAATGTGGGCGACTACATGACGTCTACCGTTCAATTCGCCATCAGAAAAGGATTCAATACCCCTCGGGATATTGTGGCCAGGGATGAAGGAAGAGATTGGACGTTTACGGCCCCTGCTGGCACGTATGTGCTTGCGGGCGAATCAGATGAAGGGCAGTTTTACTCCGCAAGGGATGGGCTCGGATCCACAACTGACCCGGCCTACGGCGGCGTCTTCATTCCAGCAAATACGAACACCATCACAGCCATCGTGTTGCACTGGGTGCCATGGGCTCAACTTGGCGAGAGGGGATTTAGCGTCTACGAAGCCAGCGTCGGCACTCCGGTCACGGTTCCTGAAATCAAGACTGTGATGGAGCCAGTGAGCTCTGGTATGTGGTCAACGCTTAGCTATCTCGGCGTTTCCGGTGGCCAGATCAAGTTCGCCTACAAGGAGTTCACCGCCGATGGACTGGCGCGCGACGCATTCACTCAAGAAGTCACCTTTGACTACAAGCCAGGGGAAACCTACGGGTACAAGCATGCTCGCTTCGTGGTGCATGAGGCCGGGACAACCGAGATCACGTTTACGTTGATGTCCCACCTGTAGCCGACAGGAGCGTAGGGCGGGCCTTGAGCCGCAATGCATTCGCGTCAGGAGTAAGGTGGGCCTCGGCGCCTCGGCCCGCCGTGTTGAATGTTCCGATGTGGTTTCGGCGGGTCAAGGCGCCAAGGCCCGCCCTACGAACATGGATCGGGGAGCGTAGGGCGGGTCTTGACCCGCCGCGGCTCTCCGTCGTGCCTGTGTTTGGCGGGTCAAGACCCGCCCTACAGCCACTCAACTTGGCTGCGATCCAACCAACAGTGCGCCGCCCGCCAACCTGGCGACCTCTCGCACGCCCGCCAGCGACAGATTCGCGCAGGCAGCAGCCAAGCGTTGCCCGGATGTGCCCGTGGATATGGCGTGTAGTTGCAACGGGCAGGCACGCCAGAGCGGCGATCCGATCACTCGCGCCACCGGGTGTTTCGGTGCCAGGCGCAAGCCAGTGCCCGGCAGCCAATCGGCTCGCGTAGGCATGGCGGCGCTCAAGTGCTCCCAACGCAAGAAGTCGGTCTCCGGCAGCAGACAAAGCTGCCAACACGGTCGGCCATCCCCAGCAAAAAACAGCAAGGATTCGTGCGGCCCGTCGGAGTCGATTCCGGCGCAATAGGCCCCGCGTTGGGCAATTTCCCAGCCAATCAGCGGATTGTCATCGACGGCCGGATACAAACAAAGCATGGGGCCGAGCTGCGCCAAGGTCTGCGGCGTGCAGAATGAGGTCAAGCAGCAGCCGCAATGGCTGCTTGGATGTGCTTGTCGACGAGCATCGGCCGCCGATTGCGATGGCGCTCCATCGATGGAGCGCATTGCAGATGACGCGTATCTGGCTGGCCGCATGGCAACCTCCGTCGGGGTTGCCTAGATGATAATGATTATCACCTGCGTTTCAAGTGGCGCAGCGATTCGGCCGCATTTTGCACTTGGCCGCACCGCCAGACGACAACTCTGACTTCACGCAAACGGATCGCGCAGCATGATCGTCGCCACCCGATCAGGCCCGGTAGACACCATGGCCAGCGGGCAACCCGACAACTCTTCCAGCGCACGCAAATAAGCACGCGCGGCGGGCGGGAGTTTGTCCCATTCGGTGATGCCGGCGGTGGTCTCGGTCCATCCGGGAAATTCGAGATAGACCGGCTCGCACTCGTCCCAGCCCTGTGCATCCAACGGCGCGTACTCGCTTTGTTTGCCGTGATACTTGTAGGCGATGCACAGCTTCAAGGATGGCATGCCGTCGAGAATGTCGAGCTTGGTGATGCACAGGCCGTTGATGCCATTGATCGCCACCGCGCGTTTCAGCGCGACCAGGTCGATCCAACCGCAACGCCGCGGCCGCCCCGTGGTGGCACCGAACTCGGCACCACGTTTGCGAATGCCCTCGCCGATGTCGTCGTGCAACTCGGTCGGGAACGGTCCGCCACCTACTCGGGTCGCGTAGGCCTTGGCGATACCCAGCACGTAGTCGATCGAATCTGCGCCAACGCCAGTGCCGGCCAGCGCGCCACCGACGGTAGTATTGCTGGACGTGACGTACGGATAGGTGCCGTGATCGATGTCGAGCAAGGCGCCCTGCGCACCCTCGAACATCACGCGTTTGCCCTGTCTGCGCAGCTCGTGCAGCAGGCCGGCGACGTCAGCCTTCATCGGCTCGACGTACTCACCAAAGGCCAGCGCTTCATCGAAGGTTTTCTGATAATCGATGGCTGCCACACCCAGATATTGGGTCAGCACGAAGTTGTGGTAGTCCAGCGCGGCGCGCAGCTTTTCACCCAACTCGACCGGGTATTTCAGATCGGCAACGCGAATGCCGCGACGCGCAACTTTGTCTTCATACGCAGGGCCAATGCCGCGGCCGGTGGTACCGATCGCCTTGCCACCCGCTTTCTTCTCTCGCGCCTGATCCAGCGCGATGTGATACGGCATGATCAAGGGCGTCGCGGGACTGATTTTCAGACGCGAGCGCACGTCGACGCCGGTGGCTTCCAGCTCTTCGATTTCCTTCTTCAGCGCCGCCGGGCTCAAGACCACGCCGTTGCCGATCAGGCACAGTGCGTCGGGCCGCAGGATGCCGGACGGAATCAGGTGCAGGACGGTTTTTTTGCCGTTGATGACCAAGGTATGGCCGGCGTTGTGGCCACCTTGAAAGCGCACGACCGCACCGATTTCCTCGGTCAGCATGTCGACGATCTTGCCCTTGCCTTCGTCGCCCCATTGGGCGCCGAGCACAACTACTGATTGACCCATGACTCACTACTCCGGAAAAAGAAAACTGGGGCCGCGTTTTGCTCCCCTCTCCCACCGGGAGAGGGGCCGGGGGTGAGGGTTCGGGGCTCGCACAAACCATAATTCGTGTTCGTACCCTCGCCCCAACCCCTCTCCCGTGGGGAGAGGGGCTTAAGCCAGGCAAAAGGGGCTTGAGGCGCTTCTGGACGTCAGCCCAAAGCGTTAGCCACCTCCACCACCCGCTCCACCGTAAATCCGAAATGCGGAAACAGCGCTTCCGCAGGTGCCGACGCACCAAACGTGTCGATGCCGATCACCGCGCCATCCAGCCCCACATACTTGAACCAGAAGCCGGTCACGCCGGCCTCGATCGCAACCCGGCGGCGGCAAGCCGTAGGCAAAACCGACTCGCGCCACGCCGCATCTTGGCGATCAAATATTTCAGTACACGGCATCGACACGACACGCACACGCTTGCCCTGCACCTGCAAAACATCTGCCGCCTTGGTCGCCAATCCGACTTCCGAACCAGTCGCGATCAGAATGATTTCAGGCGTGCCACCCTCGGCTTCGCGCAGCACATAACCACCCCGCGCGATCGCGTGCAATTGGGCTTCGTCGCGCGGCTGATGCGGCAGCGCCTGGCGGGTGAAGATCAGGCAACTAGGACCGTCGCGCCGTTCGATCGCGCACTGCCAGGCAATCGCTGACTCCACCGCGTCACACGGCCGCCAGGTGCAGTTGTTGGGGATGTACCGCAGCGAGGCCAGGTGCTCGATCGGTTGATGGGTGGGGCCGTCTTCGCCCAGACCAATCGAGTCATGCGTATAGACGTGAATGCTGCCAGCGGGAATCAGCGCGCTCATGCGCACTGCGTTGCGGGCGTAGTCGCTGAAGACCAGAAAGGTGGCGTCGTAGGGCACCAGTCCGCCGTGCAGGGCCAGACCATTGCTGACCGCGGTCATGCCGAATTCGCGCACGCCGTAATAGATGTAATTGGCGTCAGCGGCACCGGAATTGACGTCCTTGGAGCCCTTCCACAGGGTGAGGTTGGAGTGCGCCAGATCCGCCGAGCCGCCGATCAACTCTGGCAGCAGCGGGCCGAACGCATCCAGGGCCATCTGCGAGGCTTTGCGCGAAGCAACCACCGGTCCTTCTGCTTGCAATTTTTGCGCGTAAGCAAACGCGTCCGCGGAAAAATTCTCCGGCAACTTGCCCGCCAACCGTCGCTCGAACTCGGCGGCAAGACTTGGATACTGCCGGCTGTATTCAGCGAACAAGCGATTCCACTGTTCTTCGCGGACGATGCCACTGTTGCGCGCGCGCCAGCCGTCGCGAATGGCATCGGGAATCTCGAACGGGGCGTGCGGCCAGTTCAATGCGACGCGGGTGCCCGCGACTTCGTCCTTGCCCAGCGGCGCACCATGCGAAGACTCCTTGCCGGCCTTGGTTGGCGCACCAAATCCAATCGTCGTGCGGCAACAGATCAGCGTCGGCCGCTCATCTTCGGCTTGGGCGGTGCGAATCGCTTGCTGGATTTCTTCGGGGTCGTGGCCATCGACATTCTTGATGACCTGCCAGCCGTAAGCCTCGAACCGCTGTGGCGTGTTGTCCCGGAACCAGCCGGAGACGTCGCCATCGATGGAGATGTGGTTGTCATCCCAGAAGGCAATCAACTTGCCCAAGCCAAAGCTGCCGGCCAAAGAACACACCTCGTGCGAGATGCCTTCCATCAAACAACCGTCGCCGAGGAACACCCACGTATGGTGATCGACGATGGCAAATTCGGGCCGATTGAAACGCGCGGCCAAAACTCTCTCGGCAAGCGCCATGCCGACCGCGTTCGCCAAGCCTTGGCCCAGCGGTCCGGTCGTGGTTTCCACGCCCGGCGTTTCGTTGGCTTCCGGGTGACCGGCCGTCTTGGAGTGCAGCTGCCGAAAGTGCCTCAGCTCATCCAAGGGCAGGTCATAACCCGACAAATGCAGCAGGCCATACAACAGCATCGAGCCGTGGCCGTTGCTCAACACAAAACGATCCCGATTGGACCACTTGGGGTTGGCCGGGTTGTGACGCAGAAAATCATTCCACAGCACTTCGGCGATATCGGCCATCCCCATCGGCATGCCGGGATGGCCAGACTTGGCGGCCTCGACCGCATCAATGGCCAGAAAGCGCAAGGCGTTGGCAAGCTCGCGACGGCTTGGTGTCGGCATGGATTCGATGAGACCTTGGAGGTGAGGGCGCTCCCGCTCAGGCGGGGCAATTCGCCATATTCTCCCCGATGCTGCCGCGAAAGTCCTGTTGGACCGGGTCGGCTGACATATTCGCGGCGACCAACTCCGCATATGGCAACAGACCCTTGTACGGCTGGGCTATGCTTCGCCTCTCCCACAGCTTGCCACCGCCTACCCCTTCAATGGAGATAGTTGAGCGCACGGTCGATGTCGACGATTTGCAACTCGGCATGTTCGTGTGCCGGTTGGATCGACCATGGGATGGCACGCCTTTTCCGTTGCAGGGCTTCTGCATCGAAACCGCGAAACAGATCGATACCCTCACCGAGCTGTGCAAGCAGGTCACCATCGACGTGGTCCTGACCCGCGAAGCGCAGCGCGAACGCGCCGCGCGCTCACAGGAGCCGGTCTCGCGTTCGATGATGTCGCGGCAGTACCGCGCGGTGGCAGATCGCCGCAGTTACGGCGACTCGATCAGCCTGCAACAGGAAATGCCGCGCGCGCGCGCGGCGCAGGAGAAGCTGACTGTCGCTACCTCGCGCATCATCGACGGCATGCGCGGTGGCAAGGTACTGGTCGCCGAAGAGGTCGATGAAGCAGTGGCGCCGGTGGTCGACAGCGTATTGCGCTCGGCAGACGCGGTGTTCTGGCTCAACGGCCTGCGCGCGCGCGGTGACTACGAGTATTCGCATGCACTCAACTGCACGGTGTTGGCGGCAGCGTTCGGTCGCCACATGGGCCTGCCGGAAGAGCAGTTGGTCAAGGTCGCCAGTGGCGGCTTGTTATTGGATATCGGCAAGACCCAGCTGCCGCTGGATCTGCTGACGCAGAAGGTCAAACTGCGGCCACCTCAAATTGCCTTGCTGCGTCGGCATGTCGAGTTCAGTCTCGAGATGCTGGCAAAATCCAACAACCGCAGTACCGAGATCGAGGAGATGGTGGGCTCGCACCACGAGCGCGTCGATGGCTCGGGTTATCCCTACGGCTTCCAGGGCGCCGAGATCCCGTTGTTCGGCCGCATCGCCGCGATCATCGACACCTACGACGCGATGACCAGCGACCGCCCGTATCGCAAAGCGCTGTCGCGACACGCCGCCCTGCAGCAGCTGTACAGCAATCGCGACAGCCTGTTCCAAAGCGAGCTGATCGAGCGCTTCATCCAGTGCATCGGCGCCTATCCCACCGGCTCACTGGTGGAGCTTTCCACCGGCGAAGTGGCCATCGTGCAGGCACAGAATCGCACTCGGCAGCTGTTGCCGAAGTTGCTGGTGTTGACCTCTGCCGACAAGAAGCTGGAAGCAGGCTTTCGTGAGCTGGACTTGCTGGTGGAAGCCAACAGTGGAAACCAAGGTGTACGCATCATCAAAACCCTCGAGCCGGGTTCCTTCGGTCTCGACCCAACCGAGTTATTCCTGTGAGCACACTCATGCACCGGGAGCGCGGAGCGCGCGCGCGCAAGGCATTCATGCAGCAATGCGATGACGAACTGGGTGCGAGTTCCGACCCCAGCGCCATGTTGTTCGTGCGCATTCGCGAATATGACGAGTTTCGCAGCCGGCACGGTTACGTCAGCGCCGATGCACTCTCGCATGCGGCCTGCGATGCCATCGAGTCGTTGCTGCGCCCAGGCGACAGCGCTTGTCGTATCGACGACGACGCCTTCGCGATTTTCCTGTCGCGCCTGCTGAGCGAGAATCACGCCTTGCTGGCAGCCAACCGTTTGCAGCGCATGTTTCAGCGCGACATCAATGTCGACGGCAGCACGCATCCGATCGAACCTGCCATTGGTGTCACTCACGCACCGACCCAAGGCAATACTGCCGGCGCCTTGCTGCAGCAGGCGGATCGCGCCTCGCAGCAAGCCATGACCAAGCGCTTGCCGATCGAACGTTTTGTCCCGCCGCGCCCGCACGATGACATTCCGAAAGCGGCGCTGCGAAGTGCGATTCTCGGCAATCGCATGCAGGTGTGGCTGCAACCCATTTGGGACTTGCAGAAGCGCCGCATCGTCGGTGTGGAGTCATTGTCACGCTGGATGGATTCCGAGTTCGGCATGGTCAGCCCAGGCGATTTTGTGCCACTGGCCGAACGCACCGATCTGATCGGCGACTTCACCCGCTGGTGCTTGAACGCCACCCTGCGCCACACCGCCGACTTGCGCCGCGTGCGACCGGACATGCATGTCAGCGTCAACTTTTCGCCGCGTCTGTTCGTCGAAGACGACATCGTTGAACAAGTCGTCAGCTCACTGGAAATCTGGAACGTGCCGCCATCGGCGCTGGTGCTGGAAGTGACCGAAGGCGCGACCATGGAAGACGCCGAGCGCAGCGCGGAGATGCTGACAAGATTCCGCAAGGCCGGCATCGGTGTCGCCTTGGACGACTTCGGCATCGGTCATTCTTCATTCGCTTATCTGCGCCAGTTCCCGGTCAGCGCACTGAAGATCGACAAGTCTTTCGTCAGCGGCCTGCGCGACTCCGAACGCTCGCGGCAACTGGTGCATTCGATGATCGACCTCACCCACAACCTGGGTGTTACCAGCATCGCCGAAGGCGTCGAAGACGCGACCACGCTGGGCGTGCTGCAGGAGCTGGGCTGCGACTGCGTGCAGGGCTACCACATCGCGCATCCGCAGCCGGCGGAGAAGATGATTGAGAGTTTGCGGGGGGATGGCTAGGAAACTGCAAGCGTCGGCGCATGAGCCTAGCGCGATATCTCCAAACGGAGGCGTCCAGACTTGAGTTGCCCAGCACGAGATGCATCAATGCTTTCTGTAGTTCAAGACCGGACCTTTGATCCAACTCCCTGTGAATGCTGCGGCCAGACGACTCGCGGCGTATCGGGCTGGATCGAAGATTCGGACAAGACTCTGGCGGCCTACCTGATCCATTGGACTCAATCAGCCAAAGGGCACGATCCAAACTTCGATCTCATCTTCGGCAAGTGGGGTGACAACGCAACACCAAGCGACCGGTACGTTGCTTCGTTCGCTTACCGCCATTCCACGAATTCGTTCATGGTCATCGATTCGCGCGCAAGGCCGGCCGGGCAGTCCAAGCATATAGCTTCGTTTCCGCTCACCCGGGACGAGGTTGTTGGTACTCCGCTAGCTCCCTACTTGTTTGGCCTCCTGGACGCGATATGGCTCCAAGATCCGCGCATCGCTGACATTCGCAGCCAGTAGACCCTACAAGCGTGTTGCGCCATACAGCGGCGGAAGTTGGTCTTTGGCGGATGGTGTACTGGTCTGCCGACGCCACTGTATTGACCGCCGAAACGCACCACGCAATTGCGTCAACAGTGATTCCCGGCTGACTGTATCGGCACCATCGCCCGCATACAGCGCCTGTTCGAGCGCGCGCATCGCCTGGGCCTGAGCGGGGTCGTCGACCTGATTCGCCAGTGCGTCCAAACTGACGCCGCCGGCACCCGGTGCCAGCCATCGTAGTTGTCGAGCAACCTCCGCCAGATCGCCAATATCCAGCGCGCGCTTGAGCCCGCGCGGTTCGCGTTCTGCCGGCGCTGGAGTCACTGCTTGCCGGGCTAATTTGGGCTTGGAATGGCGCTGTTGTATCAAGGCAGCCAAGGTCGCCAGCCACAGCGCCCCCAACAGCAAGCTGATCCACGGCCACAGGCCCGAATGGGTGCTGATCGACGCGCTGGCGCCCTCGCCGCCTGCATCGCCAGCAACCAGGCTGGAAGCGGGATCGGCAGGCGCTGCTGGCGCGCCTGCGGCGGCAAGAATCGTCAATCGCCGCGCCGGAATTTCCGCTTTCTCGCGCGTGTCGGTCTGCGTGTTCCACCAGTCGATGGTGATCGCCGGAATCTGTAACTCACCCGCCTTGTTCGGCACCACGGCAAAGCGGCGTACACGCTCGCCTGCCAGCCATTCGCCGGAGTCGCCGGTTTGCGAGGACTCCAGATCCGGGTAGACCTGCGCGTCGGTAATGCCGGGCAGAATCAATTCGGGCAATTGATCGGCGGCCAAACCGCGCGCCGTCAGCCGCAGGCTCAGGGTGATGGGCTCGCCCACGCGATATTCGCCGTTGAGCTCGCCGGACTCATCGCTCAGGCTCAGCTCCAAAGCGGGTAACCAAGGATCGGGAGCGTCGGTGGGCTTGCGGCGCACGTCCAGCGTCAACGCATCGCCGGATGCCTGCAGGCGGCGTCCGGTGCCGAAGAATCCGCTGCGTGCGCCATCAATGGCAGCGCCGCGAAAGCGCGGCGCGCTGACCTCCAGGCGACCGCTGCGCTCGGGGATCAGCGCATAACGACGCTCGATGACTTCATAGCGACGATTGGCGACATCCTTCTGAAAGCGGGTGTCACCACCCAGGCGCTGAATGCGCGCGCCGTCCACTTGTGGCTCGTCCAACTGCCCTTCGGCCAGATTGACGCCCACGTGCAAGCGCACGACATAACCAACCTGCTGCTGCACGTAGGGGTCGGTCGGCAGCGCCTCGACTTCCAGAAACACATCCTCGCCTGCCCCACTGCTGGCACCTTGCGGCGCGGGCAACACGGTGAGCGTAAGCGGATCAGTGGTGTCACTGCCAACGCTGAGTGCGGGTATGCCGACGATGCCGGCGGCGAGTGGTTCCAGCGCCACCGCCCAGAGCTGACGCGCCGACTGGCTGCCGTTGATCGACTGCAACTGCGAGCTGTTCGACGTCCCCAACAAACGAAAGTTGGCGGCCAGCGGCGACAGGTCTGGCTGCGCGCCGCTCATGCTGTCGATCTCGATGTTCAGCGTCACCGTTTCGCCCATGGTGATGGTGTTACGGTCGAGAAACGCCCGCGCGGCAGCGTCAGCCCGACTGCTTGCCAACCCCGAAAGGATAAAAATCAAGACGGTGATTATGAAACTCTGCGCGATGCGTGCCACTAGTCGTTCTCCTGTCCTTCCAGCTGGCGTCGCTGCGCTTCAATCGCAAACTTGCGCCGTAGCAGGCCGCCCGGATCGTCGGGCACGCGCCGAAGTAGTTGCTCCATGGCCTGCTGTTGTTCGTTGGCTTCAGTTTCTTCCGCGCTGGGGGCGACGGTCTGGGCCTCTTGCTCTTGTGGCTCACCAGCTTTTTCCTCTGCCAAGGCCTTGGCCATGTCCTCGGCGAACTGATCGGCTTGTTGTTCCGCCTGTTGCTGGTCAGTCTTGCTTTGCTCGGATGTGGCCGGCTCATCTTCTGAACCGGAACCCGGCTTGGGCTCGCCGTCAGCATCGCCCGCCTGGTCCTTCGATTCGCCGTCCTTCGATTCCTGGTCCTGCGGCTCACCTTCCTGCTCGCCGTCCTGTGACTCGGAGTCCTGCTCGCTTTCGGACTTCTCGCCGTCTTGCGGCTCCTGTTTCTCGCCATCGCCGGATTGTTGCTGCTGTTGTTTTTGCTGTTCCAGAGCGGCCTGCACCACGTCGCGATTGGCCTTGGCATCGGCCATATCGGCCTCACGCATCAGCGCTTCGTCATAGGCGCCCAACGCTTCCTCCAACTTTCCCGCTCGGGCCAGCGCATTGCCGCGGTTGTAGTGCGCATCTGCGTCATCGGCTTGCGCAAAGTCCTCCGCGGCGGCAGCAAAATCGTCTTGCCGATAGGCGGCGCTGGCGCGCAGTTGCGCATCCTTGGCCAATTCGCGTGCGGTCGCTGGGTCTTCGGATTGCAGCGCTTGCCACGCCCGTTGATCGTCGCGTTGCCAAAGCGATTCGAGGTCGAAAGCGGCGGCTGGTGGAGGCGTGAGAAGGACGCAAAGCGGCAGACACGCCACCCAGCCACGCCGGAACAGCAACGCGGCTATCGGCAACAACAGCAGAAGCAACCACGCACCCTCATCGCGAAATTGTTCGCTCATGGCGTCTTCGTCTTGCAGGCTTGCATCGCCGATGGTCGGCTCCAGCAGGTCGAGAGCATCGAGATCGGCGGCATCGACCGTCATCGGCCGATAGTGACCGCCACCGGCGGCGGCGAGTGCCGCCAGACTGACGTCGTCACGCTTCGGCAACAGCATGCCACCGCTGGCGTCGCTGATGAAACCGCCACCGCTTTTGGCGACCGGCGCGCCGGCGGGGGTGCCGACGCCCAGCACCGACACCCGCAAGCCCTTGCGATTGGCTTGCTGCGCCGCCGCCAGATCGCGGACTTCGCTGTGATCAGTGAGGATCAACAGTTGGCCTTGGCTGAAGCCCGCGTCGGCGAGCAACTGCGTCGCTTGTTTGATCGCGCGATCCGCGCGTTGCCCTTGCTGTGGCAAGGTGTCGTGATCCAGTGACGTGAGCAGCGACTGCACGGTGTTGCTGTCATCGGTCAGCGGCGCGACGGTGAATGCGTCTGCGGCGTAAGCAATCAACGCCACTTGACCATCGCGACGCGTCCTCAGCAGATCGGCCAGCTTGAAGCGCGCACGAGAGAGTCGATCTGGCGCCACATCGGTGGCGCGCATGCGGTCGGACAAATCCAATGCAATGATCAGCGCCGATTCAGAGCGCAGCAGTGGCTGTGGCAAACGCTGCCAGGCTGGCCCCGCCATCGCGAGCACGGCGATGGTCAGTGCGATCATCGAAAGCCACAATGGCGCACGCTCACGGCGAGTTTCGCCGGGCTCGCGCAGCGCTGCCAGCAGGTGGGCGTCAACCACATTGCGCCACGGGTCACGCGTGGCCTGCAAACGGCGCCATGCCCAAGCCATCACCGGCAAGAACAGCAAGGCCAGCAACATCCAAGGCCGCAGGAAATGAAACTCCGCAAGTTTCAGTGCGAGGTCGTTCATTGCGCACGACTCGGTCGAAACCGGGCACCGGCAACCTGAGCGGCAACCAGCCGCCCTAACAACCCAAACGCCGCCATCAGCAAGGACGCCGCCAACGGCCACACGAACAATTCGCTGCGAGGACGCAAGCGCTCGCCGGTTTGAATGGATGGCTCCAGCCGTTCAATCTCGGCATAGATGCCGGCCAATTCAGCGGTATTGCGCGCGCGGAAATAGCGGCCACCGGTGCGCTGAGCCACCTCTTGCAAGGTCGCCTCATCGATCTCTTCGGGCTGCGCGAACATCATTCCCAGCATGCCGCTTTGCCGGCCATCACCACCGACACCCACGGTGTAGACGCGCACCTTTTCGGCGACCGCCAGTTCACTGGCCTTGCGCGGGTTGAGCGCACCGGCGGTGTTGACACCGTCAGTGAGCAGGATCAGTACCCGCTGTTTGCTCTTGGTCTCGCGCAAGCGCTTCACCGCCAGACCAATCGCATCGCCCATCGCGGTTTCGCGTCCGGCCAGACCGATGACGCTGGACTGCAGCTGATAGTCGACGTGCTTCAGATCAAACGTCAGTGGCGTCATCAGGTAAGCCTGCTGACCAAACAGCAGCAAGCCCACCCGGTCGCCTGCACGGCGACGCAGAAAATCGCCGGCCACGACCTGCACGGCAGTCAAACGATCCACCGGTCTGCCACCGATGCGCATGTCTTCGGCTTGCATGCTGCCGGATACGTCCACAGCCAGCAGCAGGTCACGGCCACTGCGTGGTTGATCCTGCGCCTCGCCCACCCACTGCGGTCGCGCTGCCGCGATACACAGCAGCACCCAGGCCAGCATGGCGAGCACAGGCAGGGTGGCAAATCGACTCGAGGAAGCGCTGTTCGCAATCGCCCGCGCCTCGTCAGCAAACGGTAACCGCAAGGCAATGCCGCCGCGATCCGCGGCCGCCGGCAGCATCCAGCGCAGCAACCACGGCAGCGGCAGCAGCGCGGCGACCCATGGCCAGGCCCACTCAAGCATCGACGTGCTCCGCCAGCGTGGTCAACCGATGACGAATCAGGTCGGCCAGTGGAGCCACCTGCTGCGGCTCGACCGTGGGCTGAAACGGACCATGCAGAAGGATGCGGCCCGCCCCCATCGAGAAGGGCTGGTCGCCGTCATCGCTGTCCAGAAACTCCAGCCACGCCTCACCCGAGAGAGCGAGTGCGGCCGGGGCAAACCGGCGACAGGCCCGACGCAGCAGGTCGGAATAGGCGGTCAGCCGTTGGCTGGCTTGATCCAGCGGATGGGTTTGCTCGATGTGCTGGAGCTCCGCCAGCAACATTTTTAGGCGGCGACGCCTTCTGGCCCGGGTGAGCAGCCAACGCCCTGCATACCAAACCGCAACCAGGGCGAGCGCCGTTAACACCCACCAACCGATGGCAGGCGGCCACCAGCTTGGCTCTGCCGGCAAATGGATGTCGCGCAGGTCCAACGTCGCACCCGCGGGGGAAGCGCCGTCTTTCATGCCGATTTACGCTGGGTAACGCCACGCAACAACAAGCGCAAGGCATCGACCGGATCTTCGTCAGTAGCAACATCTCTTGCACGCACACCGGCGCGGCGCAAACCGTCATGCGCGTGCGCGAGGGCCGTATCAAAATGCTGTTGCCATGCGGCTCTCACAGCGGCAGCTTCGAGGCCCAGAATCGAACGCAGGCCACCCGCAAGCACGGGATAGCGGGCGGGAGGTGGCGCGACCCGCTCAATGGGGTCAACCAGCACCGCGGCGATCAGGTCATGGTGCGGCCGCAAGTGCGTCAGCGAGCGCAGTGCGTCGGCATCGATGCTGCGATGGTCCACCAACAACAGCACATGACTGCCAGGACGAAGTACCCGTCCCAATCGATCCAGCGTGGCCGCAAGGCTGGGGCCATCAGATTCTTGCTGCGCTTGCGAATAGCCAACCAACGCCTTTAGCACACGCAACACGCCGCGCCGGGCACCAGCGGGGGGCACCAGACTCGCGCCGGGACCGCTTGCGACCGCGCACAGGCGATCTCCATCGGCTTCCGCGTACCAACTCATCAATGCTGCCAGTCGCGTCGCTTGCACGCGCTTGAAGCAGACCCGCGTACCAAATCCCATCGCAAGCGAAGTGTCTACAACGACCGCCGTGATGCGCTCGCGTTCTGCCTGATACAACTTGGTGTGAGTTTTGCCGGTGCGCGCGGTGACCCGCCAATCGATATGGCGGACGTCATCGCCTGCCGCATACAAACGCGACTCGGCATAGTCCATGCCGCGGCCACGAAACGGGGAATGCCGTGCGCCTGCATTGCGATCGGCGCTGCGTCGATTCACGCTCGCGCGCAGCTCGCCGGCTCGCAGGCGCAAGGCAAGCAGTTCGGCAAGATCACATTCAATTCCCGGCTGCGTGACGGGAGCGGTCGCAATCATCGCGGCATCCTGCCTTATGGCAATGGCACGCGCGCCAGCAGGTCGGCGATCACGCTGGCACTGTTGATGCCCTCGGATTCGGCCTCGAACGACATCAATACACGGTGCCGCAGTACATCCGCGGCAACATCGTGGATGTCTTGAGGCGCGACATAGTCGCGGCCCGCCATCCATGCCTTGGCGCGGGCACAGCGCTCCAACGCGATCGACCCACGCGGGCTGGCACCGTAAGCGATGCGCTTGACGATATCGGCGCCGTACTCGGAGGCACCGCGTGTCGCCAGAATCAACTCGATCAGATAGCGTTCGAGTGCAGGTGCAAAATGCAGGTTGAGCACCGCTGAGCGGGCGGCGAATATCTGCGCCTGGGTCACCGTTGCACGCGTGACAAGGCTGCTGCCCACCGCTTCCCGCTTGGCTCGTTCGCGCGCCAAACGCAGGATTTCTGTTTCCGCAGCGGCTTCGGGATAACCAATTTGCACGTGCATCAAAAAGCGGTCGAGCTGCGCTTCCGGCAAAGGATAGGTGCCTTCCTGCTCGATCGGGTTCTGCGTCGCCATCACCAGGAACATCGGCGGCAAAGGATAGGTAGTTCGACCCACCGAAATCTGCCGCTCTCCCATGGCCTCAAGCAGCGCCGACTGCACCTTCGCCGGCGCGCGATTGATTTCATCGGCGAGCAGCAGGTTGTGAAACAGCGGGCCTGGTTGAAACTCGAATTTGCCTAGTTCGGGTCGATAGATTTCGGTACCCGTCAGATCCGCCGGCAACAAGTCAGGGGTGAACTGGACACGATGGAAGTCCCCCTCGATGCGCAATGCCAGCTCCTTGATGGCGGTGGTCTTGGCAAGGCCGGGCGCACCTTCAACCAACAAATGGCCGTCAGCCAGTAACGCGATCAGCAAGCGTTCGATCAACACGGGCTGCCCAACAACGCTGGCATTCAGCGATTCGCGCAGACCGGTAAACGCGGCGAGTAAGTCGGTCGAAGCTTCAGAACTATTCACGGGGTAGCCGTCCATGGAGATTCCACAAAAGCAAGCGCGGTAGGGACAACATGCGAGACAGGAGGTTCCCCAAGTCCCGATGGCTCATTGGAGAAAATTGGGATACAACAGCGCAGCAAGCTGCGCTCTACCAGAGCGTTCACGAACCCCACATTTGTAGAGCCGACCGAGCGAAATGAAGACGTTCGAACGCAGTGATCGAATTTGCTCAGGCGCTCTACCTGTCAGCTCCCAAGCGAGCATTGCCGTGTGAACAAGCAAGAGAACCCGACTGACGAAAACTAACGCGCCCAGGCGGCCAGCACATCACCCAAAGGTTGGGGTCGGCCAATCAAATAGCCTTGCGCGTATCGGCATCCCAGGCTGCGCAGCACTTCCAGCTGGGCCTCGGTCTCGACGCCTTCCACGACGACGTCCGCATCCAGCGCGTGGATCATGTTGATGATGGATTTGGCCAGCGCCATCGCCCGCCGAGAGGACATCATGTGGCGGGCAAACGCCTGATCGACCTTCACCGTGTCGAACTCCAGCGCATGCAGGTGTCCGAGATTGGAAAATCCGGTGCCGAAGTCATCCAGAGAGACCTCGATACCCTCCCGGTGGCAACGCACCAGGAGTGCCTGCACGGTGGGGTAATCCACCATGCGACTTTCGGTAATCTCGAGCTTGATACGGTTGACCGGCACTCCAGCCGCACGGGTTCTATCTACCGTGCGATTGAGCAGGTCCGATTCCATCAACTGTTTTGGCGAGACATTGATCGCGATGAACGGCAGCGGATCAATCTCTGCGTCGGCCAAGCGGCTCAACGCATTGATGGCGCGATTCAGCACGTATTCGCCGACAGGGTTGATCAGCGAAGTTTCTTCGGCCAACGTAATGAATTCGATTGGCGAGATTGAACCGCGCTCCGGGTGCGGCCACCGAACCAACGCTTCGTAGCCGGCGATCCGGTCGGTAGCAATTTCCAGGAGTGGTTGAAAGCTGACGTCGAGTTCGCCTTGAGCCAGCGCGTCCCGCAAATCGGACTCCAATCTAAACTTGTCAATGCTGGTGCGCTCGTTTGAGCGTCCGTAGCTGAGTACCGAAGGCTTGCCTAACGGCACGCTCAAACCCTGCATGGCCGCGAGCCCAGATCGATAGCGCTGAATCTGACCTTCCAGCAGGCTGCGAATAATTGGATCAGTGCCTTCCAGCCGCTCGGCTATGGCTGTTCGATCAATCCGCAGCAATACGCAATCAGTGCGTGCAGTAGCACTGGCGGTGCGCGGCGCATCATCAATGACCGCCATCTCGCCCAACAGGTCCCCAGCCTTGAGAGTGGCCAAGATCACCGAGACGCCGTGTCGATTCGCGCTGACTACCACTTCACCAGCCTCGACAAGATAGGCAACGTCAGGCGCGTCACCCTCTCTAAAAATGCCCTGCCCAGCGATGTACTCGACTCTGGACAGGGCCATTCCTTGTATCCAAGAGGCGCTTTCCTGATCTGCTTACCCCGCTGGCATCAGCCTAGCGGGGAACATATTGATCAGAAGGGTTCGCCCTTTAAGTCAATGCATCAAGGCGCCGCAGGGAACGCAATGTTGCAAGCCCGCGCACCGTTCATCTGCACCTGCACCACGACCGAGTTGTTGGTCTTGGTTCCCACAACCTCCACGCAGCTCCCCGTAATGACCGGAACAAGGGATGCCATGCTCGTCGTGGAGGTTGAACGATTCGCCTGAATGTCGACGATCGTGTTCTGCGGGAACTGCCCAGTGCAGGACGTGGCTGGGAAGGTGCACGAAATGCCGACCGGTGTACTGATCGCTTGGAACGGCGCACTCGTGTTTCCAGTCAGAGTCAAGGTCTGCAATCCCGTGCAGCCCGGGAACGGTGGGCTGATCGGAATGGCGCAACGATCCGTACCGCGCGCGGTAACCACGGCCGTTGGTGAGCCAGTGACGGTGGTGTAGGTGCAGATCGCGGTACCAAACCCGTTGACCTGGCTGAAGTTGCTGCCGGTGATGATCCAGCGCGACTCGCCGTTGGCATTGGTGATGCCAGTGCCGCCATTCGGGTCAGGAACCGTGGTGGCGATGGCACCATTGGTGGTCGTGCAAGTTCCCACCAACTGCACGCCGGGGATCGGACGACCGCTGGAATCCATCAAACGCAGGGTGGTGAGTCCACCGTTGTCGCTGATGATCAAGTTGGGGGTAGCAATCAACACCTGGGCGCCAACGACAATCTGGACTGGCGCGACTTGGCCACCGACCGAGAAGTCGAGGCCCGCGTTGGCCAGCAATCCAGAGGTGAACACGCTCACCGTGCCGCACCCATTGTTATCCGACAGCGCAGTCGTGGAACCGGAGAACTCGACCCCGTTGACGCGGCCGACACCGCCGTTCAAATCGCGGAAGCGGAAGCTGATCGGCAAGCCACGAACCGGCACTGCCAGCGCATCAGTGACGCAGACTGTCAAATCAGTGGTTGTGTTGCCCGGAATGGAGGTCGCGCTCACTGACAGGAACGGAGGCGCCAGTCCGGCAAACACCAGCAACTCGGCGTCCGTCACCTGATTCTGGTTGCCTGCCACCAACCGCCCCGACGTTGCCGCCCAGACGATGGCGCGCTTGCCCAACTTGGTGACCGGATACTTCATCTGTGTCACCGCATTACCGCGCGCGTCCGTCGTCGCTGTGGCGATGATATTGCCATCGGCTGCGCGACCAGCGACGTAGTTGAGCACGGCGCCACTGTCCACGATCGAGCCCGTGGTGTCGTTGCGATTGAACGGGGACTGCGTCGTCAGGTTGGTCGCCGAGTTGACCCGGCTCACCGTCCTGGCACTCTCCAGGTCACGATTGCCCGCGGTGTTTTCACCGAACACCACCAGGGTGTCGTTGGGACCAATACCACCGCCTGCCGTGGTGAAGCGACCAGTCGGCGCGGTGAATGTCGTGCCGGCTTCTTGCGGGTTGCCATCAGGGCCGGAAATCAGGAAGTCGCCCAGACCAGTCACCTGAGGCTCGTCAATCAAACCGAAGCGAACGACCGTACCCGGCAGCGGCGGATTTCCCAGCCGGTCGGTCACGACCACACCGACCGTCATCGAGTAGGCACCATCCGGGCGTAACGGCACGGTGATCGGAGTGTTCTGCTCAATGTTGACGAGGGGGCTGAAGAAGCTGGTGATCGCCCAGTCGGCCGGGTTCGGCGGGTTTGGTCCAAGCGGCAACACGTCGATGACGTTGACGATGGGCTGGGTAATTTCGATATCAAACGGCACCCCGTCGGAAACGACGATGGTTTGTTCGGCAAAAACCGGATCACTGATTCCATTGTCGACATTGTTGTCGGCCCGATCCGCGGTGACACGGAACTGCATGCTGCCGGTGGTGGTTCCGCTGGTTACCAATGCACCCGAAATTCCCGCCAAGGTGCGCAGCGAAACCGCCGTGCCCTGAACGTTCTGACCTTGAGCATTCGTACCACTAACGCGCGCCCCACCCGCTGCGGCCTCACCGGTCAGCTCCAGACGGACATTGTTGAACGCGTTGTTGCCCGCCGTTGGATTGGGCACAGGCTGACCGATGCCATCAGCGACGTAGATTTCCACCTGTGTGGAAACATTTCCGCCGGAGCCTTGCGCGTAAATGGAGCTGAGCGGTGGGCTGATGAACACACTCGCAGGCAAGTTCGGAATCGAGCTGACAATATTGAAGACCAGCGTTGACGTTACGGTTTGTGTTGTGTCCGGATCCACAGTTGTGACGGTGAGAGTTGTCGTCCCCGTCAAGTTGAATGAATGCACAAAAAGCGTGGCCTTACCCGCAACGACATCTACTGGCCCTTGACCGAGCCGATTGGTGAATTCGTTGATGTCAGTTGTTGTGGGGTCGTCCAGCGTACTGAAGCCGCCGGTGCTGCCGACAGGGTTGATGGACACCTGAATTCCGTCCGGCATGTTGACCGCCTGCCCACTCGAAGTCCTGACCGTGACGGTGACCTCCGACATGAATGGGGAACCCACGAACGGCTGCACATTGAAGGCATTGATCGGCAACGTGGTGGTGGTTGCCTGCAGAGTCAGTCGATTATCGGGACCGGGTGGGGTCACAGTGATACTGACGGTGGTTGAAACTGTACGTGTTCCCAACAAGACTTGGGGGTCGTTAACAGAGAAAGTGAGGGTGGCAATTCCGCCCGGGCCAGTTCCGCGGAAACGGAAATTGGCGGTTCCACCCACCGTTTCAATCTGGGGCTGGCTTGTGGTACCTGAACCACTGACGGCAAGGATGGTGCCATTGGCCGCAGGGCTTACCACTGCATTGACGAGGGTGCCTTCTTCGATTCCCGCACCGTTGGCCTCGGTGACTCGAACCGTGATGTCTGTGGTCGACCCCGATTGCACAGAACCGCTTTGGGCGGTCGCGGTGATGCGAATGCCTGCAGGCGTGAAGGATCCGTTGCTTTCGCCGCTGCTGCCGCCGCATGCTGAAAGCATAGCGGCAGAAATCAACAGAAGAAGAAACTTCAAGTTGGCTTTCGCTTTCATCGTTATTCTCCGTGCATCAGCCAGGCTGCGCGCGATTGGGAAACAGGAGTTGGGCATTGGATTCACGGGCGCTTGCCAGCGACTGGGAGCACTTTGGGTGTGACGAAGATCAGAAGCTCTGCTTTGTCGGAATTCTTTGACTTGGTCTTGAAGAGATTGCCGAGCACAGGCACGTCGCCGAGGAAGGGCACCTTCGTCAGATCTTCTGCTGAACGGAACTCATACACGCCGCCAATGACGACAGTCTGTGCATTGTCAACCAGCACCGCCGTGCTGATTTCCCGGGTTGAGATCTCCGGAATGCGGCCCGTCGGCGACTGGAAGAAACCGGTCAATTCATCCTTTTTGACTTGCAGTACCAGGAACACGCGTCCATCCTGGGTGATGGTGGGAGTGACCTTGAGTTCCAGCAACACTTGCTTGAACTCGGTGGTGAACTGAGCCCCGCCACCCGCTGCGCCGGGTTGGAGCGTCGTGAATCCAACCTCATCACCCTGTCGGATGATGGCCTCTCGCTGATTGGCAGTGATTACACGTGGGCTGGTCACTACTTCGCCGCGCCCCTCTGCCTCCAGCGCCGAGAGCTCCAGATCAATCAAATAATCTGCTCCCAGGATTGCAAAGCCGATCGCTCCGGCCGGACTTGTCACTGGCAAATTGACATTCAGACGGTCAGCCAAGGTCGGAACAAGCACCCCCTGACCGACTTCGCCGAATGCAGAGGTTGGCAAGCCAGAGCTTCGCCCTCTCAGCCGATTGGTCAGCGCCAGATTGGTCATCTCGTCTGCACCATTGGCGGAACCCGTGGTGGTGATGACATCGCCATTACCTGCCTCATCAGACCCGCTGACTCCGAATCTCGCTCCCAATTCTCTGCGGAATGATTCGGACGCGACAACGATGCGGGCCTCGATGAGCACCTGATCCACCGGCCTGTCGAGCACTGCGATCAGCGCCTTCACTTCACGGATTTTTTCCTCGGAGTCATTGACAAGCAGGGTGTTGGTCCGCTTATCAAAGGTGACGCTACCCCGGGGCGACAGGAAACCGCGCTGCGAACCACCACCTGCGCCACCGCCGGCGCCGGACTGACCTCCGCCACCGCCGCCTTGCCTGGCGTCTTCGGTCAACAGCTTGGCGATCTCTTCGGCGTTTCCATAGTTGATTGGAATGTATTCGCTGACTGTTTTCGCCCGCTGCTCGTTGGCCAAACGAGCATCTGCAAGTGCCTGCTCGTAGGCAGCAATTTCGGTTTGCGGGGCGATCCAGACCACGTTCCCGTCTTCGCGCTGATCCAACCCCTTCGCACGCAGGACAATGTCCAGGGCCTGATCCCAAGGCACGTTGATCAGTCGCAAGGTCACGTTTCCAGTCACCGAGTCCGACGCGACCACGTTGCGACCGGACTCTTCGGCCACCAGTTGGAGCACCGTCCGCACGGGGATGTCCTGGAAGTTGAAGGTGACCGGCGTGCCCGTATATCCCTTTGGCTCGCCCTCAACGCCGAGCGCCAATTCCTCGGTTTCAACAACGGGTGTCACTTCAATGACGTATTCGTTGCCGCTCTGATAGGCAAGCGATTCGTAGCGCCCGGTGGTAGCAATTCGAAGCGTGGCGCCTGAAGCGGTAGCGCGAAGTTCAACGGTCTCGACCGGCGTAGCGAAGTCGGTGACATCGAGACGCTGGGCCAGCGCGTCCGGCAACGAAGCATTGGCGACATCAAGCAACAAGCCATTGCCCGAGTCCGCCAGATCAGCGCTCACCCCGTCTCCCGAGAAACTCAGCACCACTTTGCCGGCTCCGCTGTCGCCGCGCCTGAAATCCACGTTGGAAATCGCCAATCCGGAGGCAGGCGGTCGCTTGGCGGGATCAGGATTGACCGCAGTCGACAGATCGACATTGTTTTTGCCTTTGCCACCCTCAACCCGGACTACGTAGCGATTGCCTTCGGCGCGGGCGTCGTAAGTGGTTGCGTAGAACAGGTCTACTACAACTCGGGTTTTGCCGCCTGCCTCTACGGCGGTGATGGCGCTGGTCGCTCCGGAACCTACGGCGATTCGCTTTTGCTCAACACCGTTCGCCGTATCCACCAAATCAATCGCGATTCGCGGCGGATCATCGGTGGTAAACACCTGCGCGTCGCTGGCCGGCCCATCCAACTGCAGGATGATGTCGACTACTCCATTGGCCCCGGGCGAATAGGTAATCTCTCGCAGTGTGTTTGCCGCCAGTGCTGGCACGGACAAGCTCGCGAGTACGACACAGGTCGCCAGCTGCCGACTGAATTGCTTGTAGGCTGCAAAATGCGTTTTTGGCTTTGTAGCAGTCATCAGTTTGTCCCCCAAGTCGCTCATTTTTCGTCTAGCGCTACGGATGCCTGGCGTTCGATCCATCCGCCGGCGCCGTCCGAAACCAATTCCAGCAGGGATATTTCCCCCTCAGAAATGGCTAAAACCCGACCTTCGTTCTGCCCCAGGTAATTTCCGGCTACCACCCGGTGAATTACCGCGGCAGGGTCGACAACCAGGGCGACCATTGACTCTCCCTCGCCCAAGGTGCCCACCATGCTCAGGCCGTCAAGTGGAAACGACTCGAGCAGTTCACGGCGTCGATTGGGGTCTGGTCGAAGTCCATCGGAGTCGCTCCCAGCCTCTTCTTCTTCGTCGGTCTGCACGCTGAAAGGATCGCGCAAGCCATACGCCTTATATTCGAAAGTCTCGAACTGACGCATGACAGGCAGTGGATCAAGCGGAGGACCCGGCCGCAATTTGACTTCTGCGACGTAGGACTGAAGGTCCGCATTGTTGTGGGTGCAGCCACCGGCAAGCGTCATGGCTGCCAGAATGGCGGCATAGCGGATTGACCTTTTCATTTTGCTGGCGGGCTTCGAATGTGCGCTCATTGCACTTGCACCCCCCCGCCAGCCTTTTCGTCTTCGTCAAGGTAACGGTACGTCTTGATCGTACCTTCCAACACGAGATTGCCAGAAGACAGGCCTGCGTCGTCTCGCTTAGGCGTCAACACGATGTCGTGCATGGTCATAATGACAACCCTCGGCAGCGAAGCAACACCACTAACGAATGCACCAAACTGATGGTAGGCACCCACCATTCGCAGTTTGATTGGCTTCTCGGCGTAAAACTCCTTCGAGGATTCTGCGCCTGGCTGAAACAGTTCATTCTGAATTCCACTAGCCAACGCCGTCTGAGAAATGTCGACAATCAGGTCTGGCATTTCATTCTTGCTTGGGAGTTGCCTCAGCATTTGCTGCAGCAATATCCCCATTTCTTCAAGCTGACGCTTGAGTGGCTCCAGATTTGCGGCCTTGCCAGCCTTGAACTCGAAGTCCTTGCGCAATTGCACCTCGGTCCCTTCAAGCGCCTCCAGCTGTATTAGCTGGTCGCGCACGAAGAAATACCAACCTCCCAACAGCAGGAGCGCGATGATGAGGATGCAGAAAAACGCTTTTACCGGATTGGGAAAGGCGCCGGCGTTGTTGAAATCCAGATTGCGAAGGTCGAAGTTTTTCA